>NZ_CALMPD010000047.1 GCF_937871865.1 uncultured Legionella sp.
GTGTTCCACCATTGCTTGAGTCAACTCTGCATGATCCAGCTGAGTGAACTGTTTTCCTGTTTTGTTTGTAAGCCAGACAGTCAAATCGATTTCATTCTTTGAATGATTCAGAGCACTGAATTGGAATTTTTGTGATATCTTGGGATGAGCAAGCACTATATTCCAGTCAATCGAGGGCATATGATGTTGTTTTGCCATCGCATCCATTGTTTTCCTTACTGCATTAAAATTAACCTTCCATTTTTCAAGGTAAGGTAGTGCTTCCTTTATTGCGTGAAGTAAACTAATAAACGCATTATGGGCTTCAGGCTTAATGCTATAGTGCTCAATAGCTTCCTTTAATTCCTGAACAGGAGGATAGGTATATTTTCCATGTCTCATTGCTTCAAAATGAAATACAGATTGTAAGGATTTTAGCAATGCAGAGAATGGGTCTTCCATATGATATCCTTCAATAGGCCCTCCTTTAAAAGTAGTTTATAAAAGTCATAAATACCAAATTTTTTACACAATGAATGTTGAATTAGACTTTTTGATAACTATTATCTATCAATTCAATAAAAACAATTGATTTTATTTATTATTTAATTTCATCTAATTTTAACAATGAGAGTCTAATAATTTATCGAGGAGAGCCATGATGATTACTGTAGGCAATAGATTTCCTTCATTTCAAGTCAAAGCAACCGTAAGCAATGATTTGAATAATGCATTTCAGACTGTGTCGAATGAGACTTATCAAGGAAAATGGTTAGTTGTCTTTTTTTGGCCAAAGGACTTCACTTTTGTTTGCCCCACTGAAATTGCCGAATTTGGCAAGCTTTATGCTGAATTCAATGATCGTGATGCCCAGATACTTGGTGGTAGTACTGATAGTGAGTTTGTGCATCTGGCCTGGAGAAATCAGCATCCAGATTTAAATACTCTTCCCTTCCCTATGTTGGCGGATGTGAAGCGCGAATTAACCGGGCAATTAGGAATTCTGGATGAACAAGAAGGAGTCGCCCAAAGAGCTACCTTTATTGTTGATCCACAAGGAATTACTCGATTTGTAATGGTTACCGATTTAAACGTAGGAAGAAACCCAGCCGAAGTGTTACGGGTTCTTGATGCATTGCAAACAGATGAGCTATGCCCTTGTAATTGGAAAAAAGGCGAAGAAACCATTCATGTCAAATAATAACAGTAGGAGATAGTCATTATGCTAGACAATATAAGACAAGAGATTCCAGAGGTTGCAAAAGACATCAGACTAAATCTGGGCAAGGTTCTGGATGTAACACAAAATGATGGGCTTAGTGAACAGCAAATATTGGGTTCGGCTTTAGCTGTGGCTTATTCTTTAGGAGACCAAAGGCTAATTAAAGAAATAAAAGAAGAAATTGCAGACGATGCGGTGATCACTGCGTCACAGTTGGCAGCTAGTCTGATGGCAATGACCAATATCTATTACCGCTTTGTCCATTTAGCAGATAATCCTGAGGTAGAGCACATCCCTGCCGGGTTAAGGATGCAGGGCATGATGAATCCCGGAGTTGATCGGGTTACTTTTGAGCTCTTTTCTTTGGCTGTATCTGCACTAAATGGCTGTGGTGCTTGTGTGAGCTCTCATGCCAATCAATTAAAAGAACATGGATTATCCGCATCAGCTATAGCACGAGTGGGCAGAATCAGTGCGGTGATTAATGCGGTTTATGTGAGTAGGCGGTTTGGTTGACTGTGTAACGAATCAATATGGACTGTCGTTGTTGGTTGAGATAGCTAAGGCGGGATTATGAAGGGATATCTCCGTTTTGTAGCCGCATTAGCATTGCGTAATGCGGGAAAAGCGGCTCACTCCTCACGGAATCCCGTATTACGCTATGCACCGAGTGATTCTGGCATTTTTTTATACATTCCATGCTGTTATTTATTGATTCATTATGTTTGTTCAATGCCATGCACCCCAGTTGATTGTGCACAAATAGGCCTGGCTTGTATCTACGACAAGTTAAGCCTCCATTACTCTCTCCTATTTTATCACTCCGCAGGCTATGCGTGCACCACCACCACCTAACGGAGGGGTATCGCTGTAATTGTCACCATTCGCGTGAATCATTACCGTTAAGCCAGTCAGATCTTTTAATTTCAACCTTGGAGCTAGGGTGGGAGTGTTGGCTATACCCTCATCAGACACATAAAGAACAGGGAGATCACCAAGGTGTCCGCTGCCATAGGGGCCTTGATGGCTGTTGGTTTTGGCTGGATCATAATGTCCTCCTGCATCCATCCCATCTGCGCCACAATTGGGATGTTGGTGCAGGTGAAAACCGCGCAACCCTGGGGGCATTCCTTTCAGATTTGGAGTAACAAGTAATCCATAAGGTGTTTCTGTAAAAATAATTTCCCCTACAGAGTGTTCATTTGCACCTGTAGTATTGATTGTGGCAGACATTTGCGCTGCGTGAGCTGCATTGACGCTTAATAGTGAAGCAATAACAAAAGTAGATAGTTTAGTCATTTTGATTCCTGCTATTTTGAACCTACATTAGTATTACTCAAGATAGTGATTTATGCCAGTCGATCTCTTTATTAAAATCAAGGAGTTACTAACATCTCTTGGTTGATTAAGGCCGATTCTGTTAAAATATTATTCTTTCTTGTTACGAGATGTGTTAATGCATTCATTCAAGGTACATTGTGTCCTCATTGCATCCATAATCTTTTGGGCTTCTGCATATGTTGGTATTCGTATGGCTTTAGCCGCTTATTCTCCAGGACCGTTGGCTCTATTTCGTTTTATAATCGCATCTTTGTGCATTGCTTTGATTTATTACAATCAAAATATTAAAACCACGATACTCTGGAGCCATCGTCTTCAATTGTTGTTGACTGGAGTGGCTGGAATAGGAGTTTACAATATTTGCTTGAATTATGGTGAAATGACTGTCTCAGCAGGAACAGCAAGTTTTATTGTAGGTCTAATGCCAGTCTTTACAGTTTTTTTATCTATCATATTTTTAAAAGAGCAATTACGATTTGGAGTCTGGTTAGGCATTGTTATCAGTTTGTTGGGGCTCTTGCTTCTTGCCTGGGGAGAAGGAGCTCAAGCTGATTTGAGGCAAGGAATAGGATTATTATTAATTTCTGCTTTAATGGGCGCTGTTTTGACTATAGTGCAGAAACGTTTTTTGACATGCTATCATCCTGTCGCCATCATTTCATGGGTCATGTGGGGTGGCACCTTATTCTTATTGATGTTTTTGCCTGGATTAATGCACGAAATCAAAACAGCAGATAGTCAATCGACTTTGGCTGTACTCTATATGGGTATCTTTCCTGCTGCATTGGCTTATCTTGCCTGGGGTTATGTACTGAATCAATATTCCGCGTCTAAGGCTGCTATCACACTTTATGCCTTGCCTTTAGTATCTACCTTGCTTGGATTTTTAATTCTTAATGAAATCCCTTCTTTGCTTTCTTTGCTTGGCGGTGGAATTGCTGTGGTTGGGGCTTTAATTGCGAATCGATTTCAAAATTATTATTCATTAAATTCGTCTCTTGCTAAAAAAGTGGTTGCTGTATCATAATCAATATTATTTTTAGGCCGTTAATTTTAGAGAGCACTCATGGAATTGAGAATTGATAATACCCCATTTAAAGCTTTGTTCCAGCCATTAGATTTAGGATTTACGCAAATAAGAAATCGGTTGCTAATGGGATCCATGCATACTGGGCTCGAAGAAGACAAAGAAAATCTGGGGCGTTTGGCAGAGTTTTATCGTGAAAGAGCCTTAGGTGGTGCCGGTTTGATTGTGACGGGAGGATTTGCTCCTAACCGTGCAGGGCGTCTTACTCCATTTGCTGCCAAATTAACCAACAGTAAAGAGCAGCATCGGCATGAATTAGTGACCCATACCGTACATGAAGCTGGTGGTAAAATTGCAATGCAGATATTGCATGCTGGCCGATACGGCTATCATCCTTTTATTGTTGCCCCCAGCGGCATTAAATCGCCAATCAGTCCTTTTAAACCATGGGTAATGAGTAAGTGGCGGATTAAAAAAACCATTAAGCATTTTGCACGTTGTGCCCGTTTAGCTCAAGCAGCGGGGTATGACGGAGTTGAGATTATGGGCAGTGAAGGATATTTGATTAATCAATTCATCGTATCTCACACTAACCAGCGCACAGATGAGTGGGGTGGTACTTACGAAAATCGCATGCGTTTTCCTGTTGAAGTCGTGCGCGCGGTTAGAGAAGCTGTTGGTGAACATTTTATTATTATCTACCGCTTGTCTATGCTGGATTTAATTGCTGACGGCAGCAGCTGGGAAGAGGTTGTCCTCCTCGCTAAAGCGATAGAGCAGGCCGGAGCTACGATCATTAATACGGGAATCGGCTGGCATGAGGCTCGTATTCCTACTATTGCAACTATGGTACCTGCAGGAGCGTTTACTCAAATTACCAAGCATTTAAAGCCAGAAGTCACTATTCCGGTAATTACTTCTAACCGTATTAATACGCCAGAGCTGGCTAATCAGTTACTGGAAGATGGTGTTGCTGATATGATTTCGATGGCCAGGCCCTTTTTAGCTGATTCGCATTTTGCAGAAAAAGCAAAGCGAGGTGAATCAGAAGCAATTAATGTGTGCATCGCTTGTAATCAAGCTTGTCTGGATCGGGTTTTTGTTAATAAATCGGCTTCTTGCCTGGTGAACCCACGCGCTTGTAATGAAACAGAAATAATCTATCAATCGGTTCATCAACCAAAGGCAATTGCTGTTGTGGGTTCGGGGCCTGCGGGTCTGGCTTTTGCCGCGGTTGCTGCTGAACGAGGGCATCAGGTAACTGTATTTGAAAAAAATGATCGGGTAGGGGGCCAGTTTAATTTGGCCAAACAAATTCCTGGTAAAGAAGTATTCCAGTATACCTTGGATTATTTTAATTATCAGTTACAAAAATACAAGGTGGACATTCAGTTGAGTACTGAGGCGACCGTTGAATCATTAAAAGAATTTGATGAAGTAGTTGTCGCAACAGGAATCAAACCACGTACCCCTGATATTCCTGGAATAGAGCATGAGAAGGTAGTGAGTTACATTGATGTCATTAACCGAAAAGTAACTGTCGGCGAACGGGTAGCGATCATTGGCGCAGGAGGAATTGGTTTTGATGTGGCTGAATTTTTAACCCATGAACATCAAACATCCCCTGAGGAATTTCATGACGAATGGGGAATTGATGTTAAGGGGGAGCATCGTGGTGGATTGAAACCCGCACATACTACTCCCAGCCCAAGAGAAGTTTATTTATTACAGCGTAAAAAAGAGAAAATGGGTAAGCGCTTGGGTAAAACGACAGGCTGGATCCATCGTTTAAGTTTGAAGCATAAGAAAGTTAAAATGATCTCCGGAGTAAGTTATGAATTTATTGATGATCAAGGCTTACATCTTAGTATCGATGATAAGCCGCAAATTTTAGCTGTCGATAATATCGTTATTTGCGCAGGGCAAACTGAGCTAAAGGATTTATTTGAACCACTAAAAGCACTAGGAAAAACAGTTCATTTGGTGGGAGGGGCCTATAAAGCTTTAGAACTTGATGCCCGTCATGCTATTGACCAGGCGTGCCGCTTGGCTGCCTTGATCTAGACAGTCAAGACCTTGAGGCCATCTCAGCGGAGCATTTAAAGCCGTATCTGATTTTTAGGTGCATAGATGCTTCTGCTGCTGGATTAGTCACGCTACTTATCTATGTTAATTGTGACTTCAGTTTTTGTTGAGTAGTCAATCGTGCTGAGTTTTCAGGAAAAATTGATTTAAGCACTTTCTTTGACGCCCGGTTTTGTAAATAAGTTTGACGTTCGCAACAGTCATCTTTTTCTATTCTGTTAGAAAGATAGTCGAGGGATTTGGATACGGTTCTTCAAGTGACTATTGGTCTATCTTTATAATAAATCGATTTTATTTTGTTCTTTTGTTTCCAATTAAAGTCACATTGCCTTATCTTTTGCACACCTTGTACACCCAAAATAACCTTCTTTTTCAGAGAAAATAAATAAATATAGTGCATCATCCTGTTTATTTTGTTATTATACTGAGCAATTTTTATATTACTTAGCCTTTTACAGGTTTACGCTTTACTATCAGGAACACTATGACTCAAGAAATTACAAATTTCTCTGCCTTTAATTTTTCAGATGCTTTGAATCGCGCTCTAGATGATATGACGTTTGTAACACCCTCACCAATTCAAGCTCAAACAATTCCACTATTGTTAGAAGGTCGTGATGCTATTGCATTAGCACAAACTGGCACCGGTAAAACTGCAGCCTTTGCATTGCCAATTCTGCAGAATTTATCTCCAACAATACAAGGCACTCAAGCATTAATTATCGCGCCAACTCGTGAGCTGGCTATTCAAGTTGCTGAGCAGTTTGAAGTATTAAGCAAACATCAGCGCGGCACTACTATTGCCGTATTGTGCGGTGGTCAGGAATATGGCCGTCAATTAAAACAATTACGCGGTGGTGCGCAGGTAGTGGTTGGAACTCCCGGCCGTATTCTGGATCACATTGATAAAGGCACTTTGCCTTTAGATAATTTACGTACTTTTATCCTCGATGAAGCGGATGAAATGTTGCGTATGGGCTTCATTGAAGATGTTGAAACGATTCTGGCTAAATTACCTGAGAAAAAGCAAATAGCTCTATTTTCAGCGACTATGCCTCACCGTATCCGCCAAATTGCCAGTACTTACTTAACGAATCCTGCATCAGTGGAAATTCGTATGGAAACGGCTACTGTAAAAAGCATTGAACAACGCTTCCTCTTTGCTTCAGGCCATCAGAAACCTGATGCTTTGCTTCGCGTATTGGAAGTTGAAGCTTATCAAGGTGTTATTGTCTTCGTTCGTACCAAAAGCAGCACTGAAGAAGTTGCCGAATTACTGCAACAACAAGGATTACGGGCAATGGCCATCCATGGCGATATTACCCAGGCATTGCGTGAACGCATTATTTCTCAGTTTAAACAAGGGGCTATTGATATTCTGGTGGCAACTGATGTTGCAGCACGAGGCTTGGATGTTGAGCGTGTGACTCATGTTATCAATTATGATTTACCTCATGATAATGAAACTTATGTACACCGAATAGGTCGAACCGGAAGAGCAGGGCGTTCTGGAGTCACTATACTGTTTGTAACACCTAAAGAATCGCGTTTAATCAGCAATATTGAGCGTCATACTCGTCAACGTATCGAAAAAGTTACTGTGCCTAATGATCATATGATTCAAGTGGCCAGACAACAACGCTTTATGGCTAATATCACTGAGCGTTTGGAACATGCAAACCTTCCATCTTATAAGCGTATTGTTGAAGAGTACATAAAAGAGCATGAAGTTTCAGCTGTTGACGTTGCTGCGACGCTTGCTCTATTGTTGCACAAAGATTTACCATGGAAAAAAGAACTGGCTTTACCCAAGGCTCCCAGAGCCGTTAAAGAAGGTCGTTTTGGCCGAGGCAGCGAAGGAAGAGCTTCTGATCGTTCTTCTCGTTTTGGCGATGATAGAAAGAGTTTTGGTGGCGACAGAAAGGGCTTTGGCAGCGAACGCAAATCGTTTGGTACAGATCGGAAAAAGTTCAATGAAGATACTAGCGCACAAGATTTATTCCGAATTGATGTAGGTAAAGTTCATGGTGTTAAACCAGGAAATATTGTAGGTGCTATAGCAAATGAAGCCGGCTTACAAAGTAAATATATTACTGGCCTTAAAATTCATGATGATCATTCAACTGTTCGATTACCTAAAGGTATGTCTAAAGACGTCGTACGTGATTTGACTAAAGCATGGGTATGCGGTCGTCAATTGAACTTGACCTTAATTGGTAGTGCCTAAGTTTCTAGTCTGGGGAGTTACATCGCTCCCCAGACAAAATTTGTTCTGATATATGCGCTAATTTTTACCAATGTCACACTATTTCTGATGATTCCCTCTATGCCTCTTTTATAAGTACCATAAAGAATAAATTAGTGCTTGCCTGAAATCAGTATGGAACATAATATTATTGGTTTGAAAGAATTCAGAAGTTATAATTTGAGGACGAATTTAATGAAAGATAAATTTAGCAGAAATTTTTTCTCTTCTAAAGAAAAAGAACAAAAAGATGCTTCACTTGTATCTGTAACTAAAGAAAGGAATCCCAATAAGTACAGTAACAAGGAGGCCGGAAGTTTGCATCATTACATCCAACAAGAAACTCGGGATGTTCTTGATGAACTTCATGGCAAGTATGTTATTGAAGAGGATTATAGTGATGAGGAGAATGATGTTCCTTATTCCTTTGGCCTACCTTCATGATATTTTTTTAGAAAGGGGCTATAGATATAGCCCCTTTCTTGTTTACGTGATGTTATTTGGTTAATGCTAGAGTTACACCGATTGCGGCTATTGTCAGGCCGACAGCGGCTGTTGTGAAAAAGCCGTAGAAATTATTGTTGATGACAGATGATGGATTATCAGAAGGAACTACATTACTTACCTGCAGTTCAAGACAAGAACAATTATTAATAATGGAATTGATACGATAGTTGGGATCTGTATTGATAGAAAGCAAAGGAATGGTATTTGATTGCCAATAAGCCGTGGCTAAACTGACGGATATCGAAAGTTCAGGATGAATAAGCAGGCTTTCGGTTGCTCGTGCAGTTGATTCAAAAATTGCCGCGGAGAATTTGAGTTTATCTGTTTCTGCCCAATATTCATGAGCAGGAATGATACTGTTTGAATGATAACGAGGATCACTGGATTTGGTTTCAGAATAGCTGGATATTGCAGTATTTAATTCATCTTCACTAGATAAAACTGCTTTTAAAAAAAACAGACATTTTAGAATAAAATCCTTTTCAAACTGGGTCATTATTTAATCTCAAAAAGAAGAGAACTATAAATACGTTTACATTTTAGATCAATATGGAACTCAATAGACATCGTCAAGCTTCAGGGAGGGAAAATTGATTAATCGTTTTGTTTCATAATATAATCCTCAATGTATTTTTTTTAAAAATCAATTAATTAAGGGTATTCATGAAACTATTAGCAACTATTGGTGCTTTTTTATTTTCTGGAATTGTTGCTGCCACTCCAATTAACAATGTAGTTATATTCGGCGATAGCTTGTCGGATAATGGGAATTTATATGAATTCATGAATCATCAGTTGCCTCAATCTCCTCCTTATTTTGAAGGACGTTTTTCTAATGGTCCTGTATGGATTGAACGCCTGATTGCTTCTTATTTTCCTGATAATCCTGCAGCGCATTTAAAGGATTATGCTTATGGCGGTGCTGGTGTTTCAGTAGACGAAGACGATGATGATGTATTATTTACTCTTGGAAGAGAAATTAAAGAATTCCTGGCAGAACAAAAGAATAAAATTGATGAAAACAGTCTTTTTGTGGTATGGATTGGGGCTAATAATTATTTGGGCGTGCCAAATGAAGTGGAACAAACCTTAATTAATGTTAATACCGGGATTACTCATGGTTTGCAAACATTGGTAGAAAAGGGAGCAAAACATATTTTAGTCCTTAATCTGCCTGATCTGGGTAAAACACCGGCAGCGAGGGAGTTTGATTCAATTGATGTTCTGACTTATTTTACAAACCAGCACAATGATGCATTATTTAGAACGGTAGATGATTTGAAACAGGCTTATCCTGATGTTAATTGGATGTATTTTGACATGCATCATGCGTTTAATGATGTATTGGAGCATGCTGATGATTATGGCATAACCAATACTACTGACACCTGCTCTACTTCTATAGTCGATGAATTAAGCCGTACATCCGTCTTAAAAATGGTTGCCAATGTAAAACCACGCAATCGAATGAATGGTTGTGATGGGTATTTATTTTTTGATCTGGTTCATCCTACTGCTTTTGCCCATCAGATTATGGCAGACAAGGCGCGTGAAGTTCTGGATGCATTAGGCATTGAAATTACAGATAAATCAGTTTAAACCGTACATTCCGGGATTTTTAATCCCGGCTGTTCCACAGGACATATATTTTAGGGACATATGAAATCTTGCATAAGGATACTGCTGCTTTTATTTCTAACGATTTCTCAATGTGTTTTTGCCGAGCAATTGGAAATCAAGGTCGATCAAAATACTGTTAGTTTACCTTATTGGCCAGCACAAAAATCGCAGCATGGTGCTGTTATTATCGTACGCGGTGGAGCGCAACCGGAGTACTCTGAATTATTAGTGATGCTTACAAAACAACTTGCTCGCAATGGCTGGTCGGTTGTTTTGTTAAATTGCGATTCAAATAACACCACACCTTGGCTTAATCAAATTCCTGAAACCATCAGTTCTTTACGGCAGAATAATAACAAACGTATTGTTATGATCCATTATGGAGAACAGTTAAATGTATCCCTGGATTATTTTAGCAAGCCTCAATCCAAAATGATTAATGGCCTGGTATTATTGTCTGCATACGGTACCTCAACTGATGACAAGAGTTATTCCTCATTTCGTTTCCCAATATTTGATGTAGCTGGGCAGTTTGATTACGACACAGTGCTGGATCAGATGCAATTCAGAGGAAAGGCATTTAAAGCGTATGCATATAAAGCAGTAGAAATGCCTGGTGCTGATCATGAGTATGAATACGTGCAAAAACTCTTAATTTCATACATTCATGGATGGATGGTAAAATTGCCAGAAACCAATATACAGCCAAGACCCATCCCTGTTTCTTATATTGAACCGGTATATTTATCACAAAGTCAGCTTATCGCTATTAATAATGTTGAGTGATAAATATTCTGGATTAGGTCTGAGTATCCGGCTATCTATGCTCTGCTCCCTGAAACAGAAGGGTTGATTTATACTTATTGCTCTCATTCAATTGCAAATAATGCAAAAAAAATCCCTTGTTGATTCACTGATGGTCATCATGTATAATATTGTTCCATTATTTGGTTTTAGAGATTTTAATGAAAAAGAAAACCGACCAGAAAATTGAAATTGATAGAGATGCATTAAAAATAATTGGCGGCTACTTAACTAAAACGGATATTAACTCATGGTCTGAGACGTCAACAGGTTTTTATGGATTTTTCCATGCAGAGCGCCAATCCCCAAGCTACTGGCTTAATCAATTCCAACTTTGTGTTGCCCACGGTGAACAAAACAAAGCCGAAGAACTCTTGAAAATGAAAGGCTTATCCTTGCTGGTTCAAGAAGGTGAATTTAGCGATTATTCAAAGCGTCAATTCAACACATCTGCGTTTAAATATATGCTGGCAGCTCTGGACACTCGTTATATGTCTACTATGTTTTTACGTTGTCTGGAAGAGGCAAATATACCATTAGAGAAAAAAAGAATCATTACCAAAGAGTTACGTAACCAATATGAAGATTTTAAGAACAATGGGATTACTTATACTTTGGGTGATATGATCTATAAAAATAAATTAAGCTTTGGTTTTATCCCTTTGATCAAAACGTTAGAAGACTATATTAAGAATTTTCGAATTAAAAAAGAGCGTGAACATTATTTTTGCACAATGGTAGGGAAAGCTCAAACGTTAGTCCCTGCCCATTTAGCGCAACATTATTGTGACTCTGATACTTCCTTTGGCCTGACGCCAGTATTTACTGCCGAAACGTTTACTCGCTGTTTAGATGTTAAGAAGGCTGACAGTGATATTTTTCATCAATGGTGGACATGTGGAAGAGATGGAATTTTGGGGGAGGATTTTGGATATATTAGAGGCTTTAGCAAAGAGTCAGTCTGGGAAGGAACTCAACCGAACCGGGACAATGCAAGGAAAGATTTAGAGGCTATTACTACTTTATTTGCAAAAAGACAGGAAGACAGAGTTGCTATTGGAGTTGCGTTAAACACATTAATAGAGGCAATTGAAAATAAGTTGAGCCAGGGACTAGAGTATGACTCGGATGAAAAATCCTCTTCGGGATGCTCTATTATGTAGATCTTGTGTCACTATGAACTTTTGTCACCAGCCTTGAGTGCCAACGCTTTTTACCTTACTGGATTTACCAGCCCTTGTTCTGGCAGATTAACTCATAAGCTTTCATGATTTTATGGGTTTTATCATTAGCAATTTTTATCATTTCCTCAGGTAACCCCTGGGCGATTAATTTGTCAGGATGATTGCGACTTAATAATTTTCTATAAGCATGTTTTACTTCCTGTTTGGTTGCATCAGGATTTACTTCCAGTAAGGCATAGGCATGAGCCATGCTGTTTTGCGGAGATGGTCTTCTGTATTGATATTGCTTTTGTGATGAGGAGTAGCCTGACTCCTGGCCTTGCTGGTGGCGTTGATTGTATTGGCTTCGCTGCCTTGCTTCTTCTTGCCCTTGTTGTTGCTGTGAATAGGAGTTGTAGCTAAAATCATCGTAGAATCGATATTGTTTATGAAGAGGGGCAAATCCCAAATAGGAAAAAACAGTATCAAGAGCTTTAATTTTCTTTGTTGTTAATCCATCAACCTGAGCCGCTCGATATTGGATATCTACAAATAATTTTAACAGATCACGATTGTCTCGGCAGGTTCTTTGTAATTGACTAAGTGTTTCCTCTAATTTAAAATCAGGATCTTTCCCTTCATTAAATAATCGTTTTGCCAGTGTCTTTTGCTCTTTACTCAATTGCATTTCTTTCATGAGTATTCTGGCCATATTCAGTTCTTGTTCGGTAACTCGTCCGTCAGCTTTTGCAATATGTCCCATAACAGAAAAGGTAGCTTCAAAAAATACTTTTTGGACGGTTGCCCGTTTTTCAGAAAGATAATACCAATGAGGATTGGTGAAATGAGTTGCTAACCCTCTATCAAAAAAATTACCAACGAGAATACCAAAGAGAGCTCCAAGAGGTCCTGCAGTTAAATAACCGAAGAATGCTCCCAGAAGTTTTCCCCACCAGGTAGATATTGTAAAAAAATCCTTAAAACTCATCGTTGAAATTTGTCCTCAATAGGGTAATCAACTTAAATACTGCATATAAATAATAATGTACAGTAAGTTAAATTATCAGACAGAACGCATGAAAAAGCCAACATTACTATCATAGCACTGAACTACCGTAAAAAAATGAAATGATGACTTTTATTTGTAACATGTAATGCTGAACTGCTATTTCACGGTAATCCATGATGAATAGTAACGGGAAATGTC
Source organism: uncultured Legionella sp. (assembly GCF_937871865.1). Lineage (GTDB taxonomy): Bacteria > Pseudomonadota > Gammaproteobacteria > Legionellales > Legionellaceae > Legionella. The sequence goes on from NZ_CALMPD010000047.1 coordinate 13,201, forward strand.
TGCATTCAATTGCAATATATCGCACAAGGTACAGTTTTGAGTATATACTGTGCCTTTTTGAGATTTTGGTACACTTCATGCGGCTGTTCTATTCCTTCTTGATGTATTTACTAACTCCTTATATCCTCTTTCGGTTATGGTGGAAGGGGAGAGCGTTACCGGAATATAGACAGAGAATATTAGAACGCTTTAGTTTAGGTGTTGGTGACGGTAAGTCAGTAGATGTTTGGCTTCATGCGGTTTCCCTGGGAGAAGTGATTGCCGCAACACCACTAATTGATGCGATGCTAGATAAGCAATGGTCTGTACTTGTTACTACAATGACGCCAACAGGTTCTGAGCGTGTTAGAGCGCGCTTTGGAACTAAAGTAAGTCATCGCTATGTACCTTATGATTTGCCAGGAGCCCTCAAGCGTTTTTTTAAACAGACGCGACCTCGAGTTGGAGTGGTCATGGAAACTGAATTGTGGCCTAACTTAATTTATCAGGCTCATGCTGCCAAGGTGCCGTTATTGCTGGCAAATGCTCGCTTATCTGAGCGTTCTTCGAAAGGATATATGAAGCTCAAATTTTTGTTTAAACCCATTCTTAATCAATTTTCAGCCATTCTGGCTCAAAGTGATGATGATGCCAAACGTTTTATCGCTTTAGGCGCACGAAAAGAGCGGGTTCAGGTGTTGGGGAATATGAAATTTGATTTACAAACGAATACTATTGATGTTGCCAAATTTAACACTATAAAAGAGCATTGGGGAGCGGACAGAACTGTCGTTATTGCAGCGAGCACTCATGATGATGAAGAAGCCCGGATTTTGGCGCAATTACGTCGTTTACAACAAGCGATTCCAGGCGTTGTGTTGCTTATTGCGCCACGCCATCCAGAGCGATTCCAAGCAGTGTATCAGCTGAGTGTTCAGGCAGGTTTTAATACTGGTTTGAGAAGCAATCCTGATACCTTGTCTTATGCTAATGATGTGGTGGTGTTGGATAGTCTAGGGGAATTATTAGGTTTATTTCAGATTAGTGATTATGCTTTTGTTGGTGGTAGTCTGGTGCCTGTTGGCGGGCATAATGTATTAGAACCTATTGCAATGAATGTTCCTGTTATTAGTGGAAATCAGGTTCATAATTTTAAAGCTATTTGCAATGATCTTAAAGACGCTAAGGCTATTCGGATAGTGCATCAGGCTGATGAGCTGATTGATACTATTATCGCATTGCATCACGATAAAGAGTCTCAGGAACTGATGGTTAAAAATGCAACTGCAGTTTTGGAGCGTAATAAAGGCTCCGTAGTAAAACACCTCCAGAAAATCGAACTTGTGTTGGGGTAATTGTTGGAGGCATGTCTATTGACTTAAAAACCGATATTCTTTAAGCCAGTAACTCTATAAACTCATCAAAACAATTTTGCACGTCATTGAGCTGTTCCAGCCAAGGGCAATGTCCTGCTTGAGCTATCATTTTATTAATTATATTCTTTTTTTGAAATCTCTTATCTTGAATAAAAATCCGAGGCGGACATATATAATCATATTCACTGCTAAGGGTCATTGCGGGGATTAGTGAAGGAGCCCATTTACATTGATAATGTTCATAAAAATTTTGTATGGCGTAATAATAAGATTCGTTATTAAAGGCTAATAATGGAATCATTGCCTCTCCTCGGCTTAATTCTTGGGCCGTAAAACAATAATATTTGTAGGTGGCCCAGAATTTTTTATAAGTAGCGTTCGAAGGATTCAAATGATATTCGCTGGCAGCAGGAACCAGATCGGGTAAATGGTGTTTTTGTTGCATTTCGCTGACATGATGAAAAAAACTATTGGCTGTGGTGGTGTTCATTAACACAAGTCCGCTCAAATAGTGTTCAAACTCTGGATTATTTAAGATAAACATTCCCGAAAAACTGTGGGTGACCAGTATAGGGTTCGTGGCAGTATTCAATAAATCGATGAGACCAGCCTTCCAGTAATTAAAATCAAGCATCCCTTGGGTATCGTCCCGTCTTTGGGAAAATCCAAAAGTTTAATCGCACCTGGCAGTTTAATTTGTTCACTGAACTCAATTAAATATTGAGAACCTAATCCAGGCCCACCAGGAAGAAATAACCAGTTATAGCCAGTGTCCTCTTTAATCGGATTGATTCTATAGCCATAATCAGTGTAGAGCATAAACGCCTTTTCTTAGATATCATGTGTTGGGTATGTTGTTTGCAGAATTTGAATCATACAACGTGAAATCACATTCACTGTTTAGCAGTACAGTGAATGTGATTCTGACAGTCAGTTACGTGTTAATGTAACGACAAGCTGAGTTAATAGAGAACACTGGGCTTATGAGCCTTGATTTTGCCGTTCCTTGATTTCTGATAACGTTTTGCAATCAATACACAATGTTGCTGTGGGTCTTGCTTCCAGTCGCTTCAGGCCAATTTCAATACCACACGCTTCGCAATAACCAAAGTCGTCATTTCTTAATCGTTCCAGAGCATCTTCAATTTTCTTAATGAGTTTGCGCTCTCTATCACGTGTTCTCAATTCGATACTGAATTCTTCTTCCTGACTGGCTCTATCGGAAGGATCGGGGAAGTTGGCTGCTTCGTCTTTCATATGGGTCACAGTTCTATCAACTTCTTCCATCAAAGATTGACGCCAAGCCAGCAATATTTTTTCAATATGTGCCAACTGTTTTTCATTCATATACTCTTCCCCATCAGCTTCCTGATAAGGGGCAATTCCCATGCTTCCTATTGCGTCGTTTTTCACGTTGTATAATCTCTCTTTGGTTTTTTCAATTAATTGTTCTGTCATTTTGGCCTCCGTCTTCCTTTGTAACTTTGAAAACCAGCTTACAGAAATGGTAAGATATACCAAATAACCGCAGCAGCATCAACAAAATAATGTTGCGTCACTGTTTATTAAGGGCGCTTGCCTCCACTTACTCTATCTTGGCCCTGAATATCCTGCCAGCAACGTACATTTTTATAACCTGATTTATCCAGTATAGCTCGAAGCTGGCTTTTTTGATCATAGCCATGTTCGAGTAATAACAAACCATCTGGTAAAAGGTATTCAAAACTATGCTGAATAATGTATTGTAGATCAGCTAGTCCCTCTTGACCACTGGCTAATGCACTAAGTGGCTCAAATCTTATATCTCCTTGATTTAAGTGTGGATCTTGCTCTGCGATATAAGGGGGATTTGAAACAATCGCATGATATTTTTGGGGAGGGAGGTGTTCAAACCAGTCTGAGTGATAAAAGCTGATATTGGTTATCTTATGTCGCTCTGCATTTTCCTCTGCTATCTTTAAAGCCTCCTGGCTAAAGTCACATGCAGTAATCTTCCAGTGAGGCCTTTCTTGAGCAATTGCCAACGCTATGGCACCGCTTCCGGTACCCATGTCTAGAATGACGGTATTGCTGAGATCTGGTACTAAATCCAGGATTAATTCAACCAGCAGTTCGGTTTCATGTCTGGGAATTAATGTATGTTCATTCACTTTCAGATTAAGTGACCAGAAGTCACGAAACCCTGTAAGGTATGCGATGGGTGTGCCTGCAGCTCTTTTGGCAACTAATTGTTGATAAGCCTCTAATTGTTCCTGAGACAGCAATACTTCCGGGTGGGCGTAAAGGTAGGCCCTGTTTTTATTGATGACATGAATTAACAGCAGCTCTGCATCCAAACGAGATTCTTCATGCTGAGTACCCAGTTGTTGCATGGCCCGCTCTATGGCCGTGCGAATATCAATCATGGCGTCCTAATTCAGCAAGCAACTCGGCATGGTACTCACGTTTTAATGAATCCACTACCAGGGCCAAATTTCCTTCCATTACATCATTAAGCTGGTATATGGTCAGATTGATACGGTGATCAGTCAGACGCCCTTGAGGGAAATTATAGGTACGAATTCGTTCAGAGCGATCTCCTGAGCCAACCAATGATTTACGCGTTTGTGCCTGTTCTTTTTTTTGTTTACTTTGTTCTGCATCCAATAAACGGGTTTTTAGCAAGGACATGGCTTTGGATCGGTTCTTATGTTGCGAACGTTCATCCTGACATTCCACTACAACTCCGGTAGGGAGGTGCGTGATTCTAATGGCTGAATCCGTTTTGTTAACGTGCTGACCTCCCGCGCCAGATGCTCTGTAGGTGTCGATGCGTAAATCTTCAGGGCTAATTTGAATTTCATCGATTTCTTCAACTTCAGGCATGATGGCTACAGTGCAGGCAGAGGTATGTACTCGTCCCTGTGATTCTGTTTCAGGTACTCGTTGCACGCGATGGGCGCCGGATTCAAATTTAAGTTGGGAATACACGGCATTACCACTAATGCGTGCAATAATTTCTTTATAACCGCCATGCTCGCCATGGCTGGCGCTGATAAGTTCAAGCTGCCATCCTTGGTTTTCAGCATATCGGCTGTACATACGATAAAGGTCGCCAGCAAAAATTGCCGCTTCATCACCACCAGTACCCGCTCTGACCTCAAGATAGATATTACGTTCATCATCTGGATCTTTGGGAATAAGATGCCATTGCAGTTGCTCTTCCAAAGCGTCAATCAGGTTCTTGGCGCCATCAAGTTCTTCTTCTGCCATAGAAGCCAGTTCTGGATCATCACCTTGCAGCATTTCTTCCAGAGAAATTAAATTATCTTTTGCTGCTAAGTACGATTCATAACAGTTGGCAACGGGTTCCAGTTGAGCGTATTCCTTGGATAAGGACTTAAACTGATTTTGATCGGCAATAACCGACGCCTCAGACAATAAACGTCCAACTTCCTGAAAACGTTCCAGCATTTGCTGTAATTTTAACTCAAGAGATTTCTTCATAAGGTGATTGACATAATGTAGTAGTATTAAAAAGATATTGCGCCAGAGAAAGCAAGTCTTCCCTACCATCCCAGGCTATTTGCCTCAGCCCTGTCGTTGGGTGATGAGTTAACTTATTGACCAAACGCTCGCTGAATTCATTGATAACCGTTTGTTGATTTTGCCCGGAGGACAGTTTTTTCAGGGCGCGTTGTAATTCTTGTTGTGCTAACTGCTGCATGTGATTGCGGTAATCACAAATTACATCTTTCGCTCTAAGTGAACGATGCCAGCGTATGTAATTGTCCAGTTCGCTCTCTATCAGCTGTTCTGCCTGCATCGCTGCATTGCGTCGCTCATCCATTCCTTTTTCTATCATGATTTGCAAATCATCGACATTGTAGAGATGAACGTGTTCCAACTCATTTACATTGGTTTCAATATCACGGGGAACCGCTAAATCGAGAAAGAACATGGGGGCGTGATTTCTTTGTTGCTGAGCATGTTCTACCAAACTTTTATTTATGAATGGGAGAGGACACGCAGTTGCTGAAATCACAACATCTGCTTGAGGCAGGTATTGAGGGATATCTCCAATAGAAAGTGTTTTTCCGCCAAAGGCATCAGCAAGTTTTTTAGCATTATCAAGGGTGCGGCTTGCTACCATAAAACGATGCACGCCTTGTTGGTATAAATATTTGGCAACCAGGGATGCTGTTTCACCTGAACCAATTAAAAACACATTCAAGGACCGATAATTGGTAAATAATTGACCTATCAATTGTACAGCGGCATAAGCGATTGATACGGGATTTGCTCCAATTCCACTGTGAGTTCGTACCCTTTTTGATGCGCTGAAAATATACTCGAATACCGGTCTTAACTGTGATTTAACGGTACCTAACCGACATGCCTGCTGATAAGCCTGTTTCATTTGACCAAGAATCTGGGGCTCGCCAATCATCATGGAGTCGAGGCCGCTTGCAACGCGCAAGGTATGCTTTATCCCCTGATTACCTTCGTGCAGGTACAGGAATGGCGATAACAATTCTTTGGATAATTGATGCTCGTGAGCCAGCCAACTGGCAATTACGTCAGGATCGTCCGTATCACAATAGATTTCAGTCCGATTGCAGGTCGATAGAATTGCTGCTTCATTGACCTCAGGAAGACTGATGAGGCTGCTTAGCAAAGAATCTTGCATAGCCGGAGGCAATGCGACTTTTTCACGCACGTTTATTGGAGCAGTTTTATGATTTAGGCCGCAAGCAACAAACACCATAGACTCTTAATTACAGGTTTTTTAAATTTAATGTAGGGATTGTAACCGATCAGGGGCTAAATTTGTAGAGACAGAAGAAATTCCCTGCATTTCTAAAGTACTTTTTAAATGTGTCGCTAACAATGATAGTCACTTTTTGCACATAATGTGTAAACTGGAAAGGAGTGTCAAATGGATATAATCCTTCAAGGTCCGCATGATTCTGATGAAATGGTGAAAAGTCTGGAGCGCGTTTTGCAGTTATTTAAAGAACGATATCAGGTAGAGGGGTTTTGTGAAATTCATTTAACCGTTACTTTACTTGATGCGCGTGGCGATGAGGTTGAGTTGATTGATAGTGAATCCAATCAAGCTTATCGTGTTTTTGAAGTATACCGTCAAGGATATGAATTGACAGGAAGAAAAGGAATTCCTATGCTGCAATTAGTGGTAGATAATACTACTAAATAAATTGCCTGGATTAATAATAAGGAGTTTTTTATGGTTGTGGCGTTTATAGCCATAATAGTTACACTGATTTTAGTCGTGGGCATACATGAAGCGGGACATGCTTTGGCAGCACGCATTTTTCAGGTACGAATAAAGAAGATATCCATTGGTTTTGGACGACCATTATTGCAATGGACGAGCAAGAGCGGATGTGAGTGGGTATGGGCTATGTGGCCCTTGGGAGGATATGTTGAATTACTCAATTCAAGAATTACTCCTGTTACTGCTAAAGAACATCCTTTTTGTTTTGATAAAAAACCAATCTGGCAACGTATTATTATTTTATTATCTGGGGCGGCAGCTAATCTGATTACCGCGTGGTTGGCTTTTCTTTTTGTTTTTTATCTTGGCATTAATTACAAATTGCCTCAGGTTCAAGCGATTCAATCAGATAGTATTGCGGCTCATGCTGGGGTTGCGGTTAACGATCAATTTATCGCCATTAATGGGCACAACACCCCTTCCTGGCAGGATGTTGGAATGCAATTGGTTACTCTCTGGGGGCAGAACAAGGTAGATATTACTTTGAAGCATGCTAAATCCCAGGAATTGAAAAACGTAAGTATTGACTTAAGTCAGATAAAATTTTCTGGTAATGAGAAATCTCTTTTAGCGGTTCTGGGTATTACTCCTGATTTATCGGCAGCAAGTGGAACCAAACGATCGGCATCGTTTATTCAGGCCATGAGCGACAGTAAGAGGGCAATAATTCAATTACTTTACTTTTTTGTTATGGCATTAAAACAATTAATTACAGGAATAATACCTTTCTCTATGCTATTGGGGCCATTAGGAGTCTTTGCCGCTTCTGTAGCTTCACTAACTCAGGGAATAGCTGTTTTCTTCTATTTCATTGCTAGTTTAAGTTTAGCCGTAGCACTGGTGAATTTATTCCCCGTTCCAGGTTTGGATGGGGGATCTATTGTTTATGCGCTTATTGAAAAAGTACGAGGGAAACCGGTATCGGTGGCGATGGAAGTATTATTACATCGATTAATGATGATTTTCTTTGTGGTGTTGCTGGTCAACCTTTTGGTAAATGATGTGACCAAATATGTGCATTAAAGCCAGCAAGGTACCTAATCAGTTTTGTTAATGGTTCTGGCGCAACACCAGATGTCCACTCTTTGTACGCCTGCTTTTTTTAAGGTTAAAGCGAGTTCATTGGCGGTGCTTCCAGTTGTTAACAGATCATCCACCAGAGCTACATGTTCATGATCTAAAGAGGTTGCGTAAAAGGCTTTATGCAGGTTTTTTTGTCGTTGTTCTCCGCCCAGACTGGCTTGAGGAGCAGTATTAATTTGCTTACGGCAGCTGGTTAAATCAACGGGTATATTTAATGTTCTGGCCAGTTTTTTTGCCAGGATTGCTGCCTGGTTAAATCCACGTTGCCTAATTCTTTGGGGATGCATGGGGACGGGGATCAGGCATTGAGGGCGCTCTGGTTTTTTTTGGAAAGTCTGCAACATTAAATAAGTTAAAAAATTAGTGAGGTAAAAGCCATTATGGTATTTGAATTGATGCAAAAGACTTCGTAATGGTTCGTCAAAGGTATAGCCAATAATGGCTTTTTCAAAATGGGGCGGCTTTTTTATGCATTGGCCACATATTAAGTAGCTGTCATCAGGCAGAGGTGATGCGCAATGCTGACAAGCAGGTCCTAACGGCTTGATGTATTCGATGCAGAAGGAGCACACAGCTAACGAGCCTTTATGGAATTGATTGCAAAGTGAACAAATTGAGGGCAGAGCTAATCTCTGTGTTATACTTGACAGTTTCTGGCGCATGAGCGTTGGATTTCCTGAACTTAACTTTTCCTTGGTCAGTATGATGGCTGTCAAAAATGAAATTAGCAAGGCATTTAGTCAACATGCCCACGAATATGAGCTGGCTGCTAAAGTCCAGAAAGAAATTGGGACGCGGTTATTCGAGCGCCTTGATTATTTGAAAATAGAACCTAAACGGATTCTTGATTTAGGTTGTGGTCCTGGTTCTTTTTCACGAGAATTGTCAATAAGGTATCCCAAAGCACAAATTGTTGGGCTGGATTTAGCTCCGGATATGTTATTGCAGGCACGTAAGAAACAGAGTTGGAGGCGTAAATGGTCATTGGTTGCTGCTGATATGACGAATTTGCCTTTTGCCACAGGAATGTTTGATTTGGTTTTTGCCAATCAAGTTATTCATTGGTCTGATTCTTTGGCTCCGTTGTTTCGTGAGTTAAATCGTGTGATGAACGTCAATGGCTGCCTGATGTTTACTACATTGGGGCCTGATACCTTTAAAGAGCTAAAAACTGCGTGGTCTGGAGTAAATCATTATGCTCATGTGAATGAATTCAGTGATATGCATGATGTTGGTGATAGTTTGATGGCAGAGCATTTTCTAGATCCGGTCATGGATATGGAATTATTGTCTGTTCAATACCAGACTCTACCCAAGTTGGTAAGTGCTTTAAGAGCTCAGGGAGTGCGAAATATTAATTCTAAGCGCAATCAGGGGTTAACCGGCAGGCAGGCATGGCAGCAATTTGAAAAAAATTATGCTGGCCTGACGGCTGAAAATGGAAAATATCCGCTTACCTACGAAGTAGTTTATGGCCATGCCTGGAAAGGGGAGATGCGACGAACTGATAAAGGAGTCGAATCCCTGTTTCCAGTATCTCAACTACGAATCAATAAAGCCCGGGTGGAATAGCTCATTTGAAAGTAGGCTGGGCTGTAAAGCCCAGCACTAAATGCGCTTAATGAACAAACACACTTGCAATGCAGCATAAGCACTTAATGAGGAACACTGTACTTGCTGCGGTTTTGTAATGTTCTGGTTAACTCTATTAAGGCACTTGCTTTATCATCAAATACATTTAAGGCATCAAAAGCAATTTGATAGTGTAAGTCGATTTCTTTTTCTAGCTGTTGCTGGGTGTAGAGAGTAGCAAACGTCGTTTTTTGATTAGCCAAATCAGAAGAGCGGCCTTTGCCTAAAACACTCGCAGGGGCATAATAATCCAGATAATCATCTTGCATCTGAAATACCAGACCTATGTGTTTCGCATAGGTTTTTAGCGCTTTTTCTGTGGGGGTATAAGCAGTATTTTGAGCCGCTAATACCATTTCAAAACAGGCTAGAATCAGTTTCCCTGTTTTAAGCCGATGAATTGCTCTGAGTTGTTCTTCACTAACCGTAGTTTTAGCCAGTTCGGTTAAATCAAGGCTTTGACCACTAACCATACCACTTATTCCACTTGCTTTAACCAGTGCATTGATAATGGTTATTATTTGTGACGAATTGAGTAGTTCGGGTAAATGAGAGAGTAGTACTTCAATAGCCAGAGCCTGCAGGCCATCACCGACTAAAATGGCAGTTGCTTCATCATAAGCTTTATGGCAGCTGGGTTTGCCTCTGCGTAAATCATCATCATCCATAGCAGGTAAGTCATCATGAATCAGAGAGTAACAATGAGTGAGTTCTATAGCGGCAGCAATTACATCTAATATCTCGATGTTAATGTTGAGTAGCTCACCACTGAGATAGACCATGATTGGCCTTATCCTTTTTCCTCCGGGAAATAATGAGTAGTGCAGGGCGGAACGGATATTATCCGCAGGGATCTCCGTATTATCGAATATCTTTTTTAGGTAGTGTTCATGGCGTTGAATATACTGTTCAATCACTTGCTGGTTCATCCAAGTTGGTTTCAGAAGTTGAATTAGACGCGGTGAGCATTTCAATTTTTTGTTCTGCCTGATTGAGCACATCCTGACACTGTCTTGCCAGGCCAATTCCTTTTTCAAACTGCTTGAGTGATTCTTCTAACGATAATTCGCCTTTTTCCAGTTGTTTTACTATTTCTTCGAGGTCAGTTACTGATTGTTCGAAATTAATTTCTTTGCTCATCAGAGTGCTCAATATCAGGAAATACAGTGATTATACTAAGTTGATGGCAGGATTCAACGTACAATTTTGTATATTTTTTGTTGTTGTGATTTGGCTAACATGTATTAGCCAGGTGAAAAAAGTGTTAAGAATTTGTTAATCATACTTGTGTTATCATCACCGCCATTTAAAATACTCCCAATAGCGAGGATTGAAATGACGCAGACTGAACAAAGTATTTCTAGTTACAGTACCAGAATGAAGACAACCTTCACTTTTGCTACTGCACCGCTTAATTTATTAATTGCTCTGTTTTCTGTAAGCGACAAAAGAGAAGAAGGTGCTCTTATTCGTGGAATCGCAGTATTTTTTGGTTTGTTATTTAGCCCAGTCCTTTTGCTTGCCACTCCAGTAACCTTGGTAATGGGGATTATTGCGGGTATTGCCCAAACCGCTTATTTCCCATTTCAATTGTTTTTTGCCATAGTCAAGGATGCAACAGCTCCCTCCAATCCAGGAGGTGAGATTACACCGCCAGAGGATGTTTCTGAGGCATCTTATACTGAACATTACAGTGGGCATGATATTGAAAAACATGCCAGCACGCATTTTGATTCATTATTCAGTAATAAGAGAAGCACCGGTGAAATGTCAGCGCCAGTGTTGGTCCAAGATGAACATTCTTTTAAACCGCAATAACATCGCGGTTATCAACGTAGGGCTTCATGTGCCGCATGTCAGATGAAGCTTGCTCAATCTCTAGTCTGTACTTCACTTAGGAATTTCTGCCAGTTGGATTGCGTGCACAAAATGCAAGGCGTATGAGATGAAATGTTAATAGAGCTTAAATTCTTTTAGGTAATTATTTTAACTATCAGTTATCATTTATCGCTTAATTCATAATGGAATAATCAAGGTCAAACGCAATGAAAACAAAAACCCAATTTGTTTGTAACCAATGTGCCGCAACATTCAAACAATGGGCAGGTCAATGCACACAGTGCGGTGCCTGGAATTCAGTTTCTGAAGAAGGAGTCATTCCTGAAAATAGAAATGCACGCAGTGGGCAATGGGCTAATCAACGTTCAGTCATCACTGCCGTTGAAGACGTCGTGATGGACAAAGAAGTGCGTATGGATTGCGGGTTATCTGAATTAAACAGAGTATTAGGCGGTGGATTGGTTTATGGTTCAGTGGTCTTGATAGGAGGGGATCCCGGGATTGGAAAATCTACTTTGTTATTACAAACCCTGGCTAATCTCTCCCTGCAGGAAACGGTGCTCTATGTAACTGGTGAAGAATCATTGCAGCAAGTGGCCATGCGTGCCCAACGTCTGGGTTTACCTTTGGCGGGCTTGCGATTATTGGCAGAAACTCAGGTTGAGGCAATTATCGCTCACGCTCAGAAAGAGAAGCCAAGAATAATTGTAGTTGACTCGGTACAAACCATTTTTACAGAAACGATCAGTTCTGCTCCTGGAGGAGTCAGTCAGGTACGCGAATCTGCAGCACAATTAGTGCGTTTTGCCAAAATGACCCAAACTGCTGTCTTTCTGGTCGGGCATGTTACTAAAGAGGGTACATTGGCAGGACCTCGAGTATTGGAACACATGGTCGATAGTGTTCTTTATTTTGAAGGGCAAAGCGACAGTCGTTTCAGGGTAATTCGAGCAATCAAAAATAGATTCGGAGCAGTCAATGAATTGGGTGTTTTTGCCATGACTGATAAGGGATTAAAAGAGGTTGCCAATCCTTCAGCTATTTTCTTATCGCGCCAGCCAGACCCAACACCTGGCAGTGCAGTAATGGTTACTTGGGAAGGATCGCGTCCTATGTTAGTCGAAGTGCAAGCATTGGTCGATGAAGCTCATGGCCAGCAGACAAAGCGAGTGACGGCTGGGTTGGAACATAATCGACTTGCCATTTTATTGGCCGTTTTGCACCGGCATGGCGGCATTGCTACTTATGATCAGGATGTATTTGTAAATGTTGTGGGTGGTGTTAAAGTGACTGAAACAGGTAGTGATTTGGCTCTTTTAGCCGCAGTCGTTTCCAGTTTGCGCAATCGCGTCTTTGATAGTGAAACTATTATTTTCGGTGAGGTGGGATTGGCAGGGGAAATCAGGCCAGTACAAAGTGGACAGGAACGGATTAAAGAAGCAATTAAACATGGATTTAAACGCGCCATAGTTCCCTTTGCTAATGCACCCAAACAACAGAATGCAGAAATGATTATCGAGCCAGTTAAATACCTGCGAGAAGTCTTGGAGAAAATGTGATGTTGAATCGAGAGGTGCTTATTGAGACCAAACTGGATTGTGGTCTGATTACTCGTTTTCAACGCGATGGCGCAATATGTCTTCGTCAGCTGCTCAATAAAGATGAAATCGAACATTTGAAAAAAGGGATTGAGTTTAATTTATCCCATTTAAGTCCACGCGCTAAAATTGCGAGCAGATCAGATGATCCTGGTTGTTTTGTGGAGGATTTTTGCACTTGGCAAAACAATCCTTATTACCAGGATATTATTTTTAGTACTCGGCTGGCTTTAACTGCTGCCCAGTTGATGAACAGCAACACCGTCAAATTGTATCACGATCATTTATTAGTAAAAGAACCTGGAACCCGTCAGATAACGCCCTGGCATCAGGATCAACCCTATTACAATATTGAAGGAACGCTAAATTGCAGTTTCTGGATTCCAGTAGACCCGGTAAGCAGGGAGTCTACCCTTGAATTTATTGCGGGCTCTCATTTAGGTCCATGGCTGATGCCAAGAACATTTATGGATAACCAGGCCAAGTGGTTTCCTGAAGGGAGCTTGCAGGAGCTGCCTGATATTGAGCAATCACGAAATGAATATCCGATCATTGGTTGGGACATTGAGCCTGGTGATGTGGTTTGTTTCCATATGCTTACCTTGCATAGGGCTGGCGGAGTGGAGCCCGGGAAACGTCGGCGAGTTTTTTCTGTTCGGTTTCTTGGGGATGATGTGGTACATGCTCCCAGACCATGGAGTACATCTCCTGATTTTCCCGGACTGGCAGATGAATTACCCGCTGGCTCGCGCATGGACCACCCTTTATTTCCTGATATAAAAATTAATTTTGAATGTAAATAAGATGATTCGCTCGTTTTATTCCTGAATAGTCAACAGAGGCAAAAGAGATTCATTTTATTAGCAAATTTATTAGCTTTGACTAAACTTACTATATAAAAATTAAATTCTTGAGCCCTGTATATGGATATAACTCCTTTTTTCAAATTGATGGTTGATAAAGAGGCTTCCGATCTTTTTTTCAGTGTTGGTGCACCGCCTAATATTAAAATTCAGGGGGTCACTTCGGCTATAGGTCAGGCACCAGTTAAACCACAACAAATGGCCGAGATTGTGTTGTCTATTATGAATGATGATCAACAAAAAGAATTTGAAGCCAATATGGAATTGAATATGGCTTTATCCGTACCTGGTGTGGGGCGTTTTAGAGTGAATGTATTCCGGCAACGAGGCGAAGTGGCTATGGTGGTTCGTTATATAAAAGGAACTATTCCATCTATTGATGAGCTTAATTTACCTCCGATATTAAAAACCATAGTTCAGGAACTTCGTGGTTTGGTTCTGGTTGTTGGTTCTACAGGTTCTGGTAAATCCACCACGCTTGCAGCAATGATTGATCATCGCAATCAAACTACTCGTGGGCACATATTGACTATTGAAGATCCTATTGAATATTTACACAGTCATAAGAAATGTATTGTCGATCAGCGAGAGATAGGGATAGATACCTTAAGTTATGATAACGCGCTAAAAAATGCGATGCGGGAAGCGCCTGATGTCATTCTTATTGGTGAGATTCGTGAGCGTAACTCTATGAAACATGCAATTTCTTATGCAGAAACAGGGCATTTATGTATTTCTACGTTACATGCTAATAATGCAAACCAAACTTTAGATAGAATAATCAATTTTTTCCCCGAAGATGCAAAACAGCAGATTTTGATGGATTTATCGCTTA
>NZ_CALMPD010000048.1 GCF_937871865.1 uncultured Legionella sp.
GCCTTACAGGTTGGATACATAGACATGCCTTTATCAAAAGAATAAATACGTGCATTTTTATAACGACGCCAGGACAATGCCAACAAACCAAGATGAGTTGATTTACCAGAGCGTGTGGGGCCAAACATAATGCCATGCCCTAAATCTCTTACATGCAGGTTCAAACGAAATGGCGCATTGCCGCTGGTGACGCAGTGCATCAATGGTGGTGAATACGGAGGGAACAGTGGACAAGGCGCTTTATTTTCACCAGTCCAAATGCTGGATGTGGGTAACAAGTCCGCCAGATTCATGGTATTCATCAGAGGTCGTCTGATGTTTTCAACGCCATGGCCTGGCAGGCTGCCCATATAGGCATCCATGGTATTAATGGTTTCTGTTCGTGCGCTAAACCCTAATGCATTGATATTCTTTTCGATGAATAGGGCTGCTTTCTCAACGTTTGCTCTATCCTCGTCCATTAACACTACAACCGATGTGTAGTAACCTTGGCCAACCATTCCTGAATTGGTTTCGGCAATCGCTGCTTGCGCATCATTAACCATGCCGAGCGCGTCTTCATCAACGACCCCCGAGTGGGTATTAAACATTTGGTCAAAAAAACCTCTGACTTTTTGTTTCCATTTTTTACGGAATTTAGTGAAATGAGCTACAGCTTCATGGGGATCCATGAATATGAAGCGAGAGTTCCAGCGATATTCCACGGGCAGTTGAGTCAACAGTGTTAAAATACCTGGGTAAGACTCCATGGGGAATCCTTCAATAGCAACACATTGAATGAACTTTCGGCCAATTTTAGGTGTAATCCCCGGAGTTAATTCCTGACCGCCTATTAAAGCATCCAGATAAATTGGATTTTTAGGTAGATTCACAGGGTGATTAATCCCGGTGACACAATATTGGATGTGTCTTAAAAAGTTATCCTGAGTGACTTTATTGTTTTCATTGATGAATAGTTCTGAGCCTAACCTTTCGAGTTGAAGCGCAGCACTCATACGAGACTCAAAGTTTCTGCACGATTGCTTGAAGGTTTCAACCAGTTGATAGGTTTTCGCTTTATGGTTTAATTTTTCCCCTGAATCATCAAACATCAATTCAACAAAGCGTTTTTGCGCCAATACAGGTGGATACCAGGTTAATGTGATAATAAAATAACCTTCATACAATGCCCCTATACCTTCAAAGTACTGTCTTCTTTCTTCATCAACAGTTTTTGATACCGGATCCGGAAAGTACGAAGCACTCTGCTCACTGTAACCTGGAGCAGCACGTCTTATGGCATCGACATGAATCATCCAGCCAT
>NZ_CALMPD010000049.1 GCF_937871865.1 uncultured Legionella sp.
CTCACTTGGTATAGCTTTTTAATGAGCACCAATGTACAATATAAAATCACAATGACTTCTGATGGAGCATGGCAACCGGAATAAGAGAAATTATGGATGTAGATAAAATTTGTAATATTATACTTAAAGAAGAATCTAATGGTGATAAAGCCATTATTGAATCCGAGGATAACGGTATAGGTTTTAATTCAAGTGGAATACCTCATTCTAAAATAAATTCTCTTCTCAAAGCTGCTGTAGATCATGCTATTAATACGTGTATATTAGGGGCTTCTAATAGGATTGAAGATATTGAGCGTACTAATGGATGGGCTTTTGCGAATCAAAGTAGGAATACAGCTGGAGAATACTCGAAACATTATACAAGCCCCTGTTCTGCTTCTATTTTAAGTTTTTCTTCAGGTGATAAATACATTCAATTGAATACAAATAAAAAATGGTATTTTACTCCTAAAAAATCGCCATCATCCGTTTTTTTAAAAGCACTGGAACAGAACATGCCGTTCGACGACCCAGAATGCAAGCTTCCACATGCCACTAAATTATTGTTGGCTCGTGGTATAGTCGCTCGTGAAGTAAGATGGGGTAATTGCGGTATTAGAGCATCGATTGTTGCTAAATATCTTTGGGAATGTGCCTCAGAGTGTATTTCTAGAATCGAACTGATAAACATGGTTAATAAAGACCATGCTTTTGTTATCGTAAATCGTGAAGGAGATTTGCAACATCCACAAACCTGGGGCAAAAATTGCTGGATAGCAGATGTTTGGTGGACGCCTACTGGGAAAATTTTTCATGCAAGTGAATTTGAAAGTGAAATGAAAAATTTAGAGCAGTATATTGACGATCAACACAATCAATTAAACGCAATTCATATTGACTCACCTGCTCCCAAGGCACAACAAGAGAATATGTTTAAATGCGGCACAGAAATCATACCGTCTCGTGATCGCTATCCAACGTATGATATAAATAAAACTGTAGATAATTATTATGCTGTTCTGGGTGATTTGTCAGAAGAATTTCAAAAAAATCGCGCTACTTATGAAAATGAACATAAAAATAAACTGAGGCAGTGTTTAGACGAATTGCAAAAAAGGACAACTTTTTTTAAAGCGAATAAAATGGAAATAGCAGGCTCTGAAAACCATTTAATCGAGGAACAGATTAAACCTTAATCACCGTCATTATAGTCCACAGTTACAAGAGAAATATGATCAACACTATGGATTAGTAGCATTGAGCTAATTTAAAATATTAGACCGAATTGTAACAAAGGTTTGGGTCAAATATGTTCCACACTTGGTTATAATAAAACTTAATGCTGGTGAAGGCTTATACTGAAAAAGAACAAGGTCAACCTAGTAATTGCCACCCAACAACAAATATAGGTAGCTTTCCTTTCATTAATCTATTCATCAGATCATTTGCTGGACTTTGCAGCCCTGCCTTGTATTCTCGACGTCGCATGAAAATCTACTCATGCGATCTTTCGACCTAAACCATTAAATTCCTCTCAATCATTTCAACGGGTTTACAGAGAAGGGAAGAGTGATATCTTTTCAGTACACTAGTTTTACCAGGGATGTCAGCAGGCCCAATGCAGGTTTCATAATCCAGCCTGCATCGGCTTGGGCAATGAAGATTAATAAGACAAGGTTAGATCTAAAGTACGTTCAGCAACTGGTGCATTTTCAACACCCAATTTTTTCAACTGAGATGAAATACTTATCCATGTAAATTTATCATAAGGCGTATTTCCTTCAGGCTTACATTCAGGAATAGAATGTTTGGACAATACAGCATTTAGTTCATCCAATAAATACATGCTTAGAGAATTGTTTTCATACCGTCGATAGGGGTCTAGGAAAAAATGAGTCAATTCAATAATCGCAAAATCCATACTTTTGCACAGATTGACTTGCGTATTAATCGTTTCCGCATTTTTCAAACCTGCAGGACCATGTCGCCAATTGGTGAACCAACCTGGTTTATGACGTGCGTTTTCAACATGATTAGCCCGGTCTTGATATCGACTTATTGCCAAAGCCACTGCTTTCTTTATCTCATCAAGCACAGTGAGATCTGATTCAGCAACTTGTTCACCGTGTTTATTTTGCTGATTTTCTTCAAAAAACAGTGTCTGTCCCACATGACGAGTAGGTGGTCTGTGGTGAGGAATCATTGGCCGACTTTGAGTCAGGTGTGTCAGGCGTGTGCTCTCTTCTTTTACAGTAGATTCTTGCGAGTCCTCTACTTCTGACGCTTGCTGCTCTGAAGAATTACGTGCCAGAATTAATTCATCTCTTCTTTTAGAAACTAATCCCACAGGGATACCAAAATTATTCGCAGTATTCTCTTGTGTTGTATTCTTTCCATTGTGCTCCATAATTACCCCTTGTCCCTAAGTATCTGACTTTCCCGTTTAAATTAAATTGGACGACTTAACTACGAAATAATCATATCGGCTCTTTTTTAACTATGCAATATCTTTACCCAACGGATGACGGTTCCGTTTAATGTTCTGGATATTTTAGCTGGAATTTCCACGCTAATCATTTATTTTCAGCCATAATAACCATTTCTATTTATCTTGCTATACTCAGGTAGTAAGGATAACCCTCCCTTTTATTTTCAATTGCTACTGGCACTTTGTTGCTCAAGGAGAAGAGCTCAATGAAACGTTCTAAACGATTTTCTGTAGTGCTGATTATCAGCGTTGCAAGCCTGCTGATGTCAACTTCTGATTGGGCGGTCGTAATCCTTGAAAGCACGTACAAAAACTCGAAGTTCGATAAATCAGAAGCCTTGGCATTATCACCTCAATTTGAATCCTTGATATACCTCAAGGGAGAAGACGACTCAGGCTCCGGAAGCTGGATAGGAAACTATAAAGGACATGGATACGTGCTCACAGCAGGCCATATGTTTCCCCCTGGAACCAAAGCTTCCGACTATACCTACATCACTATAGATGGCACAGAATACGATGGTGAGGCGGTGTTTGTTCATCCCCTATGGAATGAACATGCTGACGACCGAACCGGTTATGATTTTGCTATAGTTCGATTAACAGAAACCGTGGCTAATGCAGGAACCCAACCCTCCTTATACGATGGGACAGCTGAACAAGGCAAAATGTTGACCTTTATCGGCTATGGATGGCGTGGAACAGGAAAGAAAGGCCAAGACACTTCACTGGACACTCATGAGGAACCAGCTGCTGCAGTAGGATTAATTGAATCAGTAGTAACGGCGGTTGAACCACCTCCAGAAAAAGGAGATGCCGGAAATTATCTGGGGATTTGGTTACCGAAAGAAGATGGCTCCCTACCGAATCCCTTTGATGAAAATGGAATTATAAAACCCTCATCTCCTCTTACCGGTATTCTGGGCTCGGGAGATAGTGGCGGCCCTGCATGGATTAAAACAGACAATGGCTGGGCAATTGCAGGAGTCAATTCACAAGGCAACAATAATGCCTCTTATGGAGATCAATCCTGGTTTCCGCGAGTGGAGCATGTTCGTGGCTGGATAAAAGAAATAATGCCTCACGCACGTTTTATACAATAGAGGCTCCTGACCTACTTTATCCCCTCGAATGGTGTTGCCGTTCCTGACATAAACCCAATTACATGCTGATGCATGGAAATCACTACTGACAAATACTGTCAGTATAAAGGATTAAGCTCTATTCGCCAGCGCAAACTGATTAGAACTTTTTATGGAGCAATAAATGAATCCTGATTTTAATATTTTATACGTCAATGACCTTGCTATCAGTACTCGTTTTTATACTGAATTATTTGATCTGCAACCAGAGGAAGGCTCTCCTACATTTACCATGTTTCGTTTCAGTAGTAACACAGCTTTGGGCCTTAAGTCAGTACATAGTGTTGAGCCAGAAGCAATGTCAGGTGGCAGCGGAGGTGAAATGGGCTTTACTATGGAGCACATGAACGCTGTCGACAGCTTATATGCTAAATGGACACAACGAGGATTGAAGATTATTCAAGCCCCCGTTCATATGAACTATGGCTATACTTTTGTCGCAACGGATCCAGACGGTTATCGTATACGAGTATTTACTCCGGCTCAATTCTAACTCATTCCATCCGGTTATTAAGAGGTTATTAAAATCGCTGATAACCGGTTCTCATCTTGATTTTTGTATTCATACTCGGCATAGTGCGGCAAACAAAATCATCCTTATGTTATGAACATTAATGACCACTGCAGTCGATGTCGCAGTGATTCAGATGCTTGGAAATGGGTAAAGTCGAATTTTAATGGAGTATAATAAATGAATAATAAATTGCATCTCACGCTCGCCTTATTAATCACCTCCCCCTCGTTGTTGTTTGCAGCAGATACTCTTATTTTTGCAGTAGATGTTATTCGCCATGGAGACAGGACACCAATAGCAGCAATTCCGTCAATAAACTACCAATGGCGTGAAGGCCTGGGCCAGCTAACAGCTGAGGGTATGCAACAAGAATATCAACTGGGAATGGAGTTTAGAAAAAAATATATAGAACAAACTCATCTTTTACCCAAACATTATCAACCAGGAACCATGTACGTTAGATCCACTGATTACGATCGCACATTAATGAGCGCACAATCGTTACTGATGGGTTTGTATCCGCCAGGGACCGGGCCAAAGACAAACGATAATTCATTACCAGCTCTGCCGCACATGTTTCAGCCTATACCTGTTTTTAGCGCCCCTTCAAAGTATGATGAGATTATTATTCAACGCATCAGCAATGAAGAACGTGACCAATTGTTTCAGCAGTATGTTTTTTCAACTAAAGAATGGCGGCAAAAAAATGAGGAACTAAAAGAGCATTACTCACGCTGGGCAAGTGTAACAGGATTGGAAATTAATAACCTGGAAGATTTGTTGCTGCTCGGTGATGCTTTATACGTTCATCAAGTTCATAATGCACCAATGCCGGAGGAATTAAGCTCTGCAGATATAAAAACAATTATTGATGCGAGCCACTGGATTCTTATGGCTTGGGAACGACCGAAACCAATTGCCAATGCCTACAGCACCAAAATGATGACAAACATCGCCAATTATCTTAATCAAGGCAGTAAGAATAATTCAACTCTGAAGTATGTACTGTTATCTGCTCATGATACTACTGTTGCCGGAGCATTAAGTTTTTTGGGAGCACCATTAGATAATGCTCCACCTTATGCAGCAAATCTAAATTTCTCACTGTATGAACAGGATAAAGATTATTACATCGTAAAAGTAACTTATAATAATGCACCTGTATCCATACCTGCTTGTGGTGGGACAATATGTGAATTACAGCAATTTATCCAATTGGTGAAAAACTCTGATGTAGGAAACTAAATACTGAATTGAGTAAATAATCCTTGTTCTCATCATGAACCATCGATTAGTTGCTATTAATAGTGATCAAAAACACAAACGTTTAAAGGGATTTAAAAAGATTAAAATTAACGACAGGCCTTACTGATCGGAACAATCGTCTCATAAAGCTGATCTTCAGTTAATTTCAGCTTTTTTCCCCCGCTATTGATAGTACTGACGGGTACTGAAGCACATTTACAAAAACTGGCAGCATCTTCATTCGCACTGTCATCAGTCAAATCACGTGGAAAACTGGCCAAACATCTGCTTTCAATCAATGCTGCATTGTTGGTAGATCTCATAGCATTACGTAATACCGCATAAGAAATACAATCAGTAGCATTCCATAAATCTAGTCCTACAGAAGGTAATCTGGTTCTTTGCGCTTCTTTGTAAGCACAAAAACAACCATAAGTGGTTATTTTTTTAACATCACCCTCACTTAAACTCGGAAATCTCCGCTTTAAATTATCCATTCCATTAGCAACACAAGCCTTATCCATCATTAAAACAGGTTCAGCAGAAATTGCTTGCTCGGAATAACTAAAATCAGGATAAAAGCCAAGTAAAACCAACACAAGGGCTACTGACTTCAGATTTTGTATACGCATGATAACACTCCTGTCGATTCTGCTGACTTAACTCTTTACCTGCTGTTTGTCTTCGATTAGATGGCCGTCATTCAACTCTACCAGCTCACTGACTACCAACTGCAAACCCTTTAAATGAATGGGCTTGGTTAATAGTTTATTCATTCCCGGTTGCAAGCTGTCTTGCTGCATGTCCGTCAGCTCATCCCGAGTTAAACCAATGATGGGCACGGGCTTTTTATTCAATTGCAATTCCCAGTCCCGAATACGTTGCGTGATGTTTTTATCCGCACCGTCCGATAACTCAACATTGATCATAATCAAATCAAAATCGTTCGTTTCTATCAGTTCCATGGCATGTTCACTGTCTACAGCTGAATAATATTGATAACCTGCCTGCTCAACGACTGATTCAATCAGACGCAACGCCCTGATATTATTTTCAACTAATAAGATAAGCGGGGAATTGATGTCCACTAAATGAGCTTTTTTCTCTCGTTCGCTGCTGTCTATTTTCAAAGTGAGGGTAAAATAAAAAGTAGATCCCTTTCCTACTTCACTGTCCAGATTAATTTCGCCGCCTAACAAATTGACGTATTTTTGTGCGATATGTAATCCCACTCCATACCCCCCCTGTTTGCCCTTATTTCCAGGATGCGCGCGAAAAAACCGATCAAAAATTTTAACCTGTAAATCACAAGGAACTCCAATACCGGTATCAGAAACGCTGAATTTAAGTTGAACATAATCATTTTCCTGTGCGAGTACCATCACCTTGATAGTCACACTACCCTCATCAGTAAATTTAATCGCGTTACCTACTAAATTTAACAATGCCTTATAGAGTTTGGTTCCATCAGTAATAAATTTGCGTGGAAAATTTTTATCCAGTTCAATATGCAATTGAATGCGTTTCATTTGCACAGTAGGCCGCACCAAATGTGCTATATCCTGAATATTTTTATAGAGATCAAATAACTCCGTCTGAACATCACTCTCTCGGACATTATCAGCAGCAGCGACTTCCATCACCCCTTTTAACAACTCAAGCAATTGCTCCCCGCTCTCATTGATCCAACGTGCATATTGCTTTTGCTCCGGATTATGAGCCTTTTCTTCCATCAATTTAGACATCCCTACAATACCACTTAAGGGGGTATAAATATCATGGCTCATGTTAGCGATAAATTCGGTTTTTGCTTGATTCGCAACTTCGGCGTTTTCTTTGGCTCGACGCAAGGCCACTTCCATTTTTTTATGTTCGGTGATCTCCATGGAAATACCTAAGATTCCAATAACGTCATTGAGTTTATTGCGCAGAGGGACTTTATGTGAAATATAAATAGCCATACCATGTGCCATAACAGCGTATTCTTCCGCGGTATGCGGTACGCCCGTATCCATCACCAGATTGTTCAGCTTATTCAATTCTTCGGCCTGATCTTTCCATGGCATATCAAAATTGGTTTTACCTACAATCTCTTTTCTTGAACTCAAACAAGCATCTTTTGCCTGACTGTCATTACATCCCAGGAATACATTATTTCTATCCAACCAGTACACATGACCAGGCATTAAAGCAAGCATGCTTTCATAATAGTCACGAACAAAGTCTAACTCACTCTGAAATATGGATTGTTCTTCTTCCAGACGAAGTTTAAGCTGTTCAATCTCTTCATTTTTTTCATCGATAATTTTCTGTAAGTCGCTCATTATTCCTAGGCCATCTCCTACTGTTTATAACATTATAGCTGAGAGATTGATGCATTGTCTTAATAATCTGAACACTTGGACTGAAGATGTTACCTTAAGCTGAAAAAAATTTATGTCTGCAGGGATTCTACAAAATTGCAGTTCCTTAATGACAAAGCAAATGAATAATTCAATCAGCTGGTCATTAATCTGTTATATTAACAGAAAATATAACAATTATTGAAATATGGTGGTTATTTTTTCCTCATAATGTTTTATACTATGCTATAAATGTACATGAAAATTATAATGTTCTTTGATTGCATAAAAAACAAACAGTTTCATATTAATTAGATTGAGGTCTTAATCATCTTTTCCTAGATAGGTGTTATTAAGGCTTGAGGAATAATAAATGTCCAAAGTTAAAGGCCCGAAAGAAGGTGATATCGTAACCGCTGTATTTAGTGGAAAATTAAATGGTAAAGGCAAGAGTCGATTCCCATCATTAGTAGACACCAAGGATCTGGTTCTTTTAAGCATCAAAGGCAATGAATATTGCACTGGAGACTATCTTGCAGCTCTTGTCCAGCATGCCGTTAATACTCATTCCAGAAAATCCGACAATACTCTGTCTAAGGGAACAACCACCTTTTTGATTGCTGATGCCATATACTGGCACAATCTTAAAGAGCTCCCCCCTGAAACTAATGATGAAGCAACGCTTAAGGCTCAAGCCTTAAATATGGGTAATCAATTTTTTCAAGATAACTTGGCGAGCTTTCTACAACCATTAAGCATACGTACAAAAAAATTAAGCACCTTAACCTCAACAGAAACACTATTAATTAAATCTCCTGAAGAATCTCGAACAGAGCTTATCGAAGAACCATTAAGCACAGAACAATTCCTTGAATTTTATGGGGATAAAACGATTGATCAACAAATAGCAATAATCAATGAACTAGCTCTTTCCCAAGGAAAAAATTTTGAAATAATGCGTTGGAATACCTGGATTAATCAGGCAAACGCCGCTGAGAAAATAAATGCAATGATGCCCCTCTACGAATCAGAGCCCGGACTAAAAGTAAGTATTGATGAAGATATCGCTGGCTTTGTTTCACGTCATGGAACAGAACCGGAATCTGCTGCATTATGGAGGTATCGCTCTAAAGATTATCTAACGGAAGAAAACCCATCAATAATGTGGTTGGCCGCTTATTTAGAGTATAATTTTATTATTTATCCAGGCAAGATTCTCTCTTCGTTTAATGCTACAAGAGATTTTTTTATCGTAAAAAATCATAAAACCACGGTATCTGATGGCAAGAGCCTCGAAGACGTCTGCTCACATAATCCCCTAAGCTTGCATGTTCCGGAGCCCAACCGTTTAGTGAATTGGCTAGAACCTGACTTTATCAGAAGCTTTTCAAATCTATCCTCTCAATTAACTTCAGCTTCTCTTATTAACCATGGTATCTTTTCCCATAAAAACAGCAATCATGTGCCTTCAATGCTAGAGGCGATGGACATAGAAATGGGCGCGGAACCATTCATTCAAAAAGCAAAAATAAGTATAGGAGACACTGTTTTATATCCGGGAGATGCGGTCGGTGCAACACAATCCGCAATTATTCAAGCCTTCTTTTCTGGAATTTTATTTGGATTAAATGCAGAAAAAAGGACGGAACAAACAAGTGCCGCAGCAGCAGTGCTGCCCAATAAATACGATGAGGATTTTGCCGTTTTATTTAAAAAATTTACAGAAAGCCTCTTAAAAATAGACATCCCTACATCAGAAAAATTAAATCTCCTGGGCTCCATTTCCGGATCTTTGGCTGGCAACAAAGAGTCTGCTGAAACGCATGAACATACTGCTGACGTAAAATACCGCTAAAGATGGACTAATTGCAGATTCACCCTGTACCAACATGGGGAATCTGCACTTGAGAATCAACCATTAGAAAACAATTAAATCTCATCAGATATCCATTATACTTTGACTTTGAAATTAAGTTATAATTAATACATATACATGCAATCAGGTAGTATACGATTGAAGAAACTATTTGCTAAATTTCGACTACTCAATCAGCAACTTCCAGAACAATATCAATATATTCGTTATAAATTTGACTTTCTGCACAGTGTGTATCTTTTTATTTGTTTCATCAGTTTCATCATGGGATTAATTCGATGGTATGAAAGTCCGCTATTGGCACTCATTACTCTTGGTTATTCTTTAAGCGGATTATGTTTGCTGTATTTTTTAAATACTCATAAAGAAAAAATTGAATTTGTCTGCTCTTTGGTGTTAATTCAGTCATACATACTGGCTGTTTGCCTTTATCTTCTTAATTTTCCCCATACCTTACGCTTGTCTTTCTTTTTTTTATTATTATCTACTGCATTATTCTTAAAGGGCAGAAAAGAAGGGTTCCGATGGATGATAGCAATTTTGGTTGCCATTTGTACAGGCGATGTATTTTTTTCAGATAGTATTGGCTACTCTCATTTTGATATCCTAGTCAGCAGTTTTGCCATAATATGCTTGTTTTATATTCTCACCTTACGCACAGCACCTTGCCTCCTAACTAAAACTCATTAAAATTCTTCTC
>NZ_CALMPD010000050.1 GCF_937871865.1 uncultured Legionella sp.
GCGATGCAGGAGTTAAAAAATATGGCTTGCTAACGAGTGGCGTGCGTAAGGTGAGCAGTAAGTTGGCTGTTTCTTCATTTTTAACACGCATCATAATTAGGGTATTAAAATTCCCTTCAGATACCTCGGCTTTGGCTTTAGAACCGAGTGCAACTTCCATATCTTGGATAGTCTGAGCATAAGCGGTGACCTGAAACCCAGCTCCGCCTGCTTTATTAAGAATCTTCACAAATGAGTCCTGGATAATCTCTGACAACTCATCGCAATGCAGATTTAAAGTGTATCTTGCGTTGGGTTCTTTATAGATTTTACCAGCTGTAGATACCAGATCAGACAAAAGGCTTTTCCTACTGCTTGAGCAATATTGGGGTTAGTGAGACTATCTAAGCCGATATAAAGCACTTTCCTATTTTTAATTACATCCATCAGTTCCATTTCACCTGGCTGCGCTTTTGACGATAGGATTTTTGAGGCATTACTCTTATTGATTTCAGACAGTACAGGACCGACACTGGCTGTGATTTTGTCGTAATAATGTTTATCCATAATGGCTGCGTCGTAGAGGTCTATTAAGATTTGGTCGTGCAGGGCTTCAGCATTGTTGCTTTTGATGGTTTTGTTGATGTGGTCTTTGACATATTGCACGACTGCCTGGTGACGTTCCATTGGAGATTTAGTTTTATTATTTTTGCCTATTTTACTATCATGCTCGTCGATGATGTCATCTATCTCTTGATGATAGTTAGGGTAGTGGTTAGGAAGAATCTTATCAGCATAGGACATTAATAATTGCTCTAATCGGCTGATGTAGAAGGCAATTGTTTGGTAGGTAATGGGTTGATTCATTTCTTCTAGGCATATAGCAACGATATTGACGTATTTCCATGCGAAGGCTGCAAACTGTTTTCCTTCTCCCTCTGCGGATATTGCATCCGTGATGCGTGTGGCAACCTCACTGATTTGGTCGAAATTCTTTAAAGGATTGTATTGCGCGGATTGTTCTGGAAAGCCTAAGTGTACGATTTTGAAATCTTCTGTTCGTCCTGATACTTTACAGGCTGCCATCATATCTCTAACCAGATCTTGATCGCCTTTGGGGTCTACAACAATAACGGCATCACCGTTGCGGATGTCTTGGTTAATCAAAATGCTGGCTAAACGGGTTTCCCCCACTCTGGTTGTGCCGACAACGAAAGTGTGGCCTACTCGTACATCTTGAGGGATGTAGACTGGTTTATCTTCTTCACCTACGCCATGTAAGAATGGACTACCGCCAACAGGTGGATCAGGTCTAAATGGGTTTAGTTTTGAATTGGCATTTAAGCATTTAAGCATTTAAGCATTTAAGCATTTGGTTAACCTTGTATGTTCATGGTTTTGGCAGAATCTTCTGACAAGCTGGTAGCAATTGTTTCGTTGCATGAACTTTTCATTTTTGACTTGTTTAATTTGATGCAGCTTTTGAGTGTGGCTTGGTCGCCAGCGAAAGCCTTTGCCTAGGAACAACCAGTTTTTGGATAAAGGTATTTCTGTGGTGGATAGGGCATAAGTGGGCATGGCTAATAATCTTCGGTGATAACGTTTTACTTTAATTGCTTGCCAGGATCTATAAGTACCAGGAATTAATAATGCGAGCGCAGCATATAATCCCATAGTTTGTGTTAGTAAAAACAAATGCGGTTGAGTATATACCAGTAAGGCTAGAGACAAACAGGTAATGGCTGACCAGGCTTCTGTTGGTTCTCTTAATAGGTTATTAATGGGGTCTTGAAACGCGCCTATTTTATGATGCAAATAGTGATAAATAAAGGATGCAATTAACACTTGGAAATTATTTGAAAGAGGTATTTGGGCTTTGGGAGGAAGCTAAACATCGTGCATTTTATCCTTTTATCAATAGAGCCAGTAAGTATCGTTGTTAAGAACGGAAAACAAATTTGGCTGTTCCTCACGTGACTAATGGGATTTTAACCAAAGATTAATTTCTTTAATGCTCTCATCGATCACTTTGATGGTTTGTTGATAAAGCGGCTCCATTAACTCACATTGTCCCGACTTCCAATACTGCTCCAAATACTGGCACGCCATTTTGATTTTTACTGTGCCAACATAGACGGCGCCTCCCTTGATTTTATGAGCTATTTTTTGGACTGTATCCCAATCCATTGCATCATGTGCCTGTTTCATTAATGACACATCAGGAATCAGTGAGTCATGAACCATGAAATGCAGCATTTCGGTGAGTACCGCAAGGGTTCCGGTCGCTTTAGTTCCTCCTTCAACATCCAGAATAGGGTAGGGGGTTAAGTCAAACAACGAGCCATCGTTTTGGGGTAATTCAGAGCGATGGGTGATTTCTTGAGGTGTGTTATTCTGCTGATGATATCCTGGAATAAATGCATCAAGTATGTCGGTGCAGCTTTGTGCCGTTAGGGGTTTGGTTAACACGGCATTCATTCCTGCCTCGATGCAACGTTGCTTGTTTTCATCTCCGGCATGGGCTGTAAGGGCAATGATAGGGCTGTGTGTTTTTTTTGTTATTTCGTGCAGTCTGATGTGATGAGTCACTTCATAACCGTCCATATCGGGTAATCCGATGTCCATGAAAATGAGATTGTATTGGCCATTTTTCCATAGCTCTACCGCTTTTTTACCCGTTTCCGCTATGTCTGTATCACAGCGCAGTTGTGAGAGAATTGCTTTAGCAACCGTTTGGGCAATGGGGTTGTCTTCAACGACTAAGACCCGAAATGCATGGCATTGGTTCAGCTCAACGCTTGGTTTAATTTCTTGGGCGTAGGTTGTTTCTAACGGAGTGTCAACACTCTGCTCCATCTCCGAGTCAATTCCTGACGCATCATCAAGCAAGGGTTCTTGTAGGGGAATAAGGCAAGTAAATGTCGTACCGCGCCGTACCTCACTGTCCACATAAATCTCACCACCCAGTTCATCGATAAACTGTTTTACCACTGAAAGACCAAGTCCTACGCCTTTATAAATGCCCTGGTAGGATGGAGTAAGTCGTTTAAATTGGATGTAAATTTCGTGTTGTTTGTCTTTAGGGATGCCGATTCCTGAATCTTCCACTATCAGTTTTAATACCAGCTTTCCCTCGTCTTGTTTCGCAAGCAGGGCATTGAGGGTCACAAAGCCGTTATCGGTAAAGTTCAGGGCGTTGGCTACCAGCTCAAGTGCTACGCGATGCAGGCGAACTTTATCCCCAATCAGGTATTTGGGTATGGACTTATCCATATTCAGAGTTAAGGCGAGTTTCTTTTCTAAGGAGCGGGCACGATTGAGTTCAATAACCTGGTTTAATGTTTTTTCAAG
The DNA here is from genome assembly GCF_937871865.1 of uncultured Legionella sp. GTDB lineage: Bacteria > Pseudomonadota > Gammaproteobacteria > Legionellales > Legionellaceae > Legionella. The sequence goes on from NZ_CALMPD010000050.1 coordinate 3,331, forward strand.
ACTGAATTTTTTCTTCAGTTTTGGAATTTCTCCCGAGCTTACTCTAATCGCTTCAAGCACTTCATCTAGCAAATCCAATAGGGCATGGCTCGATGCCACCAGATTTTCCGAGTATTCTTTAATGTGTGGGTTATCGGATTCCATTTTCAGTAAGTCAGCAAAACCCACAATGCCTGT
>NZ_CALMPD010000051.1 GCF_937871865.1 uncultured Legionella sp.
GTAGAGCAAATCTGCTCTGCTTCAAGCGACAACTATCCTGAAAATTACCGATATCCACTTCCCCCGATTCTACCGCCTTAAGCAATTTGTCTCGTTTGTAAGCAACAAGCTCACAATCATAATCCAATTTTTTACAAAGATAATGAATCATCGCCACATCAAATCCATCAAAATGATTTACATCTAGTTGGATTACAAACGGAGGATCAAAGTGAGGTACACCAATTTTCAATGTTCGTCCAAAAGTACATAATGGGAGTAAAAACAGCGTCATGATTATGAGATATTTTCGCACCACGAGATCATCCTTGGTGTTTTGTTTTAATTATAGATCATGTAAAACAAAAAATTATCAGCCATTGACGAAAGAAAATTCCTGAGAACAAACAGGAGAACTTTTAAAAAAATTGGCACCATGGAGATCACAATGTTAAATTATGAGAATTAAGCCAAACTTATTTGCCATTTTGATTAATATTTATCCTCGCGATAGAATGGATTTTTTTTAATCTTAATGGCCATTAATAATCGTGAAAGCACTATTCGACTCGACACTTGTGACCAATGAAAACAGCAACTCGCCTTTACACACTGAAGTGGCGAGTTTAGCTGCTAAAATCCAATCCATGTAAAATGAATATAATTCAGCGGAAGAAGGCTATAAGCCGTTTATATCAGGTGTCAGTGCCTATGAAATTCATAAGAGTTTGGCTAAAACCACCCTGTCAGAGTCCAATTCACCACAAGAATTACTCTTGTATTTAAAAGAAATTATCAATTTACATCAATACATCAAAAAATTTCTATCTGAAATACATCAGCACTTAACCGTTAATTTGACTGCAAGCGAATTCAAACTGTTACATAGCATAGTGCTTAAGCTGGAACAAAGTGAACAAACTGTATCTCAATCTTTTTCTTGCCTGGAAACTGCAAATCAAATTTTTGATAGCTTAGCAACAGAACAAGAAACAACCCCAAGCTCAGCAGCAGTAAAAGAAGCAATGAAACAGCTTGATACACTGTTAAAAAAACGCGATTTACAACAAAAAATTGATGGTGAATTACAAACTTTTTTCAATACTGACTTTTATTTACATAGAGACTTGGAACAATTTATTTCTGTAATTACACCGATAAGGAAACATTTCCGTGTGTTTAGCCAGAAAGCAAATACCCTGGGTTTACATGAATCCATCGACAAGATAGCCGAGGTTTTAAATCAATCCTATCAAATAGAAGCGCAGTTTATAAAAATCCGTTTAGATATACATATGGAGCAAATCAGCCTGAATATATGGGCTACAGTAGAAATTAAAAAAGAATTGTATATGAGGCTTTTAACTCATTATGATGCAATATTAAATGTTTTTTCCGCTCTCAAGCTGAATGACCTGGAAAAAGAAACCTACATTGCTCACTTACACACTGGATTTGAATTATGTTTTGATACAAGATTCCTCACGTTAATGACTCATTCTGCTCGTTTATTTTATAGTGACGATGCAGCCAAATTGAAGCAAATAACTACTTATGCTGATCAATCCCTGGCCGGAATTGATCTGACGCGCCCCTTACTCAGGAAGAAACGAGAGCGACTTGAAGCGAATGAGATAGTAGTTGACCAACAAGAACTGCCACCTAATGCCAAAAAACGTTCAGAAATAGAATTAGAGTCAACTAGCGATGCAGGCCCCACCAACTCTCTTTTAGCTCATTCATTTATTAATATCATTGCTCCAACGTTAAAAGAAGGAGCACATCCATCAAGAAGATTTGCAGCTGCAATGTTTCAAGCCCTTGGGGCTTCTGTCTGGTCTATTAGTGGATTAAAAAGATCAATCAAATTTACCATGCACTATGATTTATTACGACACGGACTGGATCTGTGCCCAGAAGATGATGCCAGACTATTAAAGAGCCCGACTGAGCGTTTAAATAAACTAAGCCGCGGAAACGAACGAATGTTCAATGACTATAAAAAATTTAGTGCCGTGCACATTCAAGCCAAACCAGGTGCTCACTTGACCTTGGAAGGTTTTCAGAAAATATTATCTGATATTATTACTCAGTTAACTGTTTATACCCAACCAGACCATTTAAATGATTTAATTGAAAGCCTTCTGGAAAATTGGAAAGGCACTTTAATAGCAGATGGATTCGTTAATGTTCTCTATGTAGAGCGAATGATGAACGCCATCCAAGGCCGCAGTCCCGTTCCTAGAACGATGCAACCATCTCACGCAAGAACTGAATTTAAATCACTAACCGAAGCGATTTGCCATGCCAATCCAAGTGAATTTGATGACTATCTAACTCAGCTTAAATCCAGAATAGATGCTCCTGAGCATTATTTAAATTATCTGGTAAACAAAAATAAAAGTGGAAATACTCCATTACATACCGCTTTAGCATCAGGTTCATTTATGAATATGGAAACATACTTGCTTGAAGTAAAGAAAATGTATGGTGACCAAACTCATTTATTCCAAAATTTTCTGACCTCACAGAACAAAACTGGATTCACTTTTCTTCATCAAGTTGTTTCCATCGGTAACATGAACTTGTTAAAAAAATTTACTGCGTTTCTTAAAGCAGAACTAGGAGATCACGGTTATACTCTTGCTCTGAGAATAAAAACGGCACAACACTACCGGCCATTTTGTAATGAACAAATTCCAGACTACAGAACCATCAATGCATTCCTGGATACGGAAGGAGCTAAATATCCCATGCCACGAGAAAGACTGGAGCGCCGTGATAATTCGGCGACAAGAGCCAGTTCCTCTCCTCCAAGAACAGGCAGAATTGAGCGCGATGGATTCTTTGCATCACCAAGTTCTCATTCTCATCCCTCTGTACATTGGAGCACTGAACCTGGCGACCGATATAAAAGGTATTAATTAAATACGAATAAAGGAAAGGACTCTTACTCATACAGCAACCATTATCCGTCATTCAGAGGAATCAGAGCCTCAGGATGACGGCTTAAATTTTTTCACTAAATGGCCACTCCCCTTCTCTTGAAGTATCTCCTCAATGACTAATGCCAAGATTTCCTGGCAATTTACTCAATTATAATTCATCATAAAACAGCAACACCAAGTATTGATTTATAGCTACCAACACGCTAAGAAGATTCATGAATCAAAAAAACATTCTGATTATTTTAATCTATTTACTTTCATTCCCAACATATGCAAAAGATGGGAGCATTGCTGCTGCAGATCAAAATCAGCCAGCGAATAGAGGTAATTTTGCTCTGAGCGCCTCACAACAACCAGGCCCCTTAGTCTCATTTGGTCAAAACATAATCGATAAAAAAGAATTGCAATTCTTTATTGAACCTACTTATTTAAGCACCACATCAATAAATTATCTGGCAGCCACCCCATCACTACTTTATGGATTATCAGATATATCTTCACTATTTATAAGTTTGCCAGCAGCATTAAATTACAGGGGCGATGGCGAGCACTCTTCTGGCCTATCAGATGCTCTCTTTCAACTCGAATATGCATTTTATGAGGGGTCAAATTCTGCATACACGCAACAAGCAACTATTGTAGCAGCCACCACCATGCCGACAGGCTCTTTATCAAAATCGCCTCCCACTGGTGCAGGAACTCCGACCTTTTTTTTAGGTACCACTTATAACGTGATGTTCGTAGATTGGTTATGGTTTGTTTCCCCAGGAGTATACTTGCCAACAGCCTATAAAGAATTAAAACAAGGCAATGAGTATCTGTATCAATTTGGAGTGGATAAAGTTATCGCCAGCAAAGAAAATAAATACATTATCGCAGGGATGGTTGAACTGAATGGTATATACACTGAAAAAACCAGATTTGGGCAACACGTAGTTCCCAATACCGGTGGAAATATAATTGGCATTACCCCATCCTTATGGTATTCAACAAATAAATTTATAGCACAATTAGGTCTTTCCATCCCGGTAATACAGAAATTAAATGGCGACCAGAGTAAAGCTAACTATGTACTTGCTTTTAATGTTACCTGGACAATCAGTTAAGCCCAGAATCCTCCCCCTATTTCCCTTTATTTTTTAATCCTTCATCATGTGTCTTCATCCATAAGAGCAATTCATTTAAAGGCATCGGTTTTGCAAAATAAAATCCCTGCGCCATAGTACAGCCCCATTTTTTCAATAGTTCAAGCTGCTCCTTCGCCTCAACTCCTTCTGCAATCGATTTAATGCCCAGACCATGAGTTAATTGGATTGTTGTGAACACGATCGTTGTATCATCTGCATTTTTCTCTAAATCTTTAATAAAAGAATGATCTATCTTAAGAAAAGATATAGGTAATTTTTTTAATAAATGAATTGATGAATATCCTATTCCAAAATCGTCTAGAGCGAATTGAACACCAAGCGCGCACAGGTCCATCATGTCGTTGATGATATGTTCTGTATTTTTAATGAGAGAAGTTTCTTTGATTTCGAAACAAATCTGATTTGGTTTGATTTGAGCCTTACACAGTAACGTTTTAATCAATCCCATAAATCTTACATCTTCGATTTGTTTGATTGAAATATTCATTGCCAAACAAAAATTAGCTCTTGTTCTGGATATGTCCTGGAACTCCGCGAAAGCTTGTTGCATGATACACTCACCCAATTCATACATCAGCCCTCTGTCTTCAGCTATTAATAACGATTCAATCAATGGTAAGTTTTTAAGTTCCTCATCTTCCCATCTTAAAAGAGCTTCAACTCCTAAAATTTTATGGGTTATTGTATGAATTAGAGGCTGATAACAGATCCGATAGGCTTTCTCATTGATAGCCCTATGTAGCGCTGATTCAATATTATCGTATTTTATGACTTTTTCATTTGAGCGCTTATTATAAAAGGAGAAAGTGGATTTCCCCTTCGCTTTGGATTGATACATTGCATTATCCGCATTTTTTAGCAAAGTCTCAGAATCAGCCCCATTTTCAGGATAAATAGCAATACCAATACTTAAGGAGGCATTCACATATTGGTCATCTATCTTGATTGGTTTATCAAAAGCAGCAAGGATTCGCGTAATAATCTTGCTCAAATCATCAACCTGATAAATTTCTTCAAAAACAAGACCAAACTCATCTCCCCCTATCCGGGCAAAATAATCAGCCTCTCTCAGATAAGGTTTTATTTTTCCAGGAAGAATAGTCAGTAATTTATCACCATAAATATGACCAAATGTATCGTTGATGTATTTGAAATTATCAACATCAATAAAACACACGCCAAATTGACTTTTATTTCGTTGCGCACGTGCAATAGTATGTTCCAGAAACTCAAAAAAGCTCAGACGATTGGGCAGTTTCGTTAAGTTATCAATATGTGCCATATTTATTAATTTGTTTTCATTATCAAGTCGTTCAGTAATATCGCTGAAAATAATTGCCGCTCCTTTAACTTCGTTATCGATAATAATTGGGATGCAGGTATACTCTACCCAAAAGTAATTGCGATCTTTCTTCCAAAATACCGCTTCTTTTATACGAACAACTGATTTTTCATGAATAGCCCGATAAACAGCCAGACTCTCTATCGCCGAAGAGAAGTCTTCATGTATTTTATCCAGCAGAATTGTGTAAATGGGCTCGTCTTTTAACTCGTCACTGTCATATTCCAGTAATTTTTCAGCCGCGTTATTAATAAAGGCAATGCGACACTCAAGATCAATCCATAAAACTCCTTCACCAGTTGCATTTAATAACAGTTTATTTTTGGCTTTCTCAGTCTGTAATTGCAGCTCTCTGGCTTCTGCAAGATATTGAATCAAATGACGTTGCCCATAAAGAATGAATAAAATAATATTCATCAAAACACAAAAGAACAGCGTTGTAGTTAAAGAAAACCATACTTCCCAGGAATATTCTTCATGCATAAAATAAGGAGACGAAGTCGCATTAAAATGCCAGGATTCTCCCGCGAACTGATAATTTAAAGCAGTATGAATTAATTTAGCGGGGTGTACGGAAAAAGGTTTGTTATAAATTTCAAAACTACCACCAACATTAGAACCATTACTCACAGTAATATTTGAATATTTTAAAAAATTATTAAAGGTATCTTTAAATAATTTAACCATATTAATTTGAAGTAATATAAATCCTTCTATTTCCCCTTTAAGATGAACTGGAGCGACGATAAAGA
>NZ_CALMPD010000052.1 GCF_937871865.1 uncultured Legionella sp.
AATGACAACATCACACTGAATAGAGGTGAATGCGGATTGAATGAGTTCAAGATAAAGCGGAGCAATAGTAGAATTCGTTACTATAAGAACCTGTTTTGAAGTAACCAAGTGGCGTAACAGTGACGAATCACTGACGCCCTTTCGACAGATTAGTATAGGGTATTGATATCCAGGTAAAGTGACATCAATCTGGGTATGCCCCTCAAACTTCGCCATAAATATATTTTATAATGTTATTCGCTACAGCTTTAACAGTTAATTTATCAGTTTCAAAACTAACATCAGCTAACTCATCATAAAATGGCTCGCGCTCATCTCTTAACGATTCCAGTCGTCCTTCAAGATCTTCTGTTTGTAACAGCGGACGCTTTGTGTCTCGTTTAGTTCGTTCAAATTGCTGCTGTAATGACGTTTTCAAATAAATAACAGTACCCCGACCGGCCAGAGCATTTCTGTTTTCAGGGGTAATAACTACACCGCCACCCGTTGCAAGGACAATATTAGTTTTTTGAGTAAGCTCATCAATAACTTTCTGCTCACGGCGCCGGAAGCCCTCTTCACCTTCGATATCAAAAATCCATGATATATCGGCACCAGCACGCTCTTCTATGACTTCATCCGAATCAAAGAATTCCAGTTTGAGCTCCTTTGCCAAAGCACGGCCTATAGTGCTTTTTCCAGCACCCATGGGGCCAATGAGAAAAATATTTCGTACTTTAACTATGCTCATTTTTTCTTACTTACCTCGTTCACTGTAGTGTTATTTAGATACACGTTTTAGTTGATTTTATGATATCAAACACATTTCACAGGTCAGATTAGATAAAAAATAATCTAAAACCCCAAATTTAACGCATATTCATTCTGAATATGTAATTATCCATTTACTGATAAAGAATGTATATGGCCTATTCTACAACGAATAGATACTAAAATCCCACATAATTATAGTTTATCAGTTCGACAAACTCACCAAATTTATTTATACACCTCTTTTTCTCTACCTTGTATCGCTGTAATTGATAAAGAGTTCGTTATTATCCTCGGAGTAATGAAAATGAGCAACTCTTCATTTCTTATTCTTACCTGTTTATTACTAAATAGTATACCGACAACCGGTAATTCTCCTAAAAAGGGTATTCGACTAATGGCTCTGTTTTTATCTTGCTTATAAATTCCGCCAAGTACAATAGTTTGTCCATTATTCACTAAAACATTAGTCTGAATCTGTTTTGTTAAAATAATAGGAACCCCTAACACCCGTTCACCTGAATCAGCATCCTGATTAATTTGCAAATCCATTAATATTTTACCATCGGGCGTTATTTGAGGTATTACCTTTAAACTTAATACCGCTTTTTTAAATGCTACCGCAGTAGCTCCGCTTGAGGTAGCCTCCTGATAGGGGATTTCTTTGCCAGACTCAATTACTGCTGCTTGCTGATTCGTAGTAATAATGCTGGGACTGGAAATTAATTCAGCCTGCCCCTGACTTTCCAATGCAGATAACTCTAAATCAAGTAAAATGCCATCTCCTAATTTAGCAAGTGCAATACCAACAGAAGCAGGAACTGCAGCCTCTGGAGCTGCTGCCAAATCCAGGTTTAAGCGTTGAGCTATAGGTACAGCCGCAGGATTGGCAAGACCTGCTGGTAATTGCAGTTGGTTTGCGCCAGCCAAGGTACCGCTTAAATGAGTAGGTTTCGATACCCCCCACTTAATCCCTAGATCCTGGCTAAAATCTTTATTCACTTCGACTATTCTGGCCTCAATCTGTACTTGTTTGACAGCCACATCCAATTGCTTAATGAGATCTCTGACCTCCTCTATTTTTAACCCAGTATCTTGTATCCATAAGGTATTCGTCCGAGCATCAACACTAATTTTACCCCGGGGAGACAAAAGTGAATTTTGTTTGTCTTTAATTAATATCGCAATATCTGCAGCTTTCGCGTAATTAATCTGAATTAAATCAGAACGTATTGGCTCAAGCTTTTCTATAGACTGTTGGCTCTTTAGCTCATCTTCTTCTCTTTTATCAAGGGACGCTTTACTGTCAATGAGCATGACGTTACCATTTTTTCGTTTATCAAGCCCTTGTGTAGTCAATATAATATCTAATGCCTGGTCCCAGGGTGTATCATTTAACCGAAGGGTAATATCGCCCTGGACCTTATCGCTTACGACCATATTAATTCCAGTGAAATCAGCCAAGAGCTGCAGAACTGCACGTATATTAATGTTCTGAAAATTCAGAGAGATTCGCTTTCCAGTAAACACCTGTTTCTTCAGTTTCGCCTGCTGAACCTCTTCCGCCGTAAGCGGGAAAATATCAACCATGAATTGTTTATTCACCTGATAAACAAAATGCCCATAATCGCCTTTACTGAGGATAGTCATCCTGACATTTTTCCCATCCTGCTGCAGAGTGACTACTTGAACAGGACTATGATAATCAGTTACATCAAAACGTTTCAGCAAATTTGCAGGTACTTGAGTGTTGAGAAAATTGACTACAACCTCTTTACCCGATTGTGTTACATCAATTGGAATACTCGTATCAGAAACATTAATGATGTATTCGCCCGCCTTGCTTTTCTATACCACGAAAATCAAATCGATTAATTAGATATCGTGTATTAACTGCCTGATTGGTGATGAATACTTCCTTATTGTTTTTATATAGTTCATTACTTTTACCATTTAGAACAAGGCTATAAACAGTCCCTGCCGCACTTCCAGAATAAGAAACTGTGCGCTGCAAATCCAATATTGCCCTTACCCTATCCGCTACAGATACAATGTTGTACGTGTTTAACGAACCTAATTCAATTTTTTTCATTCTCTGATCTGGCGATAAATACAAGTCAGTTTTAATAAAATCCAGCACAATTCGTGCAGGTTTCTGGGTAATAAAACTGGCTGGAAGCTGCTTTAAAGGATGAGTAAACTGAAAATCAATACGCACCCTGTCTTCAGGCAAAGGAAAAACTTTGACTGACACCAATGAATTACCTTTGGAAAAGGCCACACTGAAACCAACACTTAATAAAATCAAAATAGCGATAATCTTCCGCACCTGTGCTCCTACTTACCAGTATCTAAATTCAGGGTAATTATTCTTTTTTCCCACACCCCAGTATCTTTTACAGTTTCTTCTAATTTAATCAGTTCTCTTTTAATTACGATAATACGCCCATAGTTTTGTCCCATATAATCCCCAACCCTGACTCGATTGATTTGCGTGTCGGGTTGTTTTATTAGCGCCCAGATAACAGAGCCCTGCTCAAGAATTCCTACGAATTTTAATGCATCAAGCGGAAAAGCCTCCAAGGGTTGTTTTAAGCGACTCTGATCAGGAGCATCACTCTCTGCATTCTTCTTTAAGACAACAGGCTTAAACGGACTACGCCTTGTATCATTTTCGGGAAATTTGAAAATAGGCAAGGGAGCAAATTTGGGAATAGGCTCGATAGTCTTGGCTGGCCTGGACTTGGTATCATTAATATATTTATGTAAATCGCTATTATCCCCAGAACAGGAAATTATTAGCAGTGATAATAATCCGATAGGAACTGCTTGTAGATGCTTTATATAGTTTATCATTGTGATCGGTATCGATATATTTTAGCCGTGATATTCATCACCAAATCATCCTCTGATGTTGCTTTACCGTCTTTAGAGGACTCTCCCTGAATACTAAATTCATGCAAGGTAACAATTCTGTTCATTTCTGCTACCCTACTTAAAAAAGTTGCCAATTGCATGTAAGTACCACCCACGGTGGTTTTAATGGGTAGCTCTATATAAAAATCATGAACCACTTCGGGTTGCGGGGCAAACAGTTTAAATTTCAAACCAGATATGACACCAGTTTTAGAAATTTCCTCCAATAAACCTGGCATTTCATTTTTTGCTGGAAGTTGTTTGAGCATATTGCCGAAACGTTCGTTCATTAATTGCAATTGATTACGATATGCTTGTAAATTTGATGCCTGATGTTGTTTCTTTTCAAACTCGTCTTTTAAAGTAATTTCCTGCCGTTTCAGCGTGTCGTACTGCTCAAAATTATCTCTAATAAAAACCCAATAACCTAATGCAACGATTAATAAACTCATGCCAGCAATAACGCCAATTTTTACAGTAATTGGCCATTGCCCTACATTTTCAAGAGTTAATTCACTTAAATTGACTGAATTCATTCTAATAGCACCAGCCTAATATTTAGGTTTAAGAACAAAACTTAATTTAAACTCATTATTTGCGGCTTGCTTTTTCTCATCCATCTTTTTAATCTCCGTAAGTACAGGAGCCTGAATCCAGGCATTATTATCTATACTTCGCATCAACAAAGATATATTGGTGTTTGATTCAGCAAAGCCCCAGACAGAAACGATATCATTTTGTCGTTCCAGTTTAGTTACATATAATCCCGGAGGCATGACTTTTATTAATTCATCAAATAAATGAACCATCAACGTCCTTGTCGACTGCAAGTTTTGAACAATAGACATTCTTGAAATAAGACCGTCCCTGATTTGTTTCAATGTTTTAATTTCTTTTATCTGCTCATCAAAACGAGTAATTTCTGTTTTAAGCATCTGATTACGCTTTGTTTGATTATTCTTCAAATAAACGGCGTAAGAATTAATAAAAAAAACAATGATGGCAGCAATAATAATGCCTATCAATGACATAGTAGTGAACAATTTTTTTTCTTGTTCACGCCGGTATTCACGCCATGGCAGCAGATTTATTTCAGTCATAGTTCACTCAAGATGCCGAAGAGCCAACCCACAAGCAGCCATCAATGCAGGAGCATCATTAGTTATGGCTTCCAAATTGACCATTTTCCCAAAAGACATACGTGACAGCGGGTTTGCTATTGTTGTAGAAACACCTAGCTGCTCCTGAATCAACGTGGCCAATCCAGGCTGTCGTGCCAATCCGCCAGCTAACAAAATATGATCGACAAAGCCATGTTGACTGGTCGAATAAAAAAACTGTAACGTTCGTTTTACTTGTAATAAAACCATGTCCTTAAAAGGTTCCCAAACTTCCGTTTCATATCCTGCAGGTAACCTACCTTCTTCTTTTGCTATCAGAGCCTGCTCTGTAGTCATATTGTAGTGCTCGGTAATTGCTTCAATTAGTTGCATTCCGCCAAATTTTTCTTCTCTGGAAAATATTAATCGCATCCCATGCAAAACAAATAAATGTGTGTAATTAGCGCCTATATCAATTATGGCGACTATTTTATCTTGTCCTCCAGCAGGGAGTTCTTGTGACAATTGTTGTGCCGCGCGCTCTACAGCATAAGATTCTACATCTACAATTTTGGCTTCCAGACCTGCACGAGTTATCGCATCGACCCGGCTACTCACATTTTCTGCACGTGATGCAACAATAAGTACATCCAGCATTGCTGAATTTTTTGCCGAGTGCCCTAAAACCTCAAAATCAATATTAATTTCATCTATAGGATATGGAATGTATTTATCTGCTTCAATCACTACAAGCTCTTCCATTTCGCTGTCATTTAAACCATCATTCATTTGGACGATTTTGCTGATAACGGCTGAATCAGGAACCGCCAGTGCAACCTGTTTGCAATTTAGTTTCGAAGTACTTATTAATTGTTTGATGCTAATTGCTACCGCGTCCACATCTTTAATGACGTTTCCATCAAGTGCATTTACTGGAAGCAACTGACGACCATATCCCTCAACACACAGTTGCTCTCCGGAATCAGAAATTTCCAATATTTTTATTGATGAAGAACTAATGTCTACACCAAGAATAGAACGATGCTTGGGTTTAAACAGTTTAAGCACTTATTTTCCTCCCTGAGTATTCCCTGCTGCCTCAAAAGCGCACTTCTATTAAATTAGAAAAATACATCATCCAGAACATAGCGAAGGGCTCCTGAATCTCGGAGCCTCTCAGAATGACGGACAAAATCCTGAGGCCTCAAAAGCGTCGAGTAAAAGGCTCGCCAGCAACAATAACCAATGAGAAGGTTATAATTTCTCAAGAACCAGATTAATTGTTCCTATTCGATACAATAATTTCGCCACAATTTATTGAGATCTTACAGAATGTTAACGTAAGCTCTTGTAAATTGGAATCTTTTCAAATCAGTTATTTTACTAAGACGACAGTAACCTCACAATAAAACGGAGCCAACGTTAACTTGCACTCACACAAATCATTAAATATAGTGAAAATCAAGTTGTAATTAATAAAAGCATGGCGTTTTAAAAGGAGATGGCATGATAAAGGGCTAGTCGGTTGTTAGCGCTCTAATTTAGCGATTTAATGCTGGATTGGAGTAGATAGGTGACAGGTTGAATCATAAATTGAGGCATTAAGACCTCGTAAAGGAGATTGATCAAACCTATCACCGAACGGCCAGCCTGAGGCACTGAGACCTCGAATAGGAGTATGGTGACTGCCGATGAAAATTCTACTCTGTTAGGTTGTTTTTGCAAACAATAAGCGGAGTAAAAAAGTGAGACATATTGGAGTTGATTTACATACAAACAGCTTAACAGCCTGTTTTTTAGAGGAAGGAAAAGAAGAGTGCTTTGCTACTTATAAAGTGGAAGAGATGGAACAATTTAGGCAAGAGTTAATGGGAGATGATGTGTTAGCCGTAGAGGCAACTGGAAACTCCAACTACTTTTATGATCAACTGATTGATTATGTGGAAGAGATTGTAGTTGTTGCACCAAATCAGTTTGATGTGATTCGCCGCTCTGTCAGTAAAACGGATAAAAATGATGCTCGAGCATTGGCCTTTTTCTTAAGCAAGGACATGTTACCAAGAGCGCGAGTAAAAAAGAAAGAATATCGAGAGTTGGCAAGTCTTGTAGAGACTCGAGATAAATTAGTGAAGCTAAGAACTGTGTTGCTTAATAAAATACATGGTCTATTAAATGGGCAAGGAATAAAGCTTAAGAAAGAATCTTTGAGTAGTAAAAAAGGACTATTGCGCACATTAGATCATCCACTACCTGATGTTGTTCGCATTGAATGCGAGATTATTGTGGAGCAAGTGCAGCAATTGAATTTAAGTGTAGCCCGTATTAATGAAGCGTCCACTAACCAAGCAAAGCAGCTTGAAGGGTTTGAGAATATAGTCAGCATTAAAGGGGTTGGTGAGAAGTCAGCAGCCATTTTGTTGTCGGTTATTGGTGATGTGAATGAGTTTGAAAATGAGAGCAAATTGGCAGCCTATTTTGGTTTGGTGCCTCGGGTATCAAACTCTAATGAAACGGAACGAAGTGGGCGAATTACGAAACGTGGTTCCAAGATAGGCAGAACCACCTTAGTGCAGTGTGCCTTAATTGCAATAAAGTATAGCAAATATCTGCGACAGTTCTATGACCGCATTAAGGCGAGAAGAGGCTCATCAAAAGCGATTATTGCGACTGCTAAAAAATTGTTGGGTGTGATTTATAACACGTTAAAAAACAAATGGGTGTTTGAGGATTTTCCAAACTTTGTAATTAAAAATACAGTGTAATTGGAAGATAAGAGTAGATTTTTATCATAGGAGATTAAAATGACTGGATTAGAAGATTTACTCTACTCATTAACTACCGTAATTATTCGATATCACGATGCGCAGACCCGCGTAAAAAAATTAGTTCCAGAAAGTGATGAACACTCAGCAAGGAAAGACTCTCGAATATTAGCAAAAATAATTATCAACGATGATAAAATTGATTTTAAAACAAGGCTAAATACATTAATAAAAGAATGTCCTCAAAGCTCTCCAGATCGCAAACCATTTCTTGAATTCCTGTTGAATGAAATTGTTTCGCTCAAATCATTTTTGGATCAAAAGACATCATTTGATACATTTCAATATGAGGAATTCAAAAAACAACTGTTCACCCTTTTCTGGGATTTCAATAGTTTGTTATCCACGACTAAAAGCAATACCAGTAAAGTAACGAAAAATAAAACCGGTTTTATCGCTGAGGCAATATGTGTTTTAGCTGGATTAGTAAATGATGGTTGGTCTGGAAGTGAATTATGCAATTCTGGAATCTTTTTAAAAGAAGAGGTTATTGAACGATTTCATATAACTCTTGGCTCCGGTCCTAGTGAATTTATTGAATTATCAGAACAAATATGTTCCGAACATCAGAATGCTCTTTTAATTATAGAGTTAACAGCTCAAATTAGTCTCACTAAATCGATGTCCCAAGTAAGTACGGCAAGCCAAGATGGTGAAATTGCCGAGCTTAAAGAAGCGAATCAAAATTTAACAAGCAACCTTTCAAAATTAAAAATCACATTGTATCTACTAACATCGCAATACATGATGTTAAAGAAAAGTGATGCACAACATAAAAAAACAATTGAACAGCAGGAAAAGATCATAGAAACACTAACGGAGCAAGTTAAGGATCTATCAGAGGAATCCTCTACACCCCCAACATCTGGGTATGGATCTTTTTTCGGGATTACATTATAACTGATTGCAGAACATAGAAGATGAACCAAGAGATACCAGTTGCCCATATTAGCGTAGTGCAGAGGAATACAGGCCTATTTGTGCACAATCATCAGGGGTGTATGGTATTGAACAAACTGAGCTCAATTGTGTCGTTCCTGCGCGGGAACGACACAATCAAGATCATAATAAATTAATAAAGAATAAATTGGATGTATAAAAATGCCAGACTCACTCTGAGCGCAGTGTGAAATAGGGAGATTAATGACAATATTGTATAGCACACATCCTAATGGCGATTAAAATTCAGGTCACGCCAGTAAAATCCCCCTTCTTTTTGTATGTTTTTTACTTGCTATGTACTCCTAAACAAATACTTGAACTTCCCCAAAACATTTAATATAGTGAAAAACCAAGTTGTGGGGAATTTCCGCATCCGGATTATAGATTTATGTTTTAAAAAGGAGTTTATATGATTCGATTAGAAGAGCTACTTTATTCATTAACCACAGTTATTATTCGTTATCATGATAGCTTAACAGCCCCATTAGTGAGCGCCTCAAATAAAACTGAAATGCATTTGAAATCACGAGAACTCGCAACATCTATCATTAAAGAGCCCGCCCTGGATTTTAAATTAAGATTAAACGAAATAATTCAAAATTGTACAAATGGGTATCAGACGCGAAGACCATTCCTAAACTTTATGCTGAATGAAATAGTAATGCTTCATTCTTTTTTGAGTAAAAAGGAACCCTTTTCGGCTCAAGAACTCATCGAATATAAGGCACAAATTTTCAAATTATTAATGGATGTTAAAGGACTTTTGGAAACACCTAAAAGCAAAACCTATCCAGTAACTCAACATACAACGACAATGAATTCTGAAGGAGTTATCGCCCTATCGGGTTGCAAGAATGATGGTTATACAGGAAATGAGTTTTGCAATTCGGGTATTTTCTTAAAAGAAGAAATTTTAGCAACCCTCAACATCAAGATAAGTTTTACTGAAGATAAATATAAAGAATTTGTAGAACGTATTTGTACTGAGCATCAATATGCTTTATTGGTACCCGAATTACTAGAAAAACTTCAAAAAGCAGAACTCGCCAGAGACACAAATCAACAAACCATTATAGAATTAACTCTAAAGTCTCAGGAACCGCAGCAAGCCACCCCAGAGCAAATTGCTGAAAGCGAACGGTTGAACGGAACAATTCGAGAACAAAAAGCAGAGCTTGACGTGCTGGATGATACTATTGCAGAGCTCAGGAGACAACTACAAATCGCCCAAGAACAAATTACTGTGATAGAACGACTGAACGGAACAATCCGAGAACAAAAATCAGAGCTTGACGTTCTGGCTGAAACCATTGTAGAACTCAGAAAGCAGCTACAAGCCGTCCCAAGGCAAATTGCTGAAATCGAACAATTAAACGGAACAATCCAGGAACAAAAATCAGAGCTAGACGCACAGGCTAAAACCATTGCTGAACTCAAAAGACAACTACAAACAGCCCCCGGACAAATTGCTGAAGCTCAACGATTGAACGGAACAAGCCAAGGACAAAAAGCAGAGCTTGCTCCCCCGGATGAAACAATGGCCAGAAGACAACTACCAGCTAATAATACACAGGCTCGCAGAATATTCGGAGTGGGGAACTATTATTCCTTATTCCATCCCTATCTGACCCCCAATCCTCTCGCTCAACCAACCGTCACTCCTAAACCTTCTGATTTTGATGATTTCGATTTCTCAGACAGCAAAAATTACGACGCACGTCAATAATAGTCAGATGAATCATTGGTTAGTCGATTAAAGCCAATGATTCTTTAAATTCAGCTATAAAATTAGGTCTTTTTCGCACAAAACTCGCAATATTATATAGAATGACTGTATAATGTTGGACTATTCTCATTTAACGATAACTATATTCTATGAAAAAAATGGCATACTTCTGGCGTAAAGGTCTTTGGGCGCTGATGAGCCTGTTTTTTCTTTTATTAGTAGCAGGCAGCCTTATCTATCTGTACTTGGAAAGCCAGCTTCCTAATGTAGACTCACTAAAAACAGTCCAGTTACAAGTTCCTTTACAAATATTCAGCAAAGAAGGCTTGCTCATTCAAGAATACGGTGAAAAAAAACGTATACCAGTAACTTATGAAGAGATCCCTCAAACACTAGTTCATGCCTTAATTGCGACAGAGGATCAGCGATTTTTTGAACATCCAGGTGTTGATGTAATGGGGTTAGGACGTGCAACAGTCCGTATGCTTAAAACAGGTACTAAATCACAAGGCGGTAGTACCATAACCATGCAAGTGGCACGTAATTTCTTTTTAAGTCGTAAAAAAACATTCTTACGAAAGTTCAATGAAATCATGCTGGCCATCAAAATTGACCGTGAATTAAGCAAAGAAAAGATTTTAGAACTTTATCTGAACAGAATATACCTGGGCAACCGAGCCTATGGAGTAGGTGCTGCTGCCATGGTTTATTTTGGTAAGCCGCTGAAGGAACTTAATCTGGCAGAGCTCGCCATGATAGCAGGTCTTCCACAGGCACCATCAACTCAAAATCCAATCGCCAATCCTCTAGCCGCCAAAAAACGCCGAGACCACGTGCTGGAGCGTTTACTAGAAGAACGCTACATCAATGAAGAACAATATCAAAATGCGATAAACCAACCCATTACAGCTAAATATCATGGCACCAACATCGAAGTGAGTGCTCCTTATGTAGCTGAAATGATTCGCCAATCTTTATACGATAATTTTGGCCCGGACGCTTATACTAAAGGCTATAAAGTTTACACCACAGTTGATGGCAAATTACAAAATAAGGCGAATGAAGTTGTTGAAAAGAACTTAATCGCCTACGATCACCGACACGGTTATAGAGGCCCAGTAGCAACTATTGGTGAAAAAGACAGTCAATCAGCTCAAATTCGCCAAAAGTATTTAAGACAATATCCTGAACTAAATACTCTGATTCCTGCCGTTATTATTGAAGTAGGGGAAAAAGAGGCTACGGCTGCCTTGCAGAATGGTCAAACGTTCATTATACCTTGGGAAGGTTTATCTTGGGCCAGACCTGCTCTTAAAAAAGGATGGGTTGGAAAGTCGCCTGTAAAAGCGCAACAAGTAGTTGCAGTAGGCGATATCGTTTATGTTCACTCCACGGAAAAGCACTGGGTATTAGCTCAGATTCCGGAAGCTGAATCAGCGATGGTTGCTCTTAACCCTAAAAATGGCGCCATAGAAGTGCTCGTTGGTGGGTTTAACTTCCAGAAGAGTAAATTTAATCGTGCGACTCAATCCAGCAGACAACCAGGATCCAGCTTTAAACCGTTTGTTTATGCTGCAGCGTTAAATAATGGTTATAACCTGGCGACACTGGTTAATGACGCCCCCATAGTAGTTGATGATCCCAGCCAACCTAATTTATGGCGTCCCCATAACGTCAACCTGAAATTCAATGGACCAACCCGATTAAAACAAGCCCTGGTTCAATCAAAAAATATGGTATCCATTCGAATACTTGATGATATTGGCCTGAATTACACCATAGATTTCTTAACTCGCTTTGGCTTCAATAAGAAAACACTACCTAAAGGCTTATCTCTGGCCTTGGGAAGCCTATCCATTAGCCCCATGGATCTGACTACTGCCTATGCCGTATTTGCTAATGGTGGTTTTAAAGTAGAACCCTATCTTATTGATCATATTACTGATGCTGATGGCGAAGTACTCTTGCAAGCAAAACCAAGTGTAGTATGTAACCCTTGTGATGGAGAGAAGGTAGATACATCTACTTTGGCACCACGCGTTGTTCCTGAAGACCTAGTATTCTTAATGAACTCTGCAATGAAAGACGTGATTCAACACGGTACAGCACGAGCAGCCAGAGTCCTCAATCGCCAGGATATTGCAGGCAAAACAGGAACAACCAACGATCAGGTAGACTCATGGTTTGCGGGCTTTAACTCTGATTTGGTGGTAACAACCTGGATAGGATTTGATAATCCCAAATCATTACATGAATACGCCGCAGGTCTTGCTCTTCCTTTGTGGATAGACTTTATGAAAGAAGCATTAAAAGGAAAACCTGAAAGTGAAATAAAACAGCCTGAAAATGTAGTTGCTGTGCGAATTGATCCTGCCAGCGGTCTTTTAGCCAAACCGAATCAGGACAATGGCATCATTGAGTATTTTCGTGATAAAGAAATCCCGGCAGAAGAAGACCCGACTCCGGTATATAATAACGACAATGCCAGTGAGGAATATCTGGCACCAGTGGAAGAAAATTTATTTTAACGAATTTAAGAACTGCCATATTAGAACACGCGCCGAAAGGCGCGTTTTTATTGCGAACAATAATAAGAAACGCAATCAAGGTTTAGAACAACGTAACTGTTCACAAATAATTCATACTCATACATTCCGAATTCCCTAGTCCCTGTAATTTTGCGTACATACTCTAACAAAACCATAACAGATCGCATTTTATACTAAAAGCTCAATATTAGATCGAGGAGCTGTTATGTTTAATCTACGAAAAGCATTACGGGACATTTCAGAAAATAACCCAAATGAATTAGATCAAAACGATGAAACCATGTTAGATGCAATTCAGCTCCTGGAGTGGAATGCAGAAGCAATGTGCAAGTTGAAAGGTACCAAACAATCTCCTGATGATTTCATGACCTATATCAAACCTCTGCTTGATTGTGAGACTGCATCCAAAGCGAATGAAAAATCATGGCGAATAGTAATAGATATGCCGATTGAAGGAGATACTTACAGTAATGATCCTACAATCCAGATTTGTAGTGGTGAGCCTTCTTATCACCGCTTTGTCATGACATTTCGAAAACATGGGGTTGAAACTGTGGTTGAAACCGCTTGCGTTGTAAAAGAACCCGATTTATCAGTACTGACGGCTGAACATAATGCGGGCACTACACAAACTTTAGCTGATGTAAAAGAGTTTTACGATACGGCAGGAATCCAGCGTGTCGCTATTTTAGGGTCAGCTCGAGTATTTGCTCACCCTGATTTTGTAGACCCTAAAGATACAGCCAAAGGACAAGTTGCGCCTAATCAAAGTAATGTATGGGCACAAAAATACACTAACCGAGTTGAAAACCAGATCAACAAATTATTAGATGTGATGGATAAAGAAGAAACTCAATTTACAACGGTTAATGGAGGCTGGGCCGGTGTAAAAGAAAACAGTACCGGTATCCCTCTTATATCAAGTTTGGCTGGTGCATTAAGTGACGCAAATCAGGAATTCAGTTTGCCACCAATCACTATTATGCCTAGAGATGGGGCTTTTGATCGAGTAGTCACCCGATCAGATGCTTACAACTCCACTCCCCTGCCTCCAGTAGCGGAAACACTGGGCCATGTAAACCCTGAGATTCATACCTATTTTGAGATTCCTCGTGGATGGGGAGATGATTCAAAATACTTAGTTGGATTTAGTACCGGATTAGTAGTCTTTGAACCATATGGGTTTTGGACAAACATTGAAATTGCCAATGGGGTAGCCCAACAAAAGCCAGTAGCAATTATTGTTGATCCCGAAAACCTTGAGCCAGGAGGCAAGTATTACGAACAAATGAAAAATGAAGAGCGATTTGCTGAAATCAAGATACCTCTTCCTGAGAACGAGGTGGGAACCTACCGAGTGTACAGAGATGCTGGTGAAGCAGCACAATGGATTCATGACCAAACCGTGCAAAATTTGGAGAAAAAACAGATTGCACCTCAAGTATCCCAAGAATCCCAAGTATCCCAAGTATCCCAAGCATCCCAAGCATCCCAAGTATCCCAAGTATCCCAAGTATCCCAAGTATCCCAAGTATCCCAAGTATCCCAAGTATCCCAAGTATCCCAAGTATCCCAAGTATCCCAAGTATCCCAAGTACCCCAAGTATCCCAAGTACCCCAAGTATCCCAAGTATCCCAAGTACCTCAAGTATCCCAAGTACCTCAAGTAAACCACGTACAAAATATGAAACAAAAACTAAAAGCAATAATACCGTCTGATGATGAAGTAGAGTACCAACCAAAATGTGCTTTCTAAATTTGAAAACAACTGTCTGTGGCCACTCTGGCCCACAGACGTTCGATAGCCTACATCTCAGCATATTACAGGTTAAAAATGAAAACCTTGGTTACGTCCATCGCTCTCGTTATATCATTCACTAATAAAAACAAGATCTTGAACTACATCTCATTCACTTAAGTGTGGCCATGAAAAATTATAGTTATTCATGGAATAAAATTTTGTCTGCAGAAGAAATTACATTCGCTACATGGCACAAAGCAGAAGTCGCGGGCTTGCAACGGAGTGAAGTTAAACTCGCACCAATGAAATATCGGTACGAGTTTACAGAATGGCGTCGACTCTTACTTGCCAGCTAAAGCAATCTTGGCAGGTACATAATCAAAGTCGAGATCACGAGCAACAGCTTCATAAGTGATCTTCCCTTGATGAACATTCAGACCATTTAACAAATGCGGATCATCCAATAAAGCTAATTTGGTTCCTTTGGTCACTATGTTTAAAATAAAAGGTAAAGTCGCATTATTAAGAGCGAATGTTGAGGTTCTGGGTACAGCACCTGGCATGTTCGCTACACAATAATGCACTACATTATCAACAACATAGGTAGGTTCTTGATGGGTAGTAGCACGGCTGGTTTCAAAGCATCCACCCTGATCTATCGCCACGTCAACGAGAACAGAGCCTGGACGCATAGATTTCAGCATTGCACGCGTAACCAATTTGGGAGCTGCAGCACCTGGCACTAATACAGCACCAATTACCAAATCGGCACTTGATACATAGCGCTCAATCGCATCGGCAGTAGAATAAACGGTATTTAATTTAGAGCCAAACTGGAAATCCAGTTCGTTTAGTCTTTGCAAAGAACGATCCAGTACGATTACCCGTGCTTCCATACCCATAGCCATACGGACAGCGTTAGTACCTACTACACCACCACCAATGACGACAACATTCGCGGCAGCAACACCAGGTACACCACCTAATAACACCCCACTTCCGCCCTGTGCCATCTCGAGGCAATGAGCACCGGCTTGAATCGACATACGTCCAGCAACTTGTGACATAGGAGTAAGAAGGGGTAAACCACCATCATCCTGAGTCACTGTTTCATAGGCAATAGCTGTTACGCCTGATTCTTTAAGTAAACGTGTTTGTTGAGGATCTGGTGCCAAATGTAAATAAGTAAATAAAGTTTGACCTTCTCTTAGTCTTTTGCACTCAATAGGTTGTGGTTCTTTAACTTTAACAATTAATTCAGCATTAGCGAACACATCATCAGCACTATCAACAACCTCAGCACCTGCATTTCGGTAATCATCATCAGAAATACCAATTCCCAGTCCAGCACCGCGCTCTACGAAAACAGTACTGCCAACTCGAACAATCTCCCTTACACTTGAAGGGACAAGTCCCACACGATTTTCCTGAGATTTTATTTCCTTTGGAACTCCTACTAACATAACAACTCCTTTATTGGTTCTTTAATTGTTCAATTAATTGAGGAACTAATTCAAATAAATCACCTACCAATCCATAATTAGCAATTTGAAAAATAGGCGCATCTTCATCTTTATTAATAGCAACAATCACTTTTGAATCTTTCATACCAGCAAGGTGCTGCACTGCTCCAGAGATACCAACAGCAATATAGAGCGTTGGAGCAACAACCTTCCCTGTTTGTCCTACCTGATAATCATTAGGAACGAATCCTGCGTCAACCGCGGCACGTGAAGCTCCAATGGCAGCCCCTAAGGTATCAGCTAACTCTTCAATTAACTTAAATTTTTCTGCGCTTTGTAATCCTCTACCACCAGAAACGACAATTTTTGCACTACCTAATTCCGGTCGTTCAGATTTACTCAATTCATGGCGCACAAACTTGCTTTTGTTGAACGAAGACTCATAGCTCATATTCTCAATACAACACGCATTTTGGCTGGATAAGACTGAGTTAAAAGCTGTAGTTCTTATAGTCATCACTTTTATAGGATCTAAAATGCGAACCGTTTCGATAGCATTTCCAGCATATACTGGATGCTCAAACGTCTCTGCATCAATTATTTTTGTTACATCAGATATCTGTGCCACATCCAATAATGCAGCAATTCGCGGAGTAATATTTTTACCGTAGGTACTGGCAGGAGCCAATATGGCACTAAATGAACTGGCAAAAGAAAGAATCAAATCACTAATTTGTTCTGCCAACTGATGTTCATAACAAGGTTGATCCACGTACCATACCGCATGAACCCCAGCAAGTTCTGCTGCTTGTTCAGCAACGGTCCGGCATTGATGCCCTACCACCAGAAGAGTGGGTGTACTATCCAATTCCAATGCAGCAGCCAACACATTTCGAGTGGAAGGGTGCAAGGTTTGATTATTATGTTCTACAAGTATTAAAGTGCTCATCTCTTCTCCTTTATCAAAGCACTTTGGCTTCATGTTGTAGTTTATCCAACAATACTGCCACTGACTCAACTTTAATCCCGCCACTGCGGGTAGCTGGCGCACTGACTTTTAAAATTTCAATATGTTGCTTCAGCGCAAGACCTAAAGAATCCAGCTCTATCACGTCTAATGGCTTACGTTTTGCTTTCATGATATTGGGCAAACTGGCATATCTAGGTTCGTTCAAACGAAGGTCGGTGCTGACCACCGCCGGCAATTCAATATTGATAGTTTCCAACCCACCATCAATTTCTCGTGTAACCTCTATGTGTGCACCGTTTGCATTGAATTGAGATGCGTAGGTAGCCTGAGGCCAATTGAGCAAGGCAGCCAACATTTGAGGTGTTTGATTATTATCACCATCAATAGTTTGTTTGCCCATTAAAATTAGATCTGGTTTTTCTTCTTCAGCTATTTTTTGCAGAATTTTTGCAATATTAAGGCTTTCCAACGTTTTTTCAGTGCGCACTAAAATCGCTTTATCAGCACCTAAAGCCAGGGCATGACGTAGCGTTTCTTGAAAGCTGTCGTCCCCGATGCTTACAGCAACAACTTCTGTTGCCCAGTTTTTTTCACGAAGCCGTAATGCTTCTTCTATGGCGATTTCATCAAAAGGATTCATTGCCATTTTTATATTTTGCGTTTCGACTCCTGAATTATCCGATTTGACACGAATTTTGACATAAGGGTCTATCACACGCTTCACTGCCACGAGTATTTTCATGGTTCCTCACTGGAATATCAAAACATCCCGCATCTTGCCAGAGATACGGGTGTGAATTCAAGGGGTTAATTTTATTTCGAATAACCAAAGACAAGTATCTCATTGAAAATAAAGAAAAAATCTTGTTCTCAATTTGCTTTATATTGATTCCAACAACTCGAATCAATAAGAAATTTGTTGTATAAAATCAACTACATGCCTTATTTTAAGGCACGCACCACGATCAATTTACTTTGGAGAATAGGCTATTAGCTGCATGGAAGACGGTTCAGATGTCTGCAATAAACTAATAACATGTTCCGCACGATTAATGGCTATTTCGGTATTTCCATTATAAACGTCAGTATCGCTTTTAATTTTTTCCAACTCAGCCTTAGCCTCAATTAACTTTTGTTCCACGGGAACAAGGCTGGAATCTAACACCCTCATGCGAAATAAAAATTTTTCTACAGCAATATTTTTATATTTGCCCAAGCGCCAACTTAAAAATAGTTGTTGCGAATTTAAGCCGAGATAAGACTCCAATGGTGCAGAAATAAATTTCAATTCAGGGGTCTTAAATTGCATCCCTTCATTTAAGTTGGTGCTTGCTATAACTAAATCTCGGCACAAAGTTTCAGCTGTCTCAAAATCGTATTCTGGATAGACCGATGGGGCAGACAATAACGGAGTAAAAATAGAAGCACCAATTTGCAAACTTACATCCAGACATTGGCGCGAAGCCCAGAACGTCATTTCAAGTAAACGAACAATTAAAGTAGTAGTAGCAGTTGCAGTAATGGTGCTGATTTCTTGTAACGTTTTCCCTATACGTCTTAACTCAGCTGACTCATTCCGTTCCAGATATTGACCACCTTTCAGAACGATAAAATATAAAGCGTAGATGGCGAATAATTCCTCAGCGAATATAAATGTTCCGTAAGTGGCAAAAATCATTGGGAGCGATTTAATTAAGACGCGCAGGCCCATAGGTTTTATCTTGCCTGACTCATCGAAAAAACCACTTGATTGGTCCAGTAAATCTCCCAAACTCTCATAAAGGCTTTTCGCAGTATAGGTGCCAGCCTGTTCCTTTAAATTAGCCAGCCACTTTTTACAATCTTCGTTTGTTTTGATATCAGCAAATTTAAGATTATCCTTGAATTTTTCGGGGTAGATAAATTTTTCATAACATAGATTTAAGGCCTTAAAACATGCCCCATCATTTTTTCCCTGAGACAGATTGCCCTCTATCCATCGAACAGCATGGCACCAATTTGGCATTCTGTCAGGATGAACTTTAACACTTATCAAATGATATTTTTTTTTAATTTGTTCTTTTTCAGGACCACCAGACAAAAGCAGTTGGTTGAGCACTTTGGCATGGTCTACATCCAATCGTAATAATGCCTGATGATCCAATTGAGAAACATAGCAGTTTTTTTCTTTATCAAATGTCGCGTAAAAATCCGCTAATTTTGTTAATTCCATTTCGATAGTCATAATTACTCCCTTAATCATGCTAGTTTAGCCCGCTTTATCTCATTTTTTTAGATAATTCTTCCTCTTAAGAAATTCAGTAAAGAAACCAACAACCAGAATGGTTAGATATGCCCCTGTCATTACATCACTTAGATAATGATGATATAAAACTATCCGGGATAGAATTACCAAAACAGCAAACCCCAAAAATGCATAAAAATATTTGGGGAATAATACGCCTAAACCACAAGCTAAACCGGTGATAGTGACAGAATGACCTGAAGGAAAAGACCAATATAAATCCTTGGTCTGAAACCAGTAAAAACCGAATAAATTACTTGAAAATAATAAATCAGGGCGTGCTCGACTGAGACATACTTTTATAATAAAACTGATTACATTAGGAATGAAGATGCAACCAAACAAATACAGAACTTTGGCTTCGAAAATTTCATGTTTCTGTAAATATCGAAAATAAAAAAAGAGAAAAAGAAAGATCAATACATAAATTTTCCATTTCCCCAATGCCGTAAACACAGTCAAAGCAGGGATAGTTCCTCTGATATCATGTTGATGAAAGTAAGTAGCAACCGGTATATCGACAAAAAAATAAGCTAAAACAACAAGAATAATATAACTGGCAATCATCCAGGGTTTTTTCAGCAAATTAAAGGTTGTTTCAAATTGAGTCATTTATTAAATCCTATATATAAATCAAACGCCATAATAATGCATCATATAAGAGGTATCTGTTTTAGCCAAGACTAAAGTAATAATTAGCCTGGTTTTGAATCGATATAAATGCTGTTTTCATGATTCAATAAAATATAATTAAGACGAGCAGAAGGAATGGCGCTAACTTAAGAGCAACCCACCGTATATTTATCTGGTTACGCCTTGTTAATGACCTAGGGTATTAGTTAGAATCACAAGCAACGATTCATACATTAAAGTCATTCATGCAAGAATTTACCTTAATCCAGCAAATATGTATTTGGGCTCTGCCTGTTTTATTAGCAATCACTCTTCATGAAGCAGCTCATGCCTATGTTGCCTTTAAATGCGGTGATAATACCGCCAAAATGTTTGGTCGTTTAAGTTTAAATCCAATCAGACATATAGACCCTATTGGTACAGTGCTCCTCCCTATACTGGCAGGAGTCCTAACTCAGTTTAATTTTGTCATAGGCTACGCCAAACCGGTTCCAATAAATTGGGGGCAACTACGTAATCCGCAAAGAGACATGATACTGGTTGCTTTAGCTGGCCCCTTCTCTAACTTTTTAATGGCATTTCTATGGG
This sequence comes from uncultured Legionella sp., assembly GCF_937871865.1. Classification (GTDB taxonomy): domain Bacteria; phylum Pseudomonadota; class Gammaproteobacteria; order Legionellales; family Legionellaceae; genus Legionella. Next base: position 20,485 of record NZ_CALMPD010000052.1, read on the forward strand.
CTGGATGCTTTAAAATTGCCACGCTTCTACACCCAGAAAGCTCTATGCCCGCCCTATTCCTCATGGTAACTGCCAGAGCCGGAATTATAATAAATCTGGTATTAGCATTCTTAAACCTGATACCACTTCCCCCTCTTGATGGAAGTAGAGTGGTCAGCAGTTTATTACCGGCAAAGCAAGCAATCGCCTATTCCAAAATTGAACCGTATGGATTTCTCATTCTGGTCATTTTAATTTTTACCAATGTGCTGGGGTATGTATTACTTCCTTTAATCAATGGCGGTTTATACATTCTGAGTAAAATATATAGTTTATGAATATACTTGCTGATAGCTCTCTTCCTGGATTGGAGGCAGCCTTTCCAAAACCATTTATTCTAACCCAATATAGTAATCCTGATGAGCTGTCCTTGTTACTGCCTCGTCAAGATATTCTATTGTGTCGAGCAGCTCTTAAAGTAAATCACGCTTTATTAACCAATCATCATTTAAAACTCGTAGCCACTGCAAGTAGTGGCACCGATCATTTGGATCATGCATTTTTAAAAAGCCAAAACATACAAATAATTGATGCTAAAGGATGCAACGCAATTTCAGTCGCCGACTATGTTGTCGCTACTTTGGCTTATCTGGAGCAACACCATTTAATTAAAGGAAAAAAAGCAGGGATTATTGGGATGGGCCAAGTTGGAACCAAAGTGTTTAGTCGTCTTGATGCATTGGCTTTTCACATTAAAACCTTTGATCCCCTGAAAGCCGAGAAAGAGACTCTCTTTCAAAGTTGCGAATTAAATGATTTATCTGATTGCGATGTACTTTGTATTCATGCTGAATTACATGATACCGCACCTCATCCAAGCAGAGATTTAATCAATCAGGATTTTCTTAATCAATTAAAACCTGGATGCATTATAATCAATGCCTCTCGTGGCGGCATTGTCAATGAAGAAGCAATAATCCACACTCCTCAATCACTGATTTACTGTACAGATGTTTATCTCAATGAGCCCAATATTAATAAACACATTATTGAAAAAGCTACGTTATGTACTCCTCATATTGCTGGTCACAGTCTGGAGGCTAAATATAATGCTGTAGCTATGGTAAGCAGGGAAATCCACCGGTTGATGTCGCTTCCAGAACCTGAATTCGCTAAACCTGAATTTTCAATTAAAACTACATTGATTGAAAATAAATCATGGCAGGAATTAATCCGTTCTATTTATGACCCAGCAACTGAAAGCAACTTGTTAAAAGAGGCAGATAATTTGGAGTTAGCTTTTTTAAATCGGCGTAAAAATCATCAGTTTCGTCATGACTTTTCTATTTATTCAAATGTGTTGAATGATGCTAGTTCTCATAGAAATAGTAAAATTTTAGGACATGAGTAAACGACCAAAATCTTTTATGATGAGCATACTACTCAAAATTCCTGCATTGTTCTAAGTGCTGAGGCAGCGCTATATATCATCCCTGTATTCACAGAGATATCCACAGAAAATGTGGATAAGTAATTGCTCTTTATTAAAGAAGAAACGAGAGATAAAGCAGATGCTGCGTGGATTAAGAAAGAAAAAAAGTTTTAATTTTAGAGGAATAGTCAAGAATTCTAGAAAAAATATCCACAAGTAATTAAGAACAAATTTGGATACTTGCTGGCGTATGGTAACAACAAAATAATTAAAAAAACAGTCTTGACTGGCATGATTTTTGATAAACATTTAAATTAATATATTTTCGCCACGATAAAGCTAATAGGCGAGCAATAACCAGTCAAGACAGTGTACTCTTAATGCATCATAAATATTACACTTTAGTCAAGCGCCTCACTACCTCCTGATCAGAAAATGCTAATTTTTCACTACCAATCTGCTGGTATGCTTCATGCCCTTTTCCAGCAATAAGAATTATATCGTTCTGGTCGGCACTACTTAATGCATGAGCAATTGCTTCTTCACGATTTATAAGCTTGGTAACAGAGACCGTATCAGGAATTCCATAAGCTATCTCATCCACTATAACACGGGGATCCTCACTCCTGGGATTATCGCTTGTTATAACGATATTATCAGCATACAGACTGGCTGCTTTCCCCATTACAGGGCGTTTGGTTTTATCTCTGTCGCCGCCACAACCAAAAATCACCCACAGCCGACCTTTTTTTAACTGATTTAAGGTAGTTAACACATTTTCTAAAGCATCAGGAGTATGAGCATAATCCACAAGGACATAAGGTGAGCTGGATACAATTTCCATACGACCAGGAGCGGCCTTGAGTTCTGCCATGACCTGAACTACCCTATCAGCCGGATAGCCATTTGCCATTAAACTACTGAACACTGCAAGGCTATTATAAATATTAAATTGCCCAAGTGCCTTGATTTTCAAATGGTGTATTCCCCACGGAGAATGCACTTCAATGACAGTTCCGGTTAAATCAGTATGCCATTTTACTGCTTTCACATCACATCCCTCACGCATACCATAGGTAATTTTTTTTACATGAGGTTTAATTACATTGCTGATTAATTCTTGGTAGGGATCGTCTTGATTGATTATAGCCCACTCCAATTCCTCTCGTGCAAAAAGCATGGCTTTCGCTTCACCATAAGCTTGCATGGTATGGTGATAATCCAAATGATCCAAGGTTAGATTGGTAAACAGTGCCTGATTAAATTCGATACCATCAACACGATGCTGGTACAAGGCATGTGATGAGACCTCCATGCACACCTGTTTTATACCTTCATCGCGATATTGTGCTAATAAACGTTGTAAACACAGAGCATCGGGTGTTGTATTATCCAAAGGTTTTAGCCGATTTACATCGCCTTGCCCTATGGTTCCGATATAAGCAGATGCTTGGCCAAGTAAATCATGTGCTTGAGCTAACTGATAGGCGATAGTCGTTTTGCCATTAGTTCCAGTTATGCCCGATACAGTTAATGATTTGGTGGGCTCCTGATAAAATCGTTGAGCTATTTGAGCTAATTGTTCAGCTAATTGTGGAATCGGGATACAGGGTACAGATTCAGGTAATGTAAAACCAACAGGCAAGTTATCCGGCTCATAAGCTATTGCTACGGCCCCCGAATTAATGGCCTTTTCGATATATAGACGGCCATCTGACGCTGCTCCAGGATAAGCAATAAATAAATCACCAACTTGAACCTGGCGGCTGTCGTTCTTAATATCATTAAGCTCACAACACTTTACGTCCTGTTTCATCCACGGCTTTAATAATTGAGTGAGTTCCACTGGTATTAACCTCGTTCAAGTTAAATGTCTTAGTCTATTCTCTTTATAAACTACCCCACTGGGTCATCAGCAGGTATATTAAATAAGCGCAAGGAGCCTGCCATCACCTTAGAGAAGAGAGGTGCCGCAACTGCTGCTGCGTAATAACCTTTGCGAGTAGGTTCATGAACAATGACCACTACAATAAACTTAGGTTTGGATACAGGCGCTATACCTATGAAACTGGCAATATATTTTCTATCTTTATATCCATTTTTACCAGCTATGCGAGCAGTTCCTGTTTTTCCCGCAACACGATAACCTGGTACTCGAGCACTTTTTCCAGTACCATCCTTTCCTAGTACGGCTTCCATCATTGCCAAGACCTGCTCCGCAGTCTTGGATTGTATTACCTGAACGCCGGGCGTGGGTGTATCGTTATGAATAATAGTGACTGGTATCAGCTTCCCGCCATTAGCAAAAATTAAGCTGGCTTTAGCCAACTGCAAAGCAGTAGCAGACATTCCATAACCAAAGGCTAACGTAGCCAGGACAAACGGTTTAGCATCTTTAGCTTTGACTATAGAGCCGTCGCTCTCTCCAGGATAAGTACTTTCAGTTTTTTGTCCAAAGCCGCTTCGTTGCAATAGGCCAATAAGCTGTTCGGGGGGACTAGCCAATACCATTTTGGTCACTCCCACGTTACTGGAGTGTTGCAATACACCAGTTACATCCAATACACCGTAATTATGCACGTCTCGTACGGTACGACCCTGTACACTCATCCAGCTGGGATTAGTATCAATAATTGTATTAGGCGTAAATAAACCGGTTTCTAGCGCACTGGCAATACTGAACGGCTTAATCACTGAACCAGGTTCAAAGGTATCGGTTAATGCTCTGTTCCTATAGGAGTCTTTATCATATCGTCCTCGTGAGTTTGGATTATAGGACGGCACATTGGCCATTGCCAGGATTTCACCATTTTCAGCATCAAGAACAACCACTGAACCCGATTTAGCTGCAAACTCCTCTACTGTTTTGGTTAATTCACTATAAGCAAGATACTGCAGTCGTCTGTCGATACTTAATGACAGTTCATGTCCTGGGCGCGGCTCTTTTAAAACCCCGAGTTCCTCTATTACACGACCTAATCTGTCTTTAATTACTCGTTTTTTACCCACTACCCCCATCAACCAATCTTGATAGGCCAACTCAATTCCTTCCAGTCCTTGATCGTCTACGTTAGTGAAACCTATCAACTGAGAAATGCTGTCAGAATCGGGATAAAAACGTTTGAATTCTTTCTGAAAATTTACTCCCGGAATTTTTAATGCTTTGATTTTTTTAGAAAGTGGAGGAGGCAACTGTCTTTTTAAATAAAGAAATTCACGATTTTGAGCATCAACAACTTTCCTGCTCAATTGTTTTGGGGTTAAATTGAGGTATTTAGCGAACTGCATGAATTGTTCTTCATCAGGAGAAAACTCCTTAGGATTAACCCATACAGATTCAACAGGAGTACTAATTGCCAGGGGGGTACCGTTACGGTCAGTTATCATTCCCCGGTATGCAGGAATATCTACAACTCTCAAACTTCGAGCATTACCCTGACCTTGTAAAAATTGTCGATGCAAAACAGTCAAATCTACCATTCGCCAGATTAAAACAAGTAATATCAAGGAAAAAAAAACAGCTACAGTGACGAGACGAGCAAAATGATGTGTTTTTTTCATGGATGACTACTCAAAATTGTGGACCTGGGCACAAAGTTATCCCATATGTGCTGATTATTGTTGAGTAGGGAGTGTACATGAAGTCTTAAATTTTTTCGAGGCGATTCTAGTCGAAATATTAAACTCATGTATTGACCGTGCTCATTCTTCACAATGAAGAACTGTCTTCATTGTGCATGAAGTAAATAGGTATTTTTAGAATCAGGGAAGGTCATACCCAATTGTTCTGTAGCTAACTCCTGAACTCGAGCCGGAGTCGCCAGACTGGATTGCTCCAACAATAACTGCCCCCACTGCAGCTGGAAAAAATGAGTTTGCTGCTCTTCCTGTTCAACCTGGCTTAGTGTAGATCTATAGGAGTTCGTACTATAGATTACAGTAAAACCGCTCACTAATACGGCAGCTAACAAGATTATCAACATATAAATTGATTTAGACATATGCATATCTGCCAAATGACCATTGAATAAATTACTTTGATTTATTACTCTAGCTGCAGCATTCATGCTAATTTCTCCCCTATCCTAAGCACTGCACTTCGTGATCTGACATTGTCTTTTACTTCATTTTCTTGCGGCATAATCGCTTTACCTACACGTTTAAATCCTGTCTTCATTTCTTCATATCTAATTGGTACTTCCGGTGGTGGTCTTTGTCCTTGTTCTTTATCTCTCATAAATTGTTTAACTATCCGGTCTTCAAGGGAATGAAAACTAATCACAGCCAATCGCCCGCCTGGCGCCAAAACGTCAAGACACTGTTCCAAACAACTCGTTAAATCGGTCAATTCCTGATTCACATGAATTCGGATGGCCTGAAAAACACGAGTGGCAGGATGTTTGTGTTTTTCCCACTTAGGATTAGCCTCTTTAACTATTTCTGCAAGTTGCAAAGTTGTCGTAATTGGATTCTCTTTTCGGGCCTCCACAATTGCTTTAGCTATTCTTCCAGCAAAACGCTCTTCACCATACAATCTGAATATCGAAGCCATTTCATCCACCTCAGCTTCGTTAACAAATTTGGCAGCACTCACAGCTTGCGTCAGATCCATTCGCATGTCCAATGGGCCTTGCTGCATAAAACTAAAGCCTCGCTCAGGATTATCAAGCTGAGGAGAAGACACGCCCAAATCCAGCAAAATTCCGTCTACAGCTCCAAGAACACCTGCTTCAGATGCAAAATCCTTGATTTGAGCAAAAGAACCATGAAATATCCCAAATCGTTTATCAAGGCCAAAATGATCTTTGGCGTATTGAATTGCATCAGGATCCTTATCAATGGCAAATAGTTTTCCGCTGTCATTTAAATGATTTAATAGTTCCTGACTGTGTCCACCACGACCAAAAGTCCCATCAAAATAGGTTCCCCCGGCTTTGATGACCAAACCATTGATTGATTCATGTAGTAATACTGATTGATGCGTTGCCATTTAAGTTTCCATTACAGAGAAAACGTTTTCATTTCATCAGGTAATCCATCAGTTCCAGATGCCTCATCTGCTAACCATTGTTCGCGCTTGGATTCCCAAAGTTCTTTATTCCATACTTCAAATTTATTACCCTGCCCTATCATCACTACATCTTTTTCCAGCTTGGCATAATTTCTTAAAACTGTTGGTAAAAGAACTCTGCCATTTGTATCTACCTCTACATCACTGGCATGACCGATTAATAATCGCTGAATTCGACGTGCAGCCGCATTAAAACTAGGTAGTTTTTGCAAATTATCTTCGATTACCTGCCATTGAGCAGCGGTATAGAGAAGTAAACATGTTTCTTCGGTATCAATAGTCACCACCAAAGGAATTTTTTCCTCTGCACCTAATGCACTTCGGTAGCGGGTTGGGATAGCCAATCGCCCTTTAGTGTCTATGGTGATGCTATTTATTCCACGAAACATAGTATTTCCCAAGTGGTGGATTACATCCCCTCCACAATTCTCCACTTTTTTATTATTTTAACCCACTTTTATACACTATAGAAACACATTTCTTCACCAGTCAAGCTGAAATCCCACTTTTTTGTTAAAATAATTGAAATTTATGAGGCAAGAAGAGAGTGGTGCTCGAAAAAAGAACTGAAAAACAATAAAACATGCATATAATTGATTAGCTAGCCTATGTTTATTTATGCGAATCAGTTGAGATTTAATGCCCAAATCTAGAAAAAGCATCTTGTAATGCAAACTTGATGAATTAGTAGCTCCGGGCCGTAAGCCTAGAGTGTAACGTTTGAATGAAGGCAGTATTTTTCCTCTCTCAGTCCTTACCGCCATTAAGTTAAGAATTTGGCCATCATCCTGAGGAGCTAGCGACGAGGGATGACGTACTGTTCTTAACTTAATGGCAGTGCTCCCTGCCCTCTCCCACGTTCATGGAACACTTCAAAGGTTCATATCACGGGAGAAAGAGTAATAGTGCTAAATTTCAATATCGGTTTCTTAAAGCAGCCTATTAGATCATGATCCCGACTTACATGTAGTGTGATTAAGACGGGTACTAATAGCGGGGATAAGTATTTTAGTGCACAACGGTCTGGTCATACCCACATCATTTTATTTCACGAATTACGATGCATTCATCAAAGCAGCTAATCGTATGCCTTGAAGCACGAGATCTGGAACCAGATGATCATATAAATCCTGCTTATCAAATAATGAAGCAAAACCTCCGGTAGCTAAAACCAATGCCTTATCACCAGAAAATGCTTCCTGGTTTATTCTCTGGATTAATTCCCGGCAAGCCCCCAGAACACCGTAGTATACTCCAGACTGAATGCTCTCAATAGTTGATCGTCCAACAACCTGTTCTGTCTTGATGATTTCAACAGAAGGTAATTTAGCAGTATTTTTGGATAATGCATCTACAGACAAGCGCACCCCAGGCAAAATCGCTCCTCCCAGATATCCCTTTTGTGCCGTTATGACACAAAAGGTAGTTGCGGTACCAAAATCAATCACTATTATATTTTGATTCGGGTAAATGTGGGTTGCAGAGATTGCATTGGCAATTCTGTCAGCCCCAACCTCCACAGGATTGCGATATTTGATGTTTAATCCTGTTTTAACTCCAGCCTGCAAGAAAAAAGGCTCAGAGGAAAAATACTTTACACAAGCTGCTCGCAAAGAATAATCTAATTGAGGAACCACAGAACAAATAGCAATGTGTTTGATTCCTTCTGGAGAACAATTATTTTCTCTTAAAACACTTTTCAAAAAAATACCTAATTCATCCGAAGTGCTGACTTTGGACGTGTGACGAAACCGCAACTTGATTTCATCCCCTTCAAAAACCCCACCATATATATGAGAATTCCCAACATCGATACACAATATCATTATATAGTTCTACTCTCGATTTAAAAAACACGATAGTATGTTGCAGTACGATTATTATCAAGCCCTCTGAGTGCCATGCAGTAATAATCACCGATTCTGAATTGCAACATTGGAAATTAAATAGCATCATATCCTGTATACTTGTTCGATATTGCTCACGACTGTTTCAAGTAATGAAATTTAGGTACATTCATGTATATTAAAGTAAGAACCAAGTTTTTATTCAATTTCATTATAGCCTTTGCATGGTTTATCTTCTGTTTCTATTTATCTATCCCCTGGATAAATGATTTGGCACATCTTGTTGGCCTCCTGCCTTCCTTAATTATTATTCTGTCTATAGCCTTAATTCCTGGTTTTATGTACATGTTTTTATTGTTCAGTTATTTAACTGATTCTCGTAAAAATAAATCTAATAATAATCAATATCCTCCAGTTACAGTCTTAATCGCTGCCTACAACGAACAAGATTCTATTGAGTTCACTTTAAATTCAATAAAAAAACAGGAGTATCCTGCTCTAATTAAAGTTGTGCTTATAGATGATGGCTCTGACGATAAAACAGTTGAAAATGCAAAAAAACTAAAATTAAACAATCTACATATTTTGCAAGCCGGACATAAAGGAAAGGCTGCAGCATTAAACTTGGCACTAAAGCATGTAACCACTGAGTACATCATCACCATCGATGCAGATACTTATTTGCAATCTGCAGCCATAAAACAACTCATGATGAAACTTTTAACTGGCCCCAAAGGTACAATTGCATGTGCAGGATCTGTTTATGTTAAAAACTCCAGAGCCACGTTGATGACACGCATTCAGGAATGGGATTATTTTCATGCAATTGCCGTTATCAAACGCTCTCAAAGTTTATACCAAGGTACTTTAGTTGCTCAGGGGTGCTTTTCAGTTTATACCAAAGAATCATTAGAGGAAGTAAACGGTTGGCCAGAAGTAGTAGGTGAAGATATAGTGCTTACATGGGCGTTATTAAATAAAGGCTACCGAATTGATTTTGCGGAACACGCAATATCATTTACCAATGTTCCGGAAACATACAAACAATTTTTCTTTCAAAGAAGTCGCTGGGCAAGAGGTTTATTAGAAGCCTTTCGTCAATATCCAGACATACTGTTGCGCCCCCGCCTCTCGACATTCTATGTATATTGGAATTTATTTTTTATCTTATTTGATAATGTATTTTTTTTCATTTTTATACCAGGTTTAATTGCGGCATTCTTCGGCTATTTTTATATAGCAGGTCCCATGACACTTGCAGTCTTGCCTCTTGGAATATTGAGTAATTTAATTTTTTATATTGGACAGAGTGATTTATTTAAACGAAACAAATTTAAAGTCAGAAAAAATATATTGGGATTTATACTTTATGTCCTGTTTTATCAAATAATGATGAATCCGGCTGTGATCTATGGTTATACCTCGGAGTTTCTGCGACGAAAAAAAACTTGGGGCACTAAAAAATAATAGGAATATTTTGACGTTCTTGTCGAATATCAATCCAAAAATATGGAGATTGAATTGTTTATCCGGAAGCTGCTTATTATTGCACTGACAAATTATATAATGAACTTCTCTTATGCAGATACTGCAGGAAATACCTATTGGCAAGAGTATTCAAAGGCTAAGAAGTTGTATAATCAAAACAAATTTTCAGAAGCATTGATTGTATTAGAGCAGCTGGAGCAACAACAAAAGAATTATAATGTTGAGCTGACTTTAGGCGATACATACACTGCTCTCGGTTACATACAAAAGGGATTAAATAGCCATACATCGGCTCTGGAACATGGAAAACAAGCCAATAATATTGTTATTCAACGTGTCGCGTTGTTTAAAATTGGTAAACTGCAAACACTACAAAAAGAATATGAAGCAGCAGCGGAAACCTATACTGTTTTATTGTCCATGAAATTGGATAAAGAAGATTATGCTGTTGCAAACTCTGGATTTAAAACCGCTCAGGAGCAAATAAATATCCTGGCAACCAACTTAATTAAAACAGGCAATCAGCTTGCCGAAAAGGAAGAGCCAACCAAGGCACTCAGTAATTTTCAAGAAGCTTACAGGAAGGCTTTACTTACTCATAATGACGATATGCAACGAATTGCTTTGTTTAAAATTGCCCGTACCCAACTCTGGTTGTTAAATTATAACGACGCAATAAAATCATATAAACATCTGTTGTCTACGCCACTGGATAAAGAAGATTCAAATCTGGCAAATGCAGGCTTAAAAGAAGCTTATGAGCTCAAAAAGGAAGCTCTAATTAAAGAAGCACGTGAATTAATTAATAAAAACCAAGGGCGAGAAGCCTATACATTAATTGAGCCCTATTTAGCCTCACAAAACCTTTTCGAACTGTTTATAATTGCAGCTCAAAGCATGGCAATTTTAGATAATCCCAATCAATCGTTTATTTATTTCCACAAGGCTTACTCCACCAGTAACAATTTAAGTGAACGTTCTATTGCCCTCTTAGGCATGATAAAAATGCAACTGTCATTAAATAATAGAAAAAATGCAGAACATTATTTGTTTCTTTTAGACAGAATGACCTCTGCTCATAAGATTCCCGGCGTAGAGCAAAAGAAGCAAGAATTTATAGAACAATTAAACCAATTAAAGATAGGTACTCAAATAGAACAAGCCCAAAAATATCTTGAATCAAATAATGGAAAACAAGTATACGATTCAATCAAGTGGTATCTGGAAGCAGAGAAAAGCCCACTGTTGTATCTTCTGGCAGCAGAAAGCATGGCCATGATAAACCAGCCTCAATTTGCCTTTAACTATTACCAAGAAGCTTTTAATAGCACCAATAAACCCAAATATAAAATTATTGCATTATTTGGGATGGGCAAAATGCAATTTTGGATGGCTCGTTATGTCAGGGCCAAAAATATCTACAAAGAATTATTGCATTACAATTTATCAAAAAAACAACGTGAACTTGCATTAGCAGGGATGGTTAAGAGTCTTTCCTATTATGACCGGCCTCGATTAGCTTATAGCAAGATTCCTCCCGAATTAGTTTTTACAACACCAGAAATGGTCATTGCTGCATCGCAAGCAAGCTCATGGGCTGATTGGTCCGACATAACAAAAAATATACTGACTCAATACAGTGAAACGCTTGAGCAAGTCAATTTACAATCAGGCTTAGGCAGAGATTTAAAAGACCTGGTATGGCAAACGAATTTAGCTACCTGGCCCAACATAATTACCCCATCTTATTATACATCAATGGATTCTGAGACATTTTCCAAAAGCAAAACGGTAATTGATTACAGGCATTATTGGAATCAACAAAGTCAAACTGTTTTAGGGCCTGAGTACATAAAATATAGCCAGGATTACTTTAGAGCAATGGATGCAAAAGGATTTTACATTGGCCAAATTATAAGACCGGGCCGCTACCTTATTTTAGATGGTAAGGTGGAACCGATGGAGTATAAAAACCGTACTATTGGGCAACGTGATAATTGGTCTCCTATCTTGTGGAACGTTGCAGGCTCTCTAACGCCAAACGACTATATAAAATTTAAATTACTAGGACAAAAAGAAGTTCTGGAAACATTCCCTGCATTTAATCACCGAATTACTAATACCTTATATGGAACAAATCTCACGATTAGTCCACTTCCATACGTGTCTCTTGATGGCTCTTATTCTCACATGGACATTAGTGATAAAAATGAAAGAAATGGCTATTATTTCGCCCCATCCCTGCTTATTAATCCAGATTTAGGATTAACTACCATGGCAATAGTGAGAGGATTTTCCAATAAGTTCAGATCGCGTGATTATTTCAGCCCTGCTCAATATCAAGAAAAAAAGGTATTAGTAAAACTAGGAAGGAAGTTGGGTCCAACCTGGCATTATTATTTAGATGGCGGTTTTGGACGACAATATATTAAAGATCTTTCGGATTCAGAAACAAATTCCAGTCCGACTTATCAATGGGGGATGGGAATAAACGGTCCTCTGTCCAAAGTGCTCTTTTTTACTATTTATTATGTAAACACCCATCAGGCATCAGCGTTTATTGATTCACCAGGCTATGCAATGCAGTATGGAGGGATTAGTGTTAATTTATTGACTTGATTTTTAAATAATACCTGTATGCAGGCATTGTTTTAGTATTGGTGAATGAACTGACAACCAAGTATCACGCCTTATGGGTGTGTCATAGCTAAATCACAAGAGAAAAAAAGCCCTGCAATATACAGGGCTAGAGTGGAGAAGCATTAATTCTTAACTCACATCTATTAGTATGGTTTAACTATTACAGAAGTTCCAACATCCATGAAATTTTGATTCAACCATTTTGCAGCGCTTGGTAGAACCCTGATACAACCATGACTGGCATTATAATTAGGTACTTCATATGCAGCATGGATCGAGTAGCCACCACTAAAGTGCATACAGTAAGGCATTTTCGCACCACCCCCTGTTTCAATAGGATAGATGCTGGAAGTACATTCCTCGCCTTTTTTAGAATAAACTTTGAAATTACCGGTGACCGTACGGCAAGGTCTGCCTACATCCTCACAGAAATCTTTCCCACCCGATGCACTTCCTGTTTTTACCCTATTCCCCTGAGCGTCATAAGCTGCCCAGGCAGTCGCTTTAGGATCAAACACAAAAACCTTCTTCCCAGTCGGCTCTCTTTTTTCCGGGAAATAATTTGCTCCCTTATGATCCGATTCCATACTCATGGTGTAATGAGTATAACCCGCATCATCGACAACAGCAGTAGATCTGTCCATTGATGCACAAGAAGCCGCCAAAGCACAAACAGGAACTAACAGTAGTTGTTTTTTCACTTGATATCTCCCTCTTTTTTTTACTGTATCGGGAGATCTCAAAATAGGTTTAGCTTTTTTTATAAATTTTTTTACTGTCTGTATTTTTTGTGCTCTTCAAGTTCTTTTAAAAGGCTTTTTTGTGCCTCTTTTGGAATCATGCTGACCACAGCGAGGGCGATCTGTCTATCTGAGCACTCAAAGCATCCGCCTCTTGGAGGCATTGCATTAAAACCTTCGTCTGTGTGTAAAAAAAGCACATCAAAACCTTGTTGCAGTCTCAATTTCCAATCCACTTGTTCTCCAATTCGTGGAGCACCTAAAGAAATTAATGGTTTTTGCGCATGGCAATTGGCACAATAATGCTTATAAATTTGTTCGCCTTCATCTTTGGCGCCAATAATCGATTTTAAAAACTCCTGCGGGTGATGGCTATTTGCATATACTGGTGCAAAAAACTCGAATAATATCAGCAGGCAGACTCCCAAGCAGTTTCTCATTTTATACTCCTGATAATTGGCCTGATTATTGCTTTTAATTCATTGCTTATATAAAGTGTGTCAATAATAACAAAAAGGATTAATGTTGTGAAAAAGAGCATACTAAGTGTTTTGATATTTTTTGCAAGCATCAGTTCGTATGCAGAACCTGCACAATCACTTGATCTATTGAAAAATAAAATTGAATCTTACGTCTTAAATGAACTCTCAACGCATACCCAAGGAAGAGTACAGGTTCAAGCTGACAAACTAGACCCACGTTTAAACCTCAGAGCCTGTGCAGAAGAGAAACTCGAGCTGTTCAATCCCTACCAAACACCAATGCTAAGTACCAATACAATGGGCATAAAGTGTATGGAGGAGAATAATCATTGGACGTTATATGTTCCAGTCCGAATTAATGTATTAAAAACAGTATTAGTTGCAAAACGGGCGTTAATTAAAGGGAAACGCATCACCAGTGATGACATTTATCCAATAGAAATGGATACTCAAAGGTTAAAACAGGGATATTTTACCGATAGCCGTGAATTAATTGGCCTTGTTTGTAAGCATGATATTTCCCCTGACAACCCATTAAACCCTTATAACATTGAGCTGGCAAAAATGGTTCATAGAGGAGAACAGGTAACCATAGTTGCTAGCGATGAAGGCTTATCAGTGAGTATGGGTGGCATTGCAATGAGTGAAGGAGCACTTGGCGAATCAGTCAGAGTAAAAAATCTTTCGTCAAAACGTGTTATTGAAGCCGAGGTTTCTGGAAATAAAACAGTAAAAGTAACTTTATAAGTAGTTATTTGGGATGTAACACGTTATTTTATTAATATTGACCAAATATTACTCAAAATAAACTAAAGAAATTGCTAAAGGAGCCGATAACTATGTTAAACGTGATTGAGGATTACTGTATGGTTAACCAAATTAATGATTCGGCCAATATGAAGCATATTGACTCAGACAATCGCTTAAAAGCGAAACAACAAGAATCAAAACATTCATCAATCGAAAATACAGTATCTGTTGACAATGTTAATTTGAGCGACACTTCAAAGCAATTAGAAGCATTGAAAGCCTCTTTAAAGGATATTCCAGAAATAAATGAGGCTCGCGTACTGTATTTTAAAGCTGAAATAAACTCTGGAAGCTATCAGATTAACAGCAACAAAATTGCGATGAATATGTTTCAAAATGTAGAAATGGCTTAACTTTCAGGAAGATTTTTAATGAATAACAATAATAATGCAAAAACATTGATAGACCATTTAGAACAAGAAATTAACTGGATAGAACATCTTAATGTTCTTTTGTCTGAAGAAAGAACCGTCCTGGAAACACGACAATTTGATCAATTGGATGTTCTGGCAGAGAAGAAACAAAATTTATCGGTACAACTGGAAGCAAGTGCCAAACAGCGCATGGCTCTTATCAATGGTTCCAACGTAGACCTTGCCCCTGGCATAGCATTACAGGAATTTCTGAAAGATTGTCCGGCAAATGACACCCAGCAAATAAATATACTTAACAATAAACTGGCCGAACAGCTCAGCATATGTCGCGATTTAAACACCATTAATGGCCAAGTAATAGCCAATAATATCCATACCCGTCAACAAATTGTCAACACCTTATCTGGAAACAAGACTGAATCAATGAGTGTTTATACTTCTAACGGCGATCTTAAATCATCAACAGATACTAATCATCATCAGAAAGCATAGAATCAGTATGACTATCAGTACTCTCCTGCTGGGCTTAGCAAGCTCAGCAAAGCAAATGCCGAAGTTAAATTGAAAAGACCTTATCTGCCCAACAACCTATAAGAACAGAGTCTGAAATAAAAATCACTAAATAATCCAACTCTGTCATTATTTTAAGTGATTGGAAGACGTAATTACATGTTTCCCTCTAACAAAGCTCATCAATAACTCAAAAGATGATCTCGTTATTACAAGTACCTTATTTTCCATCAAGAACCAATAAGGTGGTTTTCAGCAACAAACAATTACTCAATATAAACGCAATATATATAATTATAAGCGACCAACTATTAAGGAAATGAAGAAATGCCAGGTTCGTATTTACAAACGTTGTTACAAAAGCAAATAGGTGCGGGAACATTTCCAGCAAATCGTGAAGACTGGTATGTTAAAAATGGCTTCGGTAATTCAGAGATGTCTCTGGAAGAGAGATTTGCTGTTTTTTGAACAAGCTCAGCGTCAACCTGAAGGAAAATACTATGATGCGTTTCAGGGCATCAATCTTAAGCGTCATCAAATAGATGTGACTCTTGCGAACAAATCGCGATGCAGCACAGAGGTTGTAGCCTTCCATAATAATTCTGTAAACACTCCATCTAATATTAGTACTAGTACATCCCACACAGCCAATGAACAAGGAAAACATGTTGTCTATTTTACAGGCATATGTACCTTATATCAGGATTGTTTAGACGATCTTGCAAAAGCTGTACATACAACAGGAGCAAGCTATTACGCTTTTGAATATCCCGGTATGTCTCGATTAGGAGGCGAAGTTTTAGAAGTGAATGATTTGGTGAACACTGGTCTGGCACTCACCAATCATTTACTGCACCAAGGAATCCCTATCGACAACATCATTTTTCAAGGGGATTCTTTTGGAGCGGTTGTTGAGAAAAAGATAAGTGATGAATTTAAGAAACAAAGCGGTGTAGAAATTCGTTGTATTTTAAATAACACCTTTTCTTCTTTTCAAGAAGCAGTACAAGGCCTTATGAACCAAAGCCCCTGGACAGCATCATTAAAACCTGTAGTTTCTCCCCTGCTGCGCTATACGGGTTGGAATATTCGTACAGGAGACAGCTATAATCAAGTAACACCGTATCAGGT
Organism: uncultured Legionella sp.; assembly: GCF_937871865.1. Lineage (GTDB taxonomy): Bacteria > Pseudomonadota > Gammaproteobacteria > Legionellales > Legionellaceae > Legionella. Next base: position 36,989 of record NZ_CALMPD010000052.1, read on the forward strand.
TCATGTGAATCATAGAGGTGATGGTTTGCTTGATCCTGGTAACGCAACATTGGCAGCTTTGGTAGAGCGCAATCGCGAGCAACCTAACTTTATAGATATTTGCCCTCAGGGATTTCGTACTCACAGAGATGCTTATAGTACTCTGCATTGGGCAGAAATAAGCCCCGAAGGAGAAGAGTATCTGGCAGCAAAATACGGAAGAAATGATGAAGGAGAAGTTAATACTCATCTAGCTGATTTGTATTATATGCAGTATAACAATGGGCAAGGTGTATATGAGACACTGGTATCTCCCTATATTCAAGCCAGTAATCAATATGTAGCTAACCACCCGCAAGAACTATCTCTTGATAACCTGCCACAACCTCTGGAATCAGAACAAGTATCTTTAAGTAGTTTGGTTTATTCCGTATTACCGCACGTACCAAGCATACCTCGTTTTCTGAGTTTCTTTAACCGAACTCCTGCCGTAGCTGTAGCTATTGATGTTGTTGAGCAGGAACTAGAGAAGGACGATTCTCAACCTAAAATCTAGTTTCGAAATGCCCAGACAATAATCCGTGCAATCTCAGATTGAGTGATAATAATTTATTTCCTCTTGAGGTTGCCGGAATTTATTACCTCATTTATTTCAAATTAAGTCCCCTGTCCTCAATTAATAACCGCTCTGTAGTAGAAAAAATAGTTCGGTAAATATCATTCTGATTAAAAAATGAATTTCGTGTGCCAGCCCAAAATAAATAAACGCCATCATATTTTGACTTGAATTTATACAGACCTTCAAGCAAATCAGATCTTTTTGTTAAAGGACATTGCATCAATTCGAGCATATTCACAATTTTCTCAACATCGTCAGTTTTTTGTTCTGTTAAGCGATTTAGAAGGATATCATATTGAGACAAAGCTTTTTTATACTCCTCTCTACTCAGAATAGTTAGTTCTTGAAAACTCCTTCTATGAAGAAGAAAAAAAGTGAATATAAACGGAAATATTGCGGTGACGAGCGGAACCATATAATTGAGAAGAAGAAGCTGTTGCTTCATTTCTCTTATTTCTGCTAAAGGTGAATTGGGGCCTGGAATGTATGTCTCTCCTCGTTGTTTAAGCTGGTTGATTTTATGCTCAACCATGGCAGTTAATTCTGCACCTTTTAGTACATAACCAATGGTCCATGTAGCAAATGGTGAAGCATAGATAGATAAGGTGCTCATTATACCAAGACCCCATTCAATTTGTGTCAACTGTTTTGCAGAGGGCATGTTTTCGAGAATATTAATACAGTCTCTAAGCTGAGGATACATCAGTTGGGAGTAATCGCTCTTAATGTTAAACATCGTTCTGCTATTAAACAGGCATCCATCAATAGTGTATTTATGGGGATCAAAAGTAGGTTCCGGGTCTTTAGTTTGGTGTACTAAAAGGTCAATCATCACATCCGTTGAATTGTTTCGATTTCAAAATCAATAAGTTCATCACTTGAAGTGTCTTCGGTTGCTAATAATCCATTCTGTTCACCATCATTAGCATGATTAGGTAACCAGCTTTGTAAATAGTCTAGTGTTTAGGCAAACATGTTTGCTCACATAAAAGTTAAAAACGTCAAATGAAGTACAACCAAGAAAGTAACTGAACAGGCAATAGCCTCACTCTCCCTCTCTCTAACTCTCTCCCCAAGGGAGAGAGGACAAATCCATGTTTCTTAAGTTGACGCCATTGACTGAACGGATGGATTTGAGTACAGGTTGTGAAATCTCGTCAGGGAAAAAAGCGGAGTGTACATTAAGTACATGAGCATTTTTTTCCCTGACGAGATCTCGCAAGATGCACCAAAGACACCCGTTCAGCGCATGCGCAGGGCACCGTCCAGGCGAATAACCTCCCCATTAATCATCCCATTCTCAATGACCTGCCCGACTAAAGCAGCAAACTCTTCTGGTCTGCCTAGACGTTTAGGGAAAGTAACTGAGGCGGCAAGATTGTCTTGTACTTCTTGAGGCATATTCAGCAACATGGGGGTTGCTATCAGACCAGGGGCGATGGTATTTACTCTTATCGCGAACTGAGCTAATTCCCGAGCTGCTGGCAAGGTCATCGCGACTACTCCCCCTTTTGAAGCGCTGTAGGCTGCCTGGCCAATTTGCCCTTCATATGCAGCAATGGAAGCAGTATTAATTATTACCCCGCGTTCTTGAGATTTACTTTCCAGCTCAAGAGTGCTCATTGCATGAGCGGCGACACGCATGACATTAAAAGTGCCGATAAGATTAACTTCAATTACTTGTTTAAATGCGGATAAGGGCATGGCTCCTTCTTTACCAACGATTCTTTTGGCTGGAGCAATTCCTGCACAATTGATGCATACTCTGGGTACGCCTAATTGCTCGACTGTCTGTTTCATTGCATTTTCGACCGATTCGTCACTGGTTACGTCGCAGGAAATATATAAATCTACATTTTGTTCGCTTTGCTCCTGTTTATCCCAGATAACCACTTTCATTCCGCGCTGCTGGAGATATTCAGCACATGCTTTACCCATACCTGATGCGCCACCGGTTACCAATGCAATTTGATTATCAAAATTCACTATTATGCTCCGTTCAATTTGTTTGTAAAAATTCTTTACTTAAGGCTTTAAACTCAGGAGTACCTGCTACCCTTATCCATTCAAAAAACACCATTTCTGCTGTTATTAAATGAATACCTTCCTGCTTCATGCGCTTTAAAGCATATTTCAAATCCTGCTCATTTCTACTGCTTACAGCATCCACTACGATAAAAACTTCATATCCTGCACTTTTCATTTCCATTGCTGTCTGTAAAACGCAGACATGGGCTTCTATGCCAATTAGTATCAACTGATTTTTTTTCAATTGATTTAAGCGTTGGGAATACTCTGGTTGCTGCATGCAGGAAAAATGAACTTTTTCGATACACTCTTCTGTTGAAAAATACGGATGGAGTGATTCAGCAGTGGGGCCAAGACCTTTTGGGTATTGTTCACTAGCCAAAACAGGTACTCCTAACCTATTGGCAAGCTTCAATAACCATTCACAGCGAGAAATAAAGTCGTCATGGTTTAAAACAAATGGAACCAATTTTGTTTGTACGTCAACCAATAATAAGAGGGAATCTTCTTTATTAAGTAACATCCTTTTATCCTTAGACTATGACTTTTGAAAAGATCTACATCTTATCCTATCTGTAGCAATTGAATCTACTATCGGCCCCCCAAAGCCACCGGTATATATTTTATTACACTGTCAGGCAAAAAAAAGCCGGTACATTTACCGGCTTTTAATCGCTGTAAAAATAATTATAGAGCCGCAATATCGATGGTTTTCATTTTAACATCCATTTGTTTATTGCCTCGTTGAATGGAAAGAGTCACTTCCTGCCCTACTTTAATTTCAGTCAGTAAATTATATAACACATCATAGTTGGGGACTGGATGAGCATTCAAGGCAACAATAACATCCCCCATCACAATACGTCCCCATTGGTCTCGGTGTGTTCCATGCAGATTTACCTTGGCAGCTGGAGTATTAGGTAGCACGTCTGCGATTAATATGCCCTTTTTAACACCTAATTTTTTAGCAACATTAGGCTCAACACGTTGAATACCTATACCTGAAAGAACAACTCGACCATGACCAATAATTTGGGTGACAATTTTTTCGATATCATCTGCCGGTACTGCAAAACCAATTCCTGCAGATGCTCCTGTTCGTGAATAAATCATGGTATTTAATCCAATCAGCTGACCTGCACTATTAAGCAAAGGACCGCCTGAGTTGCCAGGATTAATAGGAGTATCAGTTTGAATCATGTTATGAATGGTCACACCACCGATACCTGGAACTTTTCGTCCTAATGCTGAAATAACACCTTTTGACAAGCTATGGTCTAGCCCAAAAGGGTTTCCAATGGCTATTGCTTTTTGTCCAACAATAAGATCATTAGTGTGTACTATTGAAAAAGGTTTATAAGATTTCAAATAAGACAATGCCTGTGGCGATTTCACTTTTAATACAGCAATGTCTTTACGAGGCTCAGCCCCAATGATCTTTGCAGGCACGGTCATGTTACCCAGCGTAATAGACAGATCGTCAGCACCTTTAATCACATGATAATTAGTCACTATATGACCTTTGTCGTCCCAGATGATTCCAGAACCCGCTCCCGCAGGTACATGCATTTTTTGCAAAGAATGATTAGTAACGTTAGCAAGGCGATGAACATATACTACTTTAGAAGCTGACTTTTGAAATATATCAACCGTATTTCGTTCATCGGGTAGGAGAGTATCTAAATTTAAACTAAATCCAGGGGTTACAAGGGTAAAACTTAAAATCCATGCTTTAAACAACAAACTACTTTTCTTCATCATCTTCGTTATACTCCATACCAGCAGCACCAGCATATCGTTTGCGAAAGGCCTGGCGTGCTAATAACTTATCGATTACGGGTTGCGGAAAATCCGTTATAGTAATGATATTTTTATCCATTAAAATGTCAATTACGTCTTCAAGCACGCGAATTAATTGCAAATCTGACTGGACAAATTTCAATTGAAAATTTTTATCGCAGTGAATTAAAAATTCAACCACCTCAGGATTATCAATATCAATTTGTTCCGTAGATTCTGCGCTCTCTTGATTATATATGGCACAAATCCGACCATCCTTATCACGTTTTATATAGATCACGAGTCATTTTCCTTGTGCAACCAAAGGTTTAAAGTCTTCTTTTATTAAGTGTAACCTAGTTTTGCAAAAATTGGACTTTAAATATCCTACGCACCAAACAAGGACACGCAGGAACCATATTGTAGTATATGACAGCATAAATGTCACCAAACAAATCAAAAGAATTATTTTTAAACAAACATTATTCTGGAATCTGTTTCAGAATCAATATCATCATCTGAATCCTCTTTGGAATCATCGCTTTTTGAGCGATACTCGTCATCGCTGTTTATATCGGTATCACTTTTAACCTCATCGTCAATTCGTTCCGAATCGTTGATATCACTTTCAGTGCTCTCAACATCCTCCCTTGCTGCTTTTTCAATTTTTGATTGATCAAAGGAGATTCCTGTTGAAATATTGAAATACTGTAATAAAAATTGTATCGGAGCCAAAATCATCATTTTAAATGATGAAGTTCCTGCATCAATGGTGTGTTTTGCAATATGCTCACTGTGATCAGTATGGCGAATATAAATTTTTTCAAGAAGTCCTGAATGTTGCTTATAGATGAAATCCAGGCTTTCATTACGAGCTTTCTCTTGCCCAAGTAAATATTCTTGCAGATGGGTATGAGTGTCCCACAATGAGGCTCTTCTTTTTTGTAGATGTTCCAATTCACTATCATAGAACTTCATTTCATCATCTATTTCTTTTTTTAATCGATCACAAGCAGCTTTACGTTCTGCAGAAATTTCCCCATCAACAATAGCACCTGATTCTTTTAATGAAACTTGGGAATAACGCTCAACTAGTTGCGTTTTTTTACGAAGAATATCCTCGATTTTCGTATCCAGATAGATAATGGCGTCTTTATTGGCACCAAGAACCTTATAATGAGAATCGAAACGTTTGTTAGCTTGCATTTGATCCCGCATTTTTTCAAGCTCACCTGCTTCCTGAGTGATGGCTTTTCTTTGTGCTTCATCATTTAAATTCTTATCTCGACTCAATATTAATTGTCTGATAAACACAGATATGGCTACGACAGCTCCAAAAGAAGCCGCACAGATAAGCGCTATAGTCACAGGTTCCATAGTCGGCTCCTTATTAATGCAAATGAATCAATTGAGTATGTATTTCAACGGTAAAATACTTACTGAAAGACTGGAATGAAGTTATTTCTGGCCATTCATCAGACTGAGTAGACATTCGCTTCATTGCAGTTTCGAAGATTGGCAGGTAATACTGCTGCAAAAAAGGCTTTACGGTTTCTAAACCAGTAAAATTTTTCACCATCACAGTAGAATTTTCTGCTAATTGCGACAAACTGACTCGCTCCATGACATTAGCCAATTCTTCTTGCTCCTCAACTGCCGATTTCATCCAATGCATCAGCATGGTACGTGGTTTGATATTCAGTAATTGATGACCATCTTCCATAGTTGGTTCCATCAAAATAATATGATTATGCAATTCAAATTTGAAACAGCATAAAAAGTCCAGGAAACTGGTTTCGATTTGATTACGCGCCTCAGTCCCTAGCCATCGACAAATCTCATGCCGGAACATAGTCGAAAAATGTTTTTCGATTTCGTTCAAGGTTTTTTCATCGGAATTATGGCGAGGAATCACATAAGCTGTGTTGTCAGTTTGTAATGTTTTCAAACTTGGCAAATCATCTTCAGGTAATTGTGACGCGAGAAATGCTAAAAAGACAGTGGTAGGTTTTAGCACCACAATCTCTGATTGTTTTTGATGCATGACGATCTCCTTGATTAGTCAACTCATCCTGAGTACATCCTGAAAAAGAAATCTACATCTCATAGCATCACCACCAAGCTTTATACTGCACCAGGTATACTGGTTAATGCTATATATCTTTGCGCTTACAAAACAACTGCTATCAAATAAAATCGGAATCATACGAGTTCAATATAAGCACTATTGAATTAACATGTATCTTAAGTCGATTTCTATTATTCAGTCTAAATTGGCGGTACGATACTTTCAATAGCCATCGCCTTTTTTATAATAATAATAGTAGCCTATAATTCGGCATAAACATTGGTTTCTGCGCAGAAAGAAAAAAATAGAGCAATCTTTTGTTCTGATGCCCAATAAGCGCCCATTTGCATACAATCTAGCGATAAAACACTAGGGTCAGTGAACAAGTTTTGTTTGTCGCGCAAAAATCTGTCGTTGCGAGCATTAATAAAGCAATTGAGTGATGTTTCGCTAAAATCCGGGACTAGATTGCTTCACTTCGTTGGCAACGACTACTTATTTACAATGAATTAAAATTTCGTTCACAGAACCTGGTATTTGGCTTATTTTGAAAGGTGATTTAAATTGAACCTCAGAAAAACACTATTTTTTTAAAGTTCAACTTGACAGGCCTGTCTATATCTATATGCTTCTTTTTTTAACTCCCGGTTCTGTCCTATGAAATTGCTAGGAAAATCTCTGCTTGCTGTATTCTTCTTAATCATATTTGCAGTTGTCGCCCTCTGGATATTGGCTAAAAATATAAAACCAGAAACAATCAAAAATCTGATAAATAATCAAATAACCGCCATTACTCATAAAAAAAGCCAGATCAATGGCGATATTTTTTGGCAGGTTTTCCCAAGACCAGGATTAAAATTCAGCAAAATTCAAATTGGTGATGAAAACATACGTGAAGATTACTTTTTATCAATTGATACCTTATTATTGAATTTACAAATCACTCCATTATTAAAAGGCAATTTTGTTTTTAGTGAAATAAATGTAGATGGAATGAAATTACAGATAAATAAAAACGTACCCAAAGCAAAAAAAATAAACGATGAATCATCAGCCAAAAATAATGAGTCGGTAAGTCATCAATTTGCTATTCAAAATTTAGTATTGAGTCATGGTCAAATCAGCATTCATAAAAATGGCCGTTCGACTGTTTTCAAAAATGTACAGGTGGGTATTGAACAATTCAATACGGCAAAACTCCCATTCCCCATTCAAATAAAAGCACGATTAATTCAGGCAGCCCCTGTGTCCATTGCAAAAGCGAGTATCAATTTTAAAGGAAGAATGGTTATTGCATCGTCACTAGTCAATGAAATACAAGACGGACTCGTACAATCATCTATCGAAGGACAACTTAATATTCAGAATATTCTATTAAACCAATTTGCCATCAGTAAACTTAATTCAACAATTAAGCCTAATAAAAATGGAATTACCTTTAATCCTCTTACTCTCTCTTTGTATAACGGTGAATCTATAGGTGATATGGATTACAATTTTGCTAATCAGCAAATTGCATTAAATCAAACAGCCACAAATCTGGATGGTAAGTTATTGATGGCGGCCTTATTAGGCAGAGAAGCCGTTAGTGGAAATCTCGACTACTCTGTTCATGCAACAGTACCATTAAATGATTCTGGGCTTGAGCATATCAGTGGGAAAGGAAATATCACTATAAAAGATGGTGAAATATATAATATAAATCTGAATCAATTAATTGCCACTTTAAAAGAACAATTAAGTAATTTCAGCAGCGGCAAGCCCGATCACCCCAAGAAATCCCTGCAACTATCTGACTGGGATTCAAGTAAATCAGCTAAAGGAAATACTCCTTTTAAATTAGCTAACATTCAATATCAAGTACACAACAAGCAACTAATCAGTGACTCACTATTGTTGCAAACGGATAAATTACAAGTGAGTGGGGAAGGCTCTCTGCACCTAGTCAGCCACGAACTCAATGCAAAATTAAAAGCCAGCCTAAATAACAATTCGACGGACAGTTCATTGCAAAAAATGCAATCAGCTCTGGGAGGACATTTCCCTCTTAATGTATCTGGAACACTAGAACATCCTGTAGTTTTACCTGATTTAAAAATGATAAATCCGTTACTGAGTCAGTTATTAATAACAACAACACTTGAAAAACCAATAAAGAAGCTTGAGGGTACAATAAAAGGGCTGCTCCGTTGAGAAATAAATTAATACAGAAACAGTTTACTATCCCCTTACTTGCCTGGTATGACGTAAATGGGCGCAAGGATTTGCCTTGGCAGACTCCTCGTCATCCCTACAGAGTTTGGGTATCTGAAATTATGCTACAGCAAACTCAGGTTCAAACAGTTATCCCCTACTTTACGCGTTTCATGGAGCGTTTCCCTACGGTTGATGCTTTGGCTCATGCAGAAGAAGATGAAGTGCTCTCCTTATGGTCTGGCCTTGGTTACTATAGCCGAGCAAGGAACCTGCATGCCACCGCTAAAATAATCAGTAGAATCTACCTGGGAGTATTCCCCAAAGACCTGGATAACCTTATCAATTTACCTGGAATAGGACCATCAACAGCCGCTGCAATTGTCTCTCAGGCCTTTAATGAACCTGCTGCAATATTAGATGGTAATGTCAAACGAGTTTTAGCTCGTTATTTTTTAATTAAAGGATGGCCAGAACAAGCTCAGGTAAAAAAAATAATGTGGGATTTAGCTCGTTCATGTATGTCTGTACAGCGCTGTGCAGATTACACTCAGGCCATTATGGATTTAGGGGCAACATGTTGTACTAACAAAAAACCAGATTGTTTTAATTGTCCTGTTCGGGATAATTGTCAGGCATTTATCAATGAGGAGCAATCTCAATATCCCACAAAAAAAATTAAGAAACCAATTCCAGTTCAACACCAGCAATTTCTGGTTCTTCAGGATGCTCAACATAGAATTTATCTGGAAAAAAGACCACCGACAGGGTTATGGGGAGGTTTATGGTGTTTGCCCAGTTTGGAAATTGATGATAGTCCTTTAGATTTTATTCAAGATAATTATGCGCTTAATGGAGAGTCTCCAAAACATTTGATCTCCTTTAAACACCGATTTAGCCATTTTCATTTAGAAATAAATGCATTAAGCATTAAAACCCAACCAATGACGAGTCAATTGTCTGAATCAACAGGAACATGGTTTCCCAAAGAAAAATTGGATTCTGTGGGGCTGGCTAAACCGACTAGTTTGATATTGTCTAAATTAGACAATGTCGAGGATTAGTTTTACGCATCATATATTAAGCCTCCCAGATAGTCGTCAAGCTAAGGAATGTCTGTCTCAAAAGCAGCCTGGATGAGTGCGTCCGGGAAGCAGATACCGATTAAAAATGTACTGTGCCGCATCCAGGCTTTTGATTTGATACCCTCTCCCCCCGCCCTCTCCCGCGAATTGGATTTGATCCTATTTACATCATTTCTTTCGCAGGCGAGAGAGCTTTTAGTGCTGTGCCCATGTATTTTATTAGCAGCCTGACACTCCTTAGAATGACTTAGCTTCGTTTGGCCTTTCTTTCAGGGTGAAAATTTTGATGCTGTATCCTTTGGGCTCCCTTGCCCGTGGCTGTATCTGAATTTGAAACCATTTTCGCAGGCGAGGGAGCTTTTAGTGCTGTGCCCATGTATTTTATTAGCAGCCTGACACTCCTTAGAAT
>NZ_CALMPD010000053.1 GCF_937871865.1 uncultured Legionella sp.
TGAATCTGGCGGACTTGTTGCCAACATCCAGCATTTGGACAGGTGAAAATAAAGCGCCTTGCCCACTGTTTCCCCCTCAATCACCGCCTTTGCTGCACTGTGTCACTAGCGGTAATGCGCCATTTCGTCTGAATCTTCATGTCCGAGACTTAGGCCATGGCATTATGTTTGGTCCCACACGCTCAGGTAAATCAACCCATCTTGGTTTATTAGCATTATCCTGGCGTCGATATAAAGATGCGCGTATTTATTCTTTTGATAAAGGCATGTCTATGTATCCTACCTGTAAAGCAACAGGTGGGGAGCATTTCACCATCGCAGGTAAAGACTCACGCCTTGCCTTTGCGCCTTTGCAGTTTTTAGAAACTAAAGCTGATCGGGCTTGGGCTATGGAGTGGATTGATACGATTCTAGCTTTGAATGGTTTGAATACCACACCAGCTCAGCGCAATGAAATCGGGCATGCCATTCTCAGCATGCATCAAAGTGGCTCTAAAACCTTATCTGAATTTGTCATGACGATACAGGATGAACCCATTAGAGAAACGTTAAAGCAGTACACCATAGATGGTTTGATGGGGCATTTATTGGATGCAGAAAGTGATGGGCTTGGTCTGTCTTCCTTTATGACCTTTGAAATCGAGCATTTAATGGGCTTAGGTGAAAAATTTGCATTGCCTGTGTTGCTTTATCTCTTTAGGCGTATTGAAACTTCATTAGATGGTCGCCCCACCTTAATCTTGCTTGATGAAGCCTGGTTAATGCTGGCGCATCCTGTGTTTAAAAATAAGATTGCTGAATGGCTTGATTCCATGGCTAAGAAAAACTGTGTGGTGTTTATGGCAACCCAACATCTATCACATGCAGCCAACTCGGGAATATTAGATATTATTGTTGAATCAACTGCCACCAAAATCTTTTTACCAAATCTGTATGCAAGAGATCCTGAAACCCGCCTCATTTATGAGCGTATGGGCTTAAATCCACGCCAGATCGACATCATAGCAGCAGCCGTTCCCAAACGTGATTACTACTATGTCAGTGAAAAAGGCCAAAGACTTTATCAATTGGCGTTAGGTCCTTATGCCTTGGCGTTTATTGGTGCAACAGATCCCGATTCGATTGCGCGTATGAAGCAATTGGAGTTGAAGTATGAAGATAAGTGGGTCTCTCAATGGCTTTCAGAAAAAGGTATTCCTTTGGCTCAGTACGGAGAAGCAGCATGAAAAAAAGTATAACGAATAACCCCTATCTCAACGCCAGACGCGCCTGGAATGTTCATACCGCAGGACTTATGAAATCACTACAAGTTTGGCAATTGGTGGGATTAGGTAGTCTGTTAATCGCATTGGCGGCTGTTGGTGGGCTTATCGCGATAGGTAGCCAATCCAAATTTATCCCTTTGGTGTTTCAACAAGATGCCAATGGCAATACCTTATCAGTTACTCGTGCTGATAAGGTTGGTGACGCAAGCATTGATGATTATCGTGCTGCAGCTGCCCATTTTATTGAAAACGTTCGCATGGTAAGCCTTGATACGGAACTGCAAAAGAAAGCAGTTTTTCAGGTGTATTCCTATTTAAATGCCAATGATGCGGCTTTAGCTAAGATTCAAGAGTTCTACAGTGACAAACAACAATCCAATCCCTTTGAAAGAGCTGCCTTTGAGATTGTGAGCATAGACATTCGCTCAGTACTTCAAGAGTCGGATGAGACCTGGCAAGTCGACTGGATTGAAACGGTGAGAAATCGTGATGGGTCGCTTAAAGAAAAGCCTCGCATGATGAAAGCGATGATTACTCTGTATCAAGAGAATGAAATCAATGATGCCACCAGTGAGTCCATTTTAAAAAATCCCCACCTGATTTATGTGCGTGATTTTAACTGGTCCTACGAATTAAAGC
>NZ_CALMPD010000054.1 GCF_937871865.1 uncultured Legionella sp.
AATGAATACGTCATAAATAAATGATTATAATCAATTTATTATCCGTTGGCTATAGCATATGTCATAACAAGTACCGGCTAAAGTACATCTTGTTTCACCTAAATCATCTACGGACAAAGTGCTGCATAAAGCGACAGCATAATTATCATTTTTGATTGCATAATAATCAGGGACTCGTCATCCCGAAAGGCAATATTGGTAGTTAAAGAGCCAGTCTCATTATTGACTGGAATGATTCTAGCTGACTGAACAGGCTAGGTAATACTTAGAACAAGGGCGTTATAAGTGATAATAGAAATTACAACTGATTTCAAATTACTGTGTTCACCTTTTATCATCGCACGTGTTGTTTTATACACCTCGGAATCCTGAGTATAAACATCGACTGAGCTTGTGTTCGTTACGGTTGCTGTTACTGGATTTTTTAAATCCGTCAGAATAATATTTATCGGCACAACACTTATCTTAGCTTGTTTCACATTACCATCGATAAATGCATTCTTAGCTACCGGTACGAACTTACTTTTAAAAATGATCCATATAACAGAAATAAGAAAAACAACGCTCTGTTGGCAAGTCGAGAAGAAAGCTTATCGTAGTGGTACAATAAATATTGGGCACTATAAGCATAGTGCTTAACGGAGATACTGATGCTTCATCGTACATGGATTTATGTGGGACTGTAGATCCATTAGCCCCTTTCCATTTGAGGAATAATTATGAAACAAAAAACCCGCATTAAGCGGGTTCTTTTCACAACTAAGCTGCTTATTCGCTATCGCTATCAGCCATTGGTTTGTCCAACAACTCAACAATAGCCATTGGAGCATTATCACCTTCTCTGAATCCACATTTGATAATGCGAACATAGCCACCTGGTCTCTCAACAAAACGAGGGCCCAGATCAGTAAATAATTTACCAACAGCTGCTTTTGAACGCAAAATATCAAAAGCATGACGACGTGAAGCAACTGAATCAGCCTTACTTACAGTAATTAAAGGCTCTATGTAACGACGTAAATCTTTAGCTTTTGGCAGAGTTGTTTTAATTAACTCGTGCTCAATTAAAGAACAGCACATGTTTGAAAACATGGCCTTACGATGGCTACTGGTACGGCTAAAACTACGGCCCGAATTACGGTGACGCATAACAAAGACTCCTAAATATTACTCGCCAAGACTTGCTGGCGGCCAATTCTCAAGTTTCATTCCTAGCGATAATGAACGTGATGCTAAAACATCTTTAATTTCGGTAAGTGATTTCTTACCAAGATTAGGAGTCTTTAACAACTCATTTTCAGTTCTTTGAACTAAATCGCCAATATAATGAATGTTTTCTGCTTTTAAACAATTCGCAGATCTAACAGTTAACTCTAAATCATCAACAGAACGTAGTAATACAGGGTCAAAATCATTGCGTTCCTTGTTGTCAGAACGTGACTCTTCAAACTTCATATCTACAAAAGAGTGAAGTTGTCTTTGAAGAATACTAGCAGAGATACGTATTGCTTCTTCTGCATCAATTGTTCCATTTGTTTCTAATTCTATTGTTAACTTGTCTAAATCAGTCCGATTCTCAACACGTGCACTATCAACAAAATAGGCAACTTTTTTAACAGGTGAGAAACTATTATCAATCTTTAATTTACCAACAGATTTTTTCTCAATTTCATCATCAAAGTGGCTGATAAAAGAATCAGTAGTATGAAAACCAATCCCCCGTTCCACTTTAAGAGTCATATTCAACTTACCTTTTTCATTTAAATTGGCAAGCACAAGTTCAGGATTAATAACTTCCTGACCATGAGTCAATTGAATATCACCAGCAGTTACTTGGCAAGGACCTTGTTTATTAAGTGTCAGGTGAACTTCCTCACCTACAGTTAATTTAATTGCAACCAATTTAAGGTTAAGCAACAGATCAACCACATCTTCCTGAACACCCTCAATAGTACTGTATTCATGCAAAACACCGTCAATTGAGGCTTCAGTGATGGCACTTCCAGGCATAGATGACAATAATATACGTCTCAACGCATTGCCGAGGGTGTGACCAAAACCTCGCTCCAAAGGCTCTAGAACAATTCTAGCTTTGTAAGGTGACTCTGCCTGTACCTTAAGCACTTTAGGCGTTAGCATTTCATTGATTTCAGTATACATTCAGCTATTTCTCCGAGCTTACTTAGAGTAAAGTTCTACAACAAGATTCACGTTGTAGTCTGAAGATAAGTCAGTTAACGTTGGTGCTGTAGAAAATGTGCCTTTGAAAGCGCTAGAATCTACAGTGATCCAATCACAAGGAGCTCTTTGTTCGGATAGAGCTAAAGCAGCCTGAACACGACCCTGACTCTTAGCTTTTTGGCGAACAGTAATCACATCTCCTGGACTAACTAAAAACGAAGGAACGTTAACTATTTTATCATTAACAAGGATTGCCTTATGAGTTACTAGTTGTCTAGCTTCTGCACGAGTACTAGCAAATCCCATACGATATACAACATTGTCAAGACGTCTTTCTAAAAGAGCCATCAGGTTTTCACCAGTTGAACCTTTTTGACGAGCAGACATTTTATAATAATTACGAAATTGCTTTTCAAGAACACCATATAATCTTTTGATTTTTTGTTTTTCTCTAAGCTGAATTCCATAACCATTTAATCGTGGTTTTTTATCACCATGTTGTCCAGGTAACTTTTCAGATTTACACTTGGATTTATGATCACGAACACCACTTTTAAGTAATAAATCAGTACCTTCACGGCGTGATAATTTACATTTTGGACCAAGATATCTAGCCATTAATTACTCCTGAGTCTTATACACGACGTTTTTTAGGTGGCTTACAACCATTATGGGGTATGCCAGTAACATCTGTAATTTCAACAATTTTAAAATCCTGGTTTATTAATTCACGAATAGTGGACTCTCTTCCAGGACCAGGACCATGAACGAATACTGCTACGGATTTCATACCATATTCTTTAGCAACAACAGCAGCACGTTCTGTTGCAACTTGTGCAGCATAAGGCGTACTTTTTCTGGAGCCTCTGAAACCAGATCCACCAGATGTTGCCCAACATAATGCATTACCTTGCCTATCAGTAAAGGTAACGATTGTATTATTAAAAGATGCATGAACGTGAACTATCCCATCAGACACAACACGTTTTGCCTTTTTTCGTACTTTTTGCTGTTTTGACTTTGTTATTGCCATCTTATTTTCCTACATGAAAAATCAATTACTAGTGCCTTTTCTACGGCCTTTTCTAGTACGAGCATTTGTTTTCGTACGTTGTCCGCGTAAGGGTAATCCTCTTCTGTGTCTTAGTCCTCTGTAACAACCAAGATCCATCAATCTTTTGATGTTCATTGTAACAACACGACGCAGATCACCTTCTACAGTTATTTTTGCAATTTCACTTCTTAATGACTCTAATTGAGCATCAGTCAGTTGTGAAACTTTAGCTGAAGGTTCTATATCTACTGCCTTGCATAATTTTAAAGATGTAGTTTTGCCTATACCATATATAGCTGTTAAAGCAATTACCACATGTTTGTGATCAGGTATGTTCACTCCTGCAATACGAGCCATTAGCTTCTCCGAACGTTATTTTGTTCTGTCGAAAGGGACAGAAGAATACTATTTTTATAAAATAAAATCAAGCAGATGTTAACCTTGCTTTTGTTTATGTCTGGCATCCTTACAAATTACTCGTATAGTGCCACTTCTTTTAATTATTTTGCAATTGCGACAAATTCGCTTTACTGATGCTCTTACTTTCATTCCTAACTCCGATAAATATCATAGTAGACCAGGTAACTTAGTACCTTTAAAATTAGCCTTTTTCATTAAAGAATCATATTGTTGCGTCATTAAATGAGCCTGTATCTGAGCTACAAAATCCATAATAACAACAACTATAATTAGTAATGACGTTCCACCAAAATAAAAAGGAACATGCCACGTATACATTAAAATCTGAGGTAATAAACAGACCAGCACCAGATATATAGCGCCAACCAAAGTTAATCGAGTCATTACTGAATCAATATATTTGGTCGTTTGTTCACCGGGTCTGATACCAGGAATATATGCTCCAGATTTTTTTAAGTTTTCTGCTGTATCTTTAGGATTAAATACCAATGCAGCATAAAAGAAAGCAAAAAACAAAATAGCAACGGCATAAACTATTAAATACAAAGGCTGACCTGGCGATAAAGCCATACCAACATCAGATAACCACCCCATCCCTTTCGTATGTGAAAAGAATTGAGCTAATGTTGCTGGTAATAATATGATACTGGAAGCAAATATTGGTGGAATTACTCCAGACATATTGATCTTTAAAGGCAAATGGCTGGTTTGAGCAGCATAAACCTTTCTACCTTGTGTTCTTTGAGCGTAATTGACTCTAATCCGCCTTTGCGCTCTCTCCATAAAGACAACGAATCCTGTTACCACCACAACGACCACAGCAACAACAACCAATGTCAAAGCTTGCATCTGGCCTTCTCTAACTTGTTGAAGTACTGATGCAATAGCACCGGGCATACTTGAGACAATACCAGAAAAGATAATCAAGGAAATACCGTTCCCGACACCCTTCTCAGTAATTTGTTCTCCCAGCCACATTAAAAACATTGTGCCTGTTACCAGAGTAACAACTGCAGTGAAGTAAAATGATACATCCGGTTGAAGAGCTATTTGTTGTCCCGCTAACCATCTAGCCATCCCTAAAGATTGGAATATAGATAGCAATAAAGTTAAATAACGGGTGTACTGATTTATTTTTCTACGTCCAGACTCGCCTTCCTTTTTCAATTGTTCTAGTTTTGGCGATACAACTGAAAACAGCTGAATAATAATTGAAGCAGAAATATAAGGCATAATACCTATTGCAAAAACAGTAACACGCGATAGGGCTCCGCCAGAAAACATATTAAACAATCCGAAGATAGTATTTTGTTGCTCATTAAAGAAATTAGCTAATTTTGCAGGGTCCAATCCCGGTACTGGTATATGTGCCCCTAATCTATAGACTAAAATCCCAAGGATAACAAAAAACAATCTTGATTTTAGTTCGGCCAATCCACCACGGGATTGGCTTCCATTATGTTTTTGGTTTTTCATAGTCACTCTTCTATGCTTCCGCCCAGACCTTCAATAGCCAAGCGAGCACCTTTAGTAACTCTTAAACCTTTAAGCTTGACGGCTGTTGTTAACTCACCAGAAAGGATAACTTTAACATCTTTAATAGAACAGTTAATGATGCCGGCATCTTGTAAAACCTGCAGATCAATTACTTCAGCAGTAAGCTTTGCCAGTTCACTTAAGCACACTTGATCAACAGTTCGACCAACACGGGATTTAAAGCCCATTTTTGGTAATCGTCTTTGAATAGGCATTTGGCCGCCTTCAAAGTTGATTTTGTGATATCCACCAGCTCTTGCTTTTTGACCTTTATGACCTTTACCACTAGTTTTACCTAGCCCGGAACCAATCCCTCTTCCTAATCTTTTTTTAGGGGGTCTTGAACCAGGATCTGGTGATAGTGAATTTAAATTCATTATACACTCTCCTCAACTAGCAGTAGGTAATTAATTGCGTTTACAAGTCCACGAATAGCAGGAGTATCATTATGCGACACGCTGGAATTTGTTTTACCTAAACCTAACTGCTTTGCAATATGAATATGCTTTGGTTTTCGACCTATAGTACTTTTAACCAAAGTGATCTTGATTTTCTTTTCCATAGTTAGCCCGCCATTACTTCATTAACTGTTTTACCACGTTTGGCTGCTACATAATCTGGAGTACCAATGTTGGTTAACGCTCCAATTGTCGCACGGACAATATTACTTGGATTAGTAGAACCAATGCTTTTTGCCAGAATGTTTTGAACACCCAAAACTTCCAGTACAGCTCTCATGGCGCCACCAGCAATAATTCCAGTACCCTCACTAGCAGGTTTCATGAATACTTTAGAAGCACCATAGTTCCAGCTAATTTCGTGGAATATGGTAGTTCCAGAAAGAGGAATATAAACCATATTTTTCTTGGCTTGATCCATAGCTTTTTGAATTGCTATCGGAACTTCACGTGCTTTACCTCTACCAAAACCA
The DNA here is from genome assembly GCF_937871865.1 of uncultured Legionella sp. Taxonomy (GTDB): domain Bacteria; phylum Pseudomonadota; class Gammaproteobacteria; order Legionellales; family Legionellaceae; genus Legionella. The sequence continues at coordinate 6,123 of NZ_CALMPD010000054.1, forward strand.
ACTTTACCCTTTCCGTCACCAACAACGACCAAAACAGCAAAGCCAAAAACACGTCCACCTTTAACAACTTTAGCGGTACGAGTTACTGATACCAACTTTTCCTGGTACCCATCTGACTTGGGTGATTCTTCGAATGCCATAATCGTTCCTTAAAAATCTAATCCAGCTTCGCGAGCACCTTCTGCAAGTGCTTTCACTCTGCCATGATATTTATAACCAGCACGATCAAATGCAACTTGGCTAATACCTTGCTCTTTAGCACGCTTACCAAGTAACTTACCAACTAATGTGGCTTGTTCTACTTTGCATTTTCCAGATAAACTGGCTCTTAATTCTTTGTCATTAGTTGAACAAACTACTAATACCTTATCACCGAGTTGATCAGCTTGAATTATTTGTGAATAGATGTGAACACCACTTCTATACACAACCAATCTTGCTCTACCCGATTTACGGATTAAAGCTTTCGCTTTTAATCCACGTCGTTCACGCGAGTTTTGCTTATTCATAACTTATACCTTATTTCTTTTTCGCTTCTTTTCGAGCAATCGCTTCACCAGCAAACCGAACTCCTTTGCCTTTATAAGGTTCTGGCGGTCTAAATGCTCTAATTTCAGAAGCTACTT
>NZ_CALMPD010000055.1 GCF_937871865.1 uncultured Legionella sp.
CAATAAACCAAGTAGCAGCAGTATCACACCTAAAAAAGTGCCCATCTCATTCTCCTTAATGAATCGTCGATAAGCCAGGACTGCGCTCTAGCTCATTCTGCAATATAATCCTCTTCAACTTCCAATAGCAAACCGTCGCATACAATGACTTTAATGTTTTTATCTGCTTCAATTGGCGTATTGGAACGCACATTCCATATCTCACCGCGGATAACCGCCTGCCCACTGGGATTGATCGCCTCTAGCGCCCGTCCTTTTGCTCCAACAAGCATAATTAAACCATTCCTTACTTTTTGGCGCCGTGATTTTATGGCCATACCCAATATCACTATAAATAAAAGTATGTTGAGGATGGCCATTGCCCATATAACCGACCAGGCTATCTGATAGCCGGCATAATCTTTATTCATCAACATAATGGAGCCCAACACAAAGGCCGCGGTTCCACCAATCCCCAAGACGCCAAAACTAGGCGTAAAAGCCTCTGAAACAATAAATGCGATCCCTAAAATGATTAGCAATAATCCTGCGTAGTTGACGGGCAGTAATTGCAAGGCATATAGGGCAAGAAGCATTGATACCGCCCCCACGACACCAGGCAACACAAAGCCCGGATTTACCAGTTCGAAAAAAATACCATAAATTCCCAACAGTATTAAAAGATAAGCCACCGTGGGATTCGTAATGACCGACAAAACCTGGGTTCGCCAATCCGGATTAACTAATTCAATGTGCGGATTACTCGTATCCAGAATCATCTTCTTATTATTTTGCACGACCGTTATGCCATTGATTTGGGATAATAAATCATACTTATCGGTCGCAATGTAATTAATCACTCCTGCCTTTAAAGCCTCACCGGAGGTTATTGACGTAGCATTGCTCACCGCATTTTGCGCAAAAACAGGATCTCTCCCCCTTAATTGTGCCAAAGCGCGAATGGTAGCCAAGGCATCATTAGTTATTTTTGCTTTCAGTGTTGGATCCTCTTGATTACTCAGATTGGATAACTCCTTACCCAGACTTATAGGACTTGCTGCTCCTAATTGCGTGCCAGGGGCCATTGCAGCCACGGTGCTGGCATATACTAAATAAGTTCCGGCACTGGCCGCTCTCGCTCCAGTAGGACTGACATAGGTAACTATTGGCACGTTTGAGGTTAAAAATTTTTGCACCATTGTTCGTGTGGCATCATTAAGACCACCAGGAGTATCCAGTACCACCAAAATCAGTTCTGCATTTTGATTGTTATCGATTCCTCGTCCAATATAATCAGCTGTAGCAGGACCAATGGGGCCTTTAATATTAAACTCAACAATTTTGGCGGCATGAAGTGTTGATGTATTGATGCTCATCAATACGATAAAAATGCTATTAAGAATAAACCCACGAAAGACAGTAGCAATCGTCTTATCATAAAACCTAAGGTGACCATGCATGGTACCAATTGCTCGCATGCTTAGTTCCTTGCGAAAGGATAACATATGATAAAAGATAGCACAGATTATTTAAACAGAAAGAAAGATAATGCACTTGACTTATAATTTCACTACAGCCGTGTCGCACGAAGTGCTTCACAAGCCGTAGTTATTATGGAACTAATAATTAGAAATAAACGCCTATTTGAGCAGAAACAGTATCAGCAGAACGACCAGTTCCTAAAGTCGGCTGATTTACAAGCCCGGGAGGTGCAGCACCATTTGCAAATTGATTCGCGCCATAATCAATATCATGGCGATATTCCAAACTCTCAACCGTATCTTTCCAAATGGAGATGTTAAATACACCCAGAACTCTTTGCTTAGGTAAATTCAGCGCTAATGCATCTTTGGACCATTGATAGCCAACACCGATAGAAGCTGGGCGGTTAAACGCTCTAAACGTCATACCGGCCTCTAGTTGAGCAGCCTGCGGTTTGGCTCCTCGACCATTAAAACTCAAATCCTGTGCTCTAAACGCTTCAGTAGCACCAACCCATTCAGCCGTAAAATTATAACGACCATATCCAATGTTACCATGCACATCAACGGCTGGAGTTTTTCGAACAGCCTCATTACCATTCGTGATGGAACCAAAGCCGCCAAATGTGGTATTCACCGTAGAGCCTGTACTTTGCATTCCCGCTGCATCAGCTACTGAACTGATGTAACTGACCCCAATTTCTCCACTATCGTCCAGAAAATCGAAGATGTACCCTAAATTCACGCCTCCAACGCCTGACCTGCCATAAGTGGTATCACTTCTATAAGCATACACCGCCGCGAAAGGTCCTACATCCTCTTGGGATTTATACCCAAGAATAAAAGGTCTTGTTTTAGTTCTTGAGACATTCAATGTTAATGGAGCGCTGATCATTGAACTGGAATAGCGCCCAAAAGGCACATAGAGCTGACCTGCAGTGAAATACAGTGGCGTTTTATCCAGGTTACCAATATTGACAAACCCCATATTCAAATTGAATGCAGAGTTATTGATTCGCGGGCCGACATCAGGAGGACTCTCATCGTACGCAATGGCCAGGTATGCTTCAACATTTTGATTCAGCGCGGCTGCAATATCCAACTCACTGGAACCTAAGGTTAAATCGCCATTAGTGTTTCCTCTAAACGGGTCATTAATAACCCCTACTGGTTCAGATTTTCCACTTAGTGCAATAATGGGCATTTGAGGAACAGGGTAGCCAATAGCTTGATAAGCTCGATATAAACGTCTTCTTTGTTGCATCAAACGAATATCACGGTTAATACTTGAAATGTTGACAATATAATCGGAACCATCAAATGCAGGTCTGTCTCCTAAATATGGGGAGCTGACTACCGGGGTGCCCGCAATATAGGTGACTACCCGATTATCAGCAACTAAGGCAGTTGGATAAAAAGCGATGGATTCTGGATGTGCCTCTGGAGCATGTACTGTAATATGAGATGAATGATAGCGCTTATCATCAGCGGCTCGCGGCTTTATCACCGGAGCAGACTGAGGACTCGCTTTTTGGCTTACTGCTTTAGGCGCATTACGCGTTTTTGCTGCATTCTGTGACGCTAATGTCTTTTGCAATCTGTCCAACTGAGCCTGTAAATCTTGGGCTTGATGTTGTAAACGCTGAATTTCTCGTTGAATTTGCTGATCTTGCTCCGCATATATTGGCGATGATAGACAAGCCAAAGCCACTAGAATTTTTTTAAACTTCATGCGGTACTCCTGGTTATTATTTTTACTTCCTGCTTGGATAAGCGATGGATTATATCTTGGTAAATTCGTGATGACCAGAGATAAAGTCAGAACTTTTTTAATCTAGTTTGTATTTATTTGCTTCTCTAAGCAGTTTTTTTGATACAGCGCAATCCGCCAGGTTTTAAACAAGGCAGCGATGAATAAATAGAGGAAGTACAGAGAGAAGAACGGTATGACAGGAGGGCTGATCTATGAATTGGCAACGCGGGATAAATTTAGGAAAACGCAGTAAATTTAAAGTAGCGGTACCAACCGTAGTGTTTCAATTACAAAAAAAAAGCCCATATCAACCTGGGCTTTTTTATTCAAGCATACAAAGAGTATTAATTATGCGTTACCTACATATTTCACACCGAAATATGGGCCATATAATCCATAATCACTACTACCAAACACACCTGTTCCAGGAGCATTATATCCGGTAGATTGCAGCGCATTGAAATAATTCATAACTTGGTAGCCGCCTTGCAGGTTCAAAACACCTTGAGGCATTGCGTACGCGTAGTTAACACCTAATTTAGCTTCTAAACTAGCGACAACGGTCTTTTTACTGCCGTAGTAGTCTACAAGTACTGCACCAGCAGGAGTACCTACGAAGCCATAATCAACTCGGCTGGTACCATAAAGAAGTGAGCCTGCACCATTAGCAGTAACACTAAACTCATTGGTTACGTTGAAAGAGTAGTCAATACCAACAACTGGACCAAACCCTTTAAAATCTGATTTTTCAAATTGATTAACAGAAGTAATTCCTGAAGGAATTAATAGAGCAGGTGAGCGAGCAAAGTAAGCTGTTGATTCATTGTTAATATTTGCGTATTGCAGACCGCCATAAAAACGCATTTTTTTAACTAAACCAAAATCAGCATGCTGACCTAATACCAGATTCACTTGATCAAAATAGGTGCTGTCATCTAAGCTATAAACAGAAGTTAGTGGAGTAACGCCTGCTGGAATAGGAATTACGCCTAAAAAGCCGTCACGGTTAGAATTGTTGCGATAATGTACCCAGGTAGCTGTAGCATCATTACCAGTATTAAAATGATAAGAACCCTCGAGTCTGTAACCCCAGTCCCATTCATTATTTATGCCGTCATAAGTTCTTGCTGGCAAAAGATTGTGTTGGTAGGCTTTGTTTGCATCAAAAATTTGTCCAAAATACAGCCCTTGTACACCGATATCCCATAGTGCCGCTTCACAAGGAACAGTTACATTACCCGGGGTGCAAACTGGTCCCATAGTACCGGCAACTGCAAAACTACTTGCGGCCAGTCCCAATACAGCCAAAGTTGTCTTTTTTAACATAAATACTCCCTTACGTAAAAAAAAAGCCCATCACCTTAATGATGGGCCTCGAATAATTCTTAGGTTAGTAAGAAATTATACATTACCAACATACTTCAAACCAATGTATGGGCCAGAAGCTGAGAAATCAGTTTGACCAACATAAAGATTATTAGCAGTTGCATTCAGGTTAGCTGTAGAGTGTAACGCATTGAAGTAGTTGAACCACATGTAACCAACATCAAGAGTTAAATCACCTTGAGCCATTGCATAAGTGTAATCAGCACCTAACTTAGCTTCAACTTCTGGAACGATTGCGTTCTTCGAACCGTAAGCTAAATGAGCGCCATCACTGAATTTTGCAGTGCCAACCAGGATTGCAGTAGCAGCTTTAGCATAAATTCCGAATCCGTTACCGAATACGTAGTTCATGTCTAAACCAGTACGTGGTCCGAAGCCGTTGAACTCATTGTTATGGTTGTAAGAGAAAACACTTCCGTTGAATGTGTTGTGATCCGCTTTAATTCTTGCGTATTGAACACCACCGTGGAAACGCATTTTCTTGTTAGCGCTGAAATCAACGAATTGACCTAATTCACCGTTAACAGCATCCCACTTGATGTTATGACGGTAGCTGTTTACGTTACCGTAGTACCAACCATCGTTATCTGTATCTAAGTGGTACCAGTTAATGTTGATGTCATTTCCGGTATTGAAGTGGTAAGAACCTTCTAATTTGAAGCCCCAATCCCAATCATGATCCCACTCTTGGTAAGTACGGTAACCAGCAACTGTAGTAACATCTCTGTATCCCCAACCTGCATCATAAACTGGTTGTAAATAAAGAGCTGTAATTCCGATATCCCAAGCAGTTCTTTCGCAAGGAACAGTAACATTTCCTGGGGTGCAAACTGGTCCCATAGTACCAGCGAATACTGCTGCACTGCTACTTAAAGCAAGAACAGCTCCCGCTATTTTATTCAAATGTAACATGCTTATCTCCACTTTTTTATTATTAATTTCCGTTCGTTACCAATCTAATGAGTAATCAGCAACAGTACGCATTCTTCGCTCTAATAGAGAGCGTACCTAGATAAATTATCCAGCCGGACTTAGATAAAGTCAACAGTATTGCTGAAATTTCTTAAAAAGTTAACAAATTACACATTACCAACATACTTCAAGCCAATGTACGGACCAGAGGCAGAAAAATCTGTTTGTCCTACATACAATCCTGTGGCTGTTGTATTCAGGTTGGATGTAGTATGTAATGCATTGAAATAATTAAACCACATGTAACCTACATCAAGAGTTAAATCACCTTGAGCCATTGCATAGGTGTAATCAGCACCTAACTTAGCTTCAACTTCTGGAACGATTGCATTCTTCGAACCGTAAGCTAAATGAGCACCGTCATTGAATTTTGCAGTGCCAACCAGGATTGCAGTAGCAGCTTTAGCATAAATTCCGAATCCGTTACCGAATACGTAGTTCATGTCTAAACCAGTACGTGGTCCGAAGCCGTTGAACTCATTGTTATGATTGTAAGAGAAAACATTTCCGTTGAATGTGTTGTGATCCGCTTTAATTCTTGCGTATTGAACACCACCATGAAAACGCATTTTCTTATTGGCACTGAAATCAACGAATTGGCCTAATTCTGCATTAACAGCATCCCACTTGATGTTATGACGGTAGCTATTCAAATTGCCGTAGTAATAACCATCGTTATCTGTATCTAAGTGGTACCAGTTAATATTGATGTCATTCCCGGTATTGAAATGGTAAGAACCTTCTAATTTGAAACCCCAGTCCCAATCATGGTTCCATTCTTGGTAAGTACGGTAACCAGCAACGGTAGTAACATCTCTGTATCCCCAACCTGCATCATAAACAGGCTGCAAATAGAGAGCGGTGATTCCAATATCCCAGGCGGTTCTTTCACAAGGAACAGTAACATTTCCTGGGGTACAAACGGGTCCCATAGTGCCGGCGAATACTGCGCTGCTACCTAAAGCAAGAACAGCTACTGCTGTTTTCTTTAAACTTAACATGCCTTGTCTCCACTTATGATTATAATTGAGTTCCCAATTTATTGATAACTCACCTCTTGGAGTTGTCAATAGCATGCATTCGTCGTTCAGGTTTCGAAGCATGCAACGTTATCAGTATCTGCACTGATTTTATATATGTCAAGAAATTAGAGGAAAAAATTCAATATTTTCATGGGGATATCGATTT
>NZ_CALMPD010000056.1 GCF_937871865.1 uncultured Legionella sp.
ATTTTTTCCGGATGTATAATAAGTTATCCGGAATGACGGGTACAGCAGATACCGAAGCTTATGAATTCCAGCAAATATATAATCTTGAAGTAGTTGTGATTCCAACGAATAAGCCGATGCAGCGAAAAGATGAAGCTGATTTGGTGTACTTAAATCAAATCGACAAATATCAGGCTATTATCGAAGACATTCGAGAGTGTGGTACACGTATGCAACCTGTTCTGGTTGGTACTGCATCTATTGAAGCTTCTGAATATTTAAGCCAGCTTTTGAAAAAAGCAAATATCAAGCATCAGGTTTTAAATGCTAAATTCCATGAAAAAGAAGCTCAGATTATTGCTGAAGCAGGTCGTCCTGGTGCTGTAACGATTGCCACTAATATGGCTGGTCGGGGAACTGACATTGTTTTAGGCGGTAGTTTGTCTGCAGATATGGCTTTATTGCCTGATTCGGCAACTGAAGAAGAAAAAAATGAACTAAAGACTGAATGGAAAAAACGTCATGATGATGTTCTTTCTTTCGGTGGTTTGAGAATTATTGGTTCTGAACGTCATGAATCCCGGCGTATCGATAATCAATTGCGAGGTCGTGCAGGTCGTCAAGGAGATGCGGGTAGCAGCCGTTTTTATCTCTCTCTTGAAGACAACCTGATGCGTATTTTTGCTTCTGAACGGGTTGCATCCATGATGCGTCGCTTAGGAATGAAGCCAGGTGAGCCTATTGAACATAGTTTAGTGACCAAAGCCATTGAAAATGCGCAGCGGAAACTTGAAGGACATCATTTCGATGTAAGAAAGCAATTGCTGGATTACGATAATGTGGCGAATGATCAACGCCAGGTTATTTATACTCAGCGTGCTTCAATCATGGAAATGGCGGATACCGAAGAAGTGGTCGATATGATGAGAGAAGAAGTGATCAACAGTCTGGTTGACACTTATATTCCGCCTCAGAGTCTGGAAGATCAATGGGAAACTAAAGCATTAAGCGATGTCTTAATTGATGAGTTTAAAATTAAAGCGCCTGTCTCTCAGTGGGTTGAAGACGATCACAGTATTCAGGCTGAAGAAATTAAGGACAAAATCATGGCTCTTACGATAGAGCATTATGATGAAAAAGTACGGAAAACTGGTAGACCGGTTATATCTCAGTTTGAAAAATCAGTTATTTTACAAACCCTGGATAATCAGTGGAGAGAACACTTAGCTTCAATGGATCAATTGCGTCAGGGTATACACTTGCGCGGATACGCACAAAAAGATCCCAAGCAAGAATATAAAAAGGAAGCGTTCTCTTTATTTACCATGATGCTTGATAATCTGAAATATGATGTGATCAAGTTGCTTTCGTCAGTTGAGATTCAGACAGAAGAAGATGCCAATGCGGTTGAAGAGTTACGACGTTCCGAGCAGATTCAAAAAATGAGTTTGACTCATGAAAGCCTTAATGGTGATGAAAGCGAACATGCCGATCAGACATTTCGCCGACATGAAAAGAAAATAGGGCGTAATGATCCTTGTCCTTGTGGTTCAGGAAAAAAATATAAGTCCTGTCATGGAAGTTTAGTGTGAAAGTTGCCGTAGCAATTATAACTGATGACAAGCAACATGTATTAGTTACTCAGCGTCCGCTTCATGTACCACATGGCGGATGTTGGGAGTTTCCGGGCGGGAAAGTCGAAAGCAATGAATCCCCTGAAATGGCTTTAATCAGAGAAATTAAAGAAGAAGTAAACCTTGATGTACAACAATTCCAATATTTGGGGGATGTGGTACATCAATATAAAGATAAAAAAGTAGAGCTGATAGTTTTTCACGTGAGTCAATTTGCTGGTGTACCTTCTTGTAAGGAGGAGCAACTAAGTATGAAATGGATTAAATTAGATGATTTAAATCCAGATGACTTTCCTGAAGCCAATAAAGCTATTATCAGTTTAATTCAAGCACCTGAATTTATATCTTAAGTACTAATAGATTCTATTCTTCAATATTCCTTAATGAAATATTATACCGGGTATAATATTTTTCTTGCATATCGTGTATTTTCTGCGCCTCCCAACTCAATGGCATAGTTTATCTGACCTGACTTTTGATGCTGTATATCATATATCTTTAGGTTTAGGTTTAGGTTTGGCCGCTAATCGAACAATTGAGGGACATTCTGTTCGTGTTAAAATACAGAAAACCCTGGCAGATGAAGAAATTAAAGCTGTTTTTGAAGTACTGCAATGTAATAATGAGCAGGAATTTAACTCAGCACTCAAAAATGTAGAACATTTAATAGAAACGCATACTCCTTTTATGAGCAACTCTCAATTGGAATATTGCTTGAATAAAGTATGGCCTTTACTTGAACATACGAAGAATAATCATTCTGTTCGTTATCATGTACTTTCTATATTTGACAAATTAGCAAAACATATCGCTCCTAATCATCTGAATTTTATTTTAAATCAATTTAAGGAAAACGATTCAATCAATATTCCTGTTTTCTTAAAAATAGCTAAACGATTTAATTCAGAACAATGGTCACTTGCATTGGAATTAATACTGCATGAGTTAGAGAAAAAGAAACATCCTGCCTCGTATATATTACCCGAATTAATTAGTAGTCTATCTACACAACGAAAGATTACATCAGTACAATTGAAACCGCTGAATAATTGGATTATGCATCATATTGATGATAAAGATATTTCTATTAGAAGCAACGCATTAAGCGTTCTTAAGCTGTTGGCAAATCGAAGGGAGACTGAGCCATATGATATGTTGTTTGACCGCGTTTTAGAGAAGCTAAATGGACCTCACCAAGCTATTAATGAGCATACAATAGAGCTACTGAAAATTGTAATTTTCCTCTTCGAAGCGAAACAACAAATTCTGGTGCAACCATTATTAAACTATCTTGAGTATTTGTCCCCAAAGATAAAAGCGAAACCATTCGTTACCCATTATGAACTTACTCATGTGTACAGAAAAACTCTGGAACTCTTCTCTAGTATTTCTTCTGTTTTGTCTAATGATGCAGTAGATCGTCTTCTAATATTATTAACACCACGAGAGACGCGATTATCTGATATAGAGCTCAAATTAATCCAGTCACTTTCTGCAATTATGACCACAGAACAACGACTTTATGCTTTAAATCCTTTGTTGGATGATCCTGCAAATCAAAACTACCAAGCCCGTGCACAGGCAGTGATATGGAGTTCGAACCTGTTATTGAATGGGTTTTGGATAACCTGGGAACGGTTAATTATCAAATAAAATATCAGCTTCCTTTAATAATTCATGCACTTGCAAGTCGAATTTCAGCTGAGAAACTGGCCCCAAGGTTAGATAAATTATTGACACGTACGCAGGCATCGGAGCCTTGGATTGTAAGTGGTGTGTATGAGACACTTGAAATGCTGGGGCGTAGTTTTGATTTAAAACAATTATTACCATTGTTCAACTGGACTATTGATGCAATTCAATATCAACAGAGTCCAGAATGTAATAAAGCAGTATTATCTCTTCTACAGATTTTTTCTGGTCAGATGACTTCTTTACAGTTAGTTCCCGCATGTAATTTATTTGTTGATAATTTACAAAATCAACAAAACTATTTAAGCACCAATCAAAACATCTCATTGATTCCTGTCTTTATAAACCTAATGAGTTCCGATCAATTGGTACTTACTTTTTACTCGTTTTTTTCTGGGCTCAATGATACTTCCGATAATAACGCACAAATTATCAAGGAAGCACGGATGCAGCTACGTACATGTATTCGCGCAATGGATGAGAAACAATTATTAGTTACTCTTGAACTATTTAGGAATAATATCGAATGGATTGGGGAAGACAAGGCTTATACACGACTTCAACAAAATTGGTTCTGTGTGTTTGATGAATTGACGAAACTCCTCGACCATTCTTTACTTGTTCCGCTCTATCACTGGTCAGTTGGCAACTTGAATAATGAAAACAAGCAAGTGTGAAGTGCAGCAACAATGGTACTTGTTAGACTTGGTGAGCTGATTGATACGGAAAATACGGGCGCTCTAGTACTTAGCAATCTGCTTTCGGAGTCATTCTTTGTACAAGAGCATCTTTTGTTTTTCATTAACTTTCTGTTCCATTCTGACTCCAATGAGTGGCGCACTGCCTGTGATCTGCTTTTAAAGGTGATTGCTCACCCAGACACAAGCGATCATCAATATTATGTTATTTCAGGAACATTGCGTGTCTGGTTGCTACACAATGTACATGCAAATTTAGATAGTCAGGGTAGTTGCATTGAATCTGAACAGCTTGATAAGGTGCTGTCATATTTGTATCAAGAATGTATTGTATTGAAAAATAAAGGAGTAGATAACAAAGACTTTCTTTTCCTGATTCATGTCATTGAGTTATGCGTCAAGATCAACCCTGGAATCGAATATGATAATACAAACTGCTCTGAGCCGAAGGCTAGCTCTTCTGGCGCTTAGCCTGTTATTTTATGAAGCATTTCTATTGCAGAATCCCGTAGTTTTTACTGCGGGATTAGTTCTTCTCATCTTCTCTAGCTATAAGCCGACGTGCTTGAAATTAACTGGCGAACACGGTTTAGCATTAAATGCGGTATATTTGCTTTATCTCACATAGTCAATTTTTATGAAGCCTTCCTTAAACACCATATCTGCCTAATCATTTCTTAATAATTTGGATGATAATCTGGTGAATATATTAAAAGTGGAGGCAACCATGAAAGAACGAAAAGAAATCAATACGTCTAGACTGTCTACGTCTTTTGAACATTTTTTTACAGGCAATAAAATAGATCGAAAAATATTGGTCGAGGCTTTTAATAGTGCACAAAGTCTTGGCGGTATAAATGGTGAGCGAACGAAATTTAAATCAATCTATGAGTTAAACAACGTATTAACTGAAATAGATGCCGGCAATAAAGAGAACTATAGAATAGCTGCCCACGATCGTCTGGGAAATATGTTAGATAAATATAAAATCCCAAAAATCGATGAAAATGGACTTCCCCTACCTTATTCTAAACAACTAATTTATGAAGCATTACTCTGGCATTATGAAACCGAGTTAACTATATCTATGGAACATTTAAACAATCGTCTAGTCGATCTTAGTAGACTGCCAGGCGATCATAGTGATGAAATTATTAAACTAAAAAATGAAATTGGAGCGATATCAACTCAAGAAACTCAACGATTTGCGGCTAGATTACAAAAAACAGGCGGTACAATTGACGATACGGTTTTTACCACGCTTTATGATTTTTTTACAACTCCCTCATTGGCAAGTGATATAGCCGCCGGTATTGGGGTGGGGCTATTAACTGTCGGTGCTATTGCTGCAGCACTAGTATTAAGTATAGGTACTGCGGGTGTTGCTCCTGCTGTATTTGGTGTTGCAGCAGCTGCTACTCTGGGGGCTGCTGCAACGGGCCTTAGTCTTAGTGCTGTGGGTATTGGTATTGTTGGATTGATTACTGCTGTTTCTGTGGGTATAGGAGAATATGTTCGATCTAAATCAACTGAGAGCCTGGAGAACCAATCAGTTATTCAAAATCCTCAATCAAAGAATGATATACCTCAATCGTCAACGGGGCTTATGAATCAATTGGGATTAAGCCTAAGAGATAAACCGGCAGTGGAAAATACTGCTGAGCCTGAAATAATAAGAGTAAAAACGAGCAATATAGAACAAAAGGATTCGGAAATTGTGCAATTATCGCAAAAACTGATATTAGAGTTAGAGCAGTATAAAATATTTGATGTTCCAGTTGCTTGTGACTATGTTAAGGACGTTATCAATATTGAAAAATCAAATTTTGTAGATAAAGATGAACAGATTGAGCGTAAAATCGATAAATTAAAACAAATTACAAGTCATATAAAAGATACATATCCAGCAAAAGACTTACTTAATAAATATATTGAAGAAATAAGACCGACTCCTGTTTGTATGAGTTTCCAATGTTAAATTTGTTTTCTGGTACCGCTATCCAGTTAACTCAGTATATCAAACCACATTTTAATGTGGCACCAGGCCGTTTATACGACCTGGAAATTGATTAATTGGTAACAGCTCGAACACAACGAAATTGAGTGTTTGTTGAGGAGTCCTTAGGGTAGGCCGCCAGGTTGTTGTTGTCGAAGTTCCGAGTCCATGCGGTGTTCGCGTCGTACTCAGTAGAGCTCCAATAGTAGTTAGCGTGGAACCCACCGATAGCGTCTTTATTGTTATACATGCAACTCAATTCGTATCTTGCGGGTAAATACCAGTCTTCGTAACACACACCACCAACATAGCATGGTGTAATGCCGTTGCTTTGAAGTTGCAATAAAGAGCAAGTATTCGCAGCATAATTCGTGCTAGTTCCTAAGGTGTTCACAATAGTTTGTGTGTTGCTATAACCATCAGTGTCGTCCCTTGCACCTGTTGCTACGCCGCTACCCCCCCATTCTCCTCCTCCCTGAACCATTGATGCCACCAAATAAAGCGTTGTTGGTGTCATCAGACTAGGTGTAGTACACGCTACTATACCTGCTTGTACGGCATCACCCACAGAAGGTGTCGTCGTAGCTGTGTCAAGTGCTAAAGTGCCCGTTTCCTGCGTTGTATTGCTTCCCGAAATCACAAAACTGGTTGCAGGGATATCTGTAGCTCCTGCAACAGTAGCCGTCGCTGCGAGCCATGGATAGCCGAAGGCTAGGGCGAGTAGTCCCTGGTAGCCTT
>NZ_CALMPD010000057.1 GCF_937871865.1 uncultured Legionella sp.
TGAATACGTCATAAATAAATGATTATAATCAATTTATTATCCGTTGGCTATACAACTAATAATGAGTTGTTCCGGGTGTTATTAGAGAATAAGGCTAACGCATGTCACAAAAATGCTCGGGGGGAGACTGCGCTTGATGTTGCCTTTATGAAAAAAAATAAAGCAGCAATTGAGGAGATTTTTAAATATGCCAAAAAGAATAATTTATCGCTAAGCGCCCTCATGTCTCCTGAAACACAGGAAAAAGCAAAGAAGTGGGCATCTGTTGATGTATCCAAATCTGATCACAAATTTTTTATTGCCAATCCTCTGTCTGATGTACAGCTATTTGTGCAAGAAAATTTACTGTGGGTGGCTGATACTGTGTATGAAGCCCCCCCTGATTCATCAACGTGTACTATTTGTTGATGGTTTTAGGCGGTTTTATTACTACAAGATGATTTCATTCATAAGGAATAAAGAGTAATCAGGTGCGTTTGCAAAGGATTCATGGCGCAATTAAGGTGCCGCATCCTTGCGGCGAAGTACATCCATTGTACTTGTCCCTTTAGTTGACGTCCTGTCAGACATATCCATGTCATCCTTTAGAGTTTCAGTATAACTCTTTGATTTTTTATGTCATTGGGTAGATAGAGCAGTAACATGTAAGATATTTCTCAAAGAGTAGTGGGTATTTTCTGCTAAACAACACCATCATTAATAACCTTTATCAGTTCTCGAGAAAGATAACGGGCTCCTTCTCGTGACAGGTGGTTTGAATCACTATAGAGCACTTTATTATTTATTTTTGCCCAGCATTTCTCTTTATCACATAGGTATGCTGCTGCATCAAACACTGTTACTTCGGGGTACTCTTTCAATATTCTTAAAACCAACTCTCTGTATGTTTTATTTCTCTCGTCATATTGGTTTTTGGGTATGGAACAGTCCGGGGGCTTTTTTAATGGATTATTTGGTCTTGAAATGCATTTGCGAGGATCAAAATCTATCTCGGGATTATCAATGATAAAGATAATCCGCTTTTTCGCTAAAACCATGCGATCAAGAGTTTTTCTCATGCCAACTTCCCATACTCTTTGCTTATCCGTAATTTCCGGCTCACTAATCAGTGTAAAAATCCAACCATCAGTAATATAAAATGGGCCACGTGATGCCATAATTACCGTAGAAAGAGAGGTTTCCTGGGCTACAAATTCAGTTGCTCTGATTCCGCCTTGGTACACTGCAATTTCAGAGTCATTTCCTGCGGGATAGGTTGCAACATCAAGGAATAACCGTCCTCCTATATTTAAAAGGCTGTCGCCTTGCTGTTCAAGTAATTCAGATAATCCTTGATACAAGGCTGTGGCATGAGAATCACCAATTAATGCAATACTTGGCTTTTTCGTTCCCGAAAGATTACAGTAGCGAATAAATCCGTTCAAACCATACCTGTTCATGCAGTTCTGATGGTCCTCTGGGGGATCTTCACCAAAGTATACAATTTGAGATAAATTGTCAGGCAGACGGGAAGGGAACCCATTAAGTTTTGAGGTAGTTACTCCTATAAAAAGAATGCATATCATTGATAAAGCCAAAGATGCTGTTTTTAGTGCTTTTTTTTCTCTTTTTCTAAACGGTTGTTCTATATAGCGGAAGGTTAGCCAGGCTAATCCTATTGATAGGCCAACACACATCATTCTGATTTTTATACTTGGCTGTTCGCTTTCTAAAATTCTGGCATAGGACAGTAATATCCAATGCCATAGATATAGGGGGTAGCTAATTAGCCCAAACCATACTGCAACCCGATTGGACAGAATCGTTCTGTTTACCCAGGCTTGTTGACCCGCAAAGATTATAAGAACCGCCCCTAAAACAGGGACCAGTGCCCACTTTCCAGGATAACTTAATCTTTGATTAATCCGTAATACACCATAAACAAGCAACAAAAGCCCAATAAATGAAGCAACATTAGCCAGCGTTTGTTTGTTAAAGTCTCTTGGTTGGCGGTATAAAACAATGGTGAGCCACTTATTTGAATTGGACTTTAGTTTGGGATAAGCCTCCTTTTTATAAAGCATCATCCAGGCTAATAAGCTTCCGCACATCAGTTCCCAAAATCTGGTTTGCGGAGAATAAAAGGCTGCAATAGCATTATTTTTTATTCCAGATACATTCAAATAAAAAGAAATAAGTGCGACAAGCACGGTGATGCTAAACAGATTGAATTTCCTTTTCCAGGTGAACCAGAGCAAAAAGGGATAAATAATATAGAATTGTTCTTCTACTCCCAGGCTCCATAAATGAAGCAGTGGCTTTGTTTCTGCTGCATTATCGAAGTAACCAGACTCTTGCAACAGAACAATATTTGAGAGAAACCCCGCTCCTCCTGCAATATGTTTTCCGAGTTGCTTGTATTCATCGGCAAATAAAATAAACCATCCTAAAACGCAGCTTACAGACAGTACTAATAACAGTGCGGGAAAAATACGCCTTACCCTGCGCGAATAAAATTCACTAAAGCTAAAAACTCCTCTATCCAGGCTCTCAAAAATAATAGTGGATATCAGAAAGCCCGAAATAACAAAGAAGATATCAACACCAATAAAACCGCCTCTAAGCAGATTTGGAAATGCATGAAATGCTACTACTGACAACACAGCAATGGCTCTTAAACCATCAATATCAGGGCGGTATTTCGGGTGAGAAAGAGGCGGCACACTCATAACTATTTATCTTAAAAACATGTTGAAGTGATTGATACTAAATAGCTTCTTTGAACGCGTCAATATGGAAGGTATTGCTGAATACAAAGCCCACTGCCATTAAGCTAAGGATTTGGCTGTCATCCAGAGGAGCTAGCGACGAAGGATTCAGGAGATCCTTCGCCTGGCTCAGGATGACGTACTGTTCTTAACTTAATGGCATGTTCGTAGGTCACAGGATAATCTCGAGATACATTAGATGAGCGATTAGTGTATATGCTCCAAAACGATAATGTACATCATTTTTATAAGCAGATAAACGACCAGAAAAATAGAAAAGATACTGATTAAATCATAGGGCACACGCGGGTAGGATACTTCTTCTATTTCAGATAAACCGGTCGTGACTACGGGTGTATTTTTTTCTGTCGTTAATTGCCACATCATGTATGCCTCGTATGCAGCCTCATACTCTTTGCGTGTTATTTTTAATTTAAATTTTTCATTTTCAAGTTGAGGTTTAAAAGAGCTGCTGTTTGAATCATCTTGACGAGCTGTTTTTTGTGATTGTTCTTGCTGAAAGAGTTTGTCGGTTGCACTTTTCAGGGCTTGAACGGCAATAATTCGTTGCTTTTCAACTAATTGACTATTCATCTGATTATAAAAATTCAATAAATTATGTTCGATAAAATGAGTCAATTGTTCGGTCATTTGTGGCGAGAAAGAACGTACCTTTATGATGAGTTCATTGGTATTTCTATCTAAGGCCACATCGATTTTTTTACGATAATATTCCAAGAACTTTCTGTCTGATTTGGCACGTAATCTTGAAAAGACATCAATATCCGGGTTTTGGTAATGGGATTTAAGGTCAAAAGCTGCTTGTATTTTATTAATCATGTCTTTGGAATGAACATATTTTTGCATTAAATGAATGAGGCCTGGATTACTGCCTACAGGTGTTTGTTGTTTTTGGCGTAGCAGGGAAAACCATTTATTTTCTGGTATAGCACCGACTTGTTCATTAAAAAACAAAGTGCTTACTCCTTCATAGGTAGGGCTCTTTATTAATAACAGGTAAGAGCAAAGAAGCAACCATGGAATCAGAACACACCAAACAATGGGGTAAGCTAATCCATTTTTTAGTGTTTGTAATATGGGTTTTCTATTCATTAAAAAATTTATTGGTTTCATTTTTATTGACTCATTATATGCACTAAGATGCTTCTTCTCATTAAAATATAAAGCCCTAATCCCAGAAACAGGGTACCCGCAGCACAGTTAAATAAGTAATAAAGATCACCATAAAGGGGGTAGCTTGTAAAAGAACTAAAACATTCACGTGAAATTTCAATGATCTGAAACAGTGGATTGGCAGTGAAGAAGTGCCGATAGAAGTCTGGGATTGCCTGAGCACTGTAAAATATCCCTGAAAA
Organism: uncultured Legionella sp.; assembly: GCF_937871865.1. Lineage (GTDB taxonomy): Bacteria > Pseudomonadota > Gammaproteobacteria > Legionellales > Legionellaceae > Legionella. The sequence goes on from NZ_CALMPD010000057.1 coordinate 4,124, forward strand.
TAAATACAGACAGCGCAGTACCACGCGAACGAAGAGCCCAGCTGCTTTTGAAAAAAAACTCAAACAGGCAATAATTAATGCACATCCAAGCACGAATACTGAATATACTACAATGGCACATATAAAACGTAAGGGATCGTGGTATTCCCAGTGCGCATCGTATAAAGAGATGATGGCCAGGCTAACACAAAAAACAAAGATGGATGTAATCAACTCTGTTATCGTTGCTGCGATAACGAAGTCGCAGGGTTTTATTTGTCTGAAAAACAATAAATTTCTATTGTCCTTGATGCATGAGATGGACGTATGGAGTACATTATAAGTAAAGAGCCAGGGGATTACTCCAAGCAAGGTAAACACAGCGGATGACATCGCGGCAGCGCCGCTGTTTGTTGTAAATGCCCGAAACATGGTCCAGGCAATGACATGCCCCATGGGTTCCGATATTATTTTTAAAAGATCTAAAATGCGTCTGTTTTTTGAACGTGCATCAAAGTTTTGTTCGAAATTACGTAAGATCAAGGTGTAGATTACAGCCTGCATTGCTTGGAAATCTTGTCTGCCCTTTTTCTGTTTGGACCAAATGTGCTGGAAAAAAGCCTGCATTGCTATGCTGTCCTTATTGATGCTAAATAGAGATCTATTGCCTCATCCAGTGATTGAGAATGTGTTAAGCTCCCCTGATTAAGATAGACACCTTGAGTGCAATAATCTTTTAGAGTCTGTATGTCATGTGACACCAGGATAATGCCTTTGCCTTGCGCCTTTTCATTAAATACGCTTAAACTTTTTTCCCTAAAAGTAATATCTCCTACCGCAAAACTTTCATCAATCACATAAAAATCAAAATCAAAGGCCATCGACATGCCAAAAGCCAGGCGAGCAGCCATTCCTGAGCTGTAAGTCCTTAATGGCATATCAAAATAGTCGCCAAGTTCAGAAAAATTACAAACAAATTCAATTTTTTGTTCTTGAACTGCAGGAGAACACGCATGTAAGCGGCAAATAAATTTAATGTTTTCTCTACCGGTTAATGACTGGATAAAGCCGTGGGATATGCCTATCGGCCATGAAATGCTGCTGGTGCGCTCAATGTTACCTTTATTCGGATATTCTACTCCACAGAGAATACGGAGCAATGTTGATTTTCCGGCACCATTGGGCCCTAATATGCCCAAGCGAGCTCCTTTCTCAAGCGACAAAGAAACATCTTTGAATATAAACTGTCGTTTCCCATTAACAGAGTAATATTTGGTAATGTTTTGAGCCTTAATCACTTAAAAAGCCTTATTTAAAGGTATCCATTGTAAAATACGAGTACTTTTCTTAACTTGTGAATAAACCACGACACCTCGGGATTTTAGTCTGAAATATCAACAGACTCTGCTATTATTGCATAAAAAAATTGGATAATGAATCAAGTTCTCTGGCTGTGTTTTTTGCTGTTCTCCGACATGTTTTTCCCTATGGCTATGTCCGTGAGTTTTATGTATTTTTCTTTAAATTAAATAAACGACTCAAATAGCCAAAACGTGGCGTGTATTTTTTCTTAATTTCTTTTCTCCAGGAAGAGTAATTTCTAATATAGCCTAAGATGCTGGCTGCTTCGTGAGTATTCATTTGAGAAAAATGATCAAAATCATAAATATAAAAACCTTGCGCTTTTAGTAATCTCACATGCCTTTCATTCAATTGTTCTATATCCTGGATTTGAGTGTCGAGGAGTTCGTTGATGTATTTTAATATTGCCTCTGTCCAAACCAGGGGTCCGGTATAATAATGAACAAAAGTGTCGAATTTCTTACTATTACCTATTTTATAATGAACATCTATTCCTTCAACTAATACTCTGTCGCATATCAACTCGATTAAGTATTCAAATACTTTATGACCGGGTTCACTGTAAAATGCCCATTGGACGAAATAAAAACTGGTTTCTTTTGAGATGGCGAACTTTGCATTTTGCGGTAACCAATCACTCAGCGCTACCTTGCATTGGCTATCAATATCACAATAATAGCCGCCATGTTTATACACTACGAGATAGCGCCAAAAATCAGCCTTCATTACTCCTAAAGGCATGGCATGATAGGCTTTAATTATGCGCTCATTGAAATTACTGGTTATAAAATTCGAACATTCTTCATCATTATATAGTTGTATTTGATAATCCGGGTTTTTTATTATCCAGGACTGATTCAGCGGTGTAAATTTCTTTGGGATTTGGTGCGTTTTCCAGGTTCTCCAGATATTTTTATATGCATTCATCGTACACGCTTCTCAAAAAAGTCTTTTTATTTAATTAGGAGTCTGTTGACCTTTCCGTCAAAAATTCCGACGTGTTGTGGTTTATCCACGGCATCCCTAATCCTAAATAATTATCAATACACAGCCTACATGAAGTTGGCATTAAATTCATAATATTTTATGAACCAGACACAGAGTCTGGTTCATAAGATCTTGGCTCAGGTTTGGGAAGGATTGAAGTATTACATCCTCTCGTCCTGTTTAGCCTGAAATTTTTGGTTGTTGTTGGGTTATACAATGGATTCCACCACCGCCAGCAAACACATCCAAGGCATCAATTTGGCTTATTTTATAGTCAGGGAATAATTGGGTGAATAACTGATAAGCTGCCTGGTCATAAGTTTCATAACCAAAAGCAGGCATTACAATTCCCTTATTCGCCAGATAAAAATTAATATAGGACAGGGTCAAACGTTCTCCATCCAAATAGGTTGCTGGGGGCTGTTCTACACAATAAACCTCCAGTGAACGGCCTTTTGCATCTTTTGCTGATTTCAGGATCTCTATATTTTCTTGTAAGGTATTATAATTGGGATCTTCCTTGTCATTGGTAGTAAGGCATAACACTTTACCTGGAGCGATAAACGTTGCTATTTCATCAATATGTCCGTCTGTTTCATCCCCTAGCAATCCTTTATTTAACCAAATAACGGTTTCTGCATTCAGGTACTCGCATAAATACTGCTCTATTTCTGCTTGCGATAATTGGGGATTACGGTTGGCGTTGAGTAAGCATTCGCGACTGGTCAATACGGTGCCTTCACCATCAACATGAAATGAGCCACCTTCCATAACCAAAGGAGCATGAAAATATTGGCTATTTGTTTGCTTTATGAGTGCTGAGGCAATTTTATTGTCTAAAGCACAGTTTTCATAATTGCCGCCCCAGGCATTGTGAATCCAGTCTACTCCGGCCAGCTGATTTTTATTTAATAAAAAAGTTGGTCCGGTATCGCGGGTCCATGAATCATTTATTGGCAGCGTTATAATCGTAATATGTTCTTTGCATAACGCTTTGGCTGATGCTTCATCTCCTGGATTAACTAACAAGGTAATTGGTTCAAATTCCACGATTGCATGAGCAACCCGTGCATAAGCAATGCGTGCTCGTTCCAATCCTACTTTTTCCCAGGTTGATTGATGGCAGGGCCAGGCCATCCAACATCGTTCATGGGGATGCCATTCTGCAGGCATGGTAAATCCGGCTTGTTTTGGTGTTGTTTGCATCATCACTGTATGTGTCCGTCAAGATAGGTTAATTGGGAAAAAATACTTCTTAATTCATTCAGATACGATAAAGCCTGTTCTTGGGGTAGTTCAGCCTGAATTAATTGTTTTTCATAGGATTGAATCAGTTTTTTCGTATCAAAATGGGCAAGATTCAATACATTAGTCACTGTATCGCCATTGACCAAGTCTTCCAGTTCAAACTGCCCGTCATCTGACAGGGTTACGTCTAAAGAGTTGGTATCACCAAACAAATTATGCAAATTACCCAATATTTCCTGATAGGCACCAACCAGGAAAAATCCTATGTAATAAGGATCGTGGTTTTTATAGGGAGGCAGCATCAAGGTCGTTGTGACACAGGACTGGCCTGGATACTGTTTTATAGTTCCATCCGAATCACAGGTTAAGTCCTGCAAAATACTGTGCATACATGGCGTTTCATTTAATTGGGAAATAGGTGCGACAGGGAAGATCTGACCTATGGCCCAGGCATCAGGAATCGATTGAAAGAATGAGATATTGCAAAATATTTTAGCTGCCATGCTTTCGTTAATCATCAATAGCAAGGCTTGTTCGCCGGGGTTTTCTTCATCTAGTCGGTCTTTTAACTCCATGCAGATGTTGGTGTAGAATGCTTCGACCTTTGCTTTTTCCTGTAAGCTGATTACTCCATGTTTAAACAGCGAATGCGCTTCATGGAGGGAATGTTCTGCGTAGTTATATATCTCTGTTGGAGAGCTATCCGTAATCGCTTGATACGTATCATAAATATCACGAATTACATGTGAGTCTTCTTCTGATATTTGAGGAAGAACTGGCGCTTTATTTACGATCTCGATATCGGTGATATTGGATATCAATACGGCATGATGAGCGGTTAATGCGCGGCCTGATTCCGAGATAATGTTGGGCTCTGGTATGTCTGCATCCTGACATAAATGTTTTAGTGCCAATAAGATATGAGTTGCGTATTCATTGAGGCTGTAATTCATTGAACAGCCTTTGTTGGAGCGTGTCCCTTCATAATCAATACTTAAGCCGCCACCAACATCAATTGTATCTATTGGTGCATTAAGTTGGCGTAATTCTACATAATAGCGTGATACTTCCTGCATGCAGTGACGAATATCATGAATATTGGCAATTTGCGATCCCAGATGGCAGTGCATTAACTGGAGGCAATCCAGCAAATCATTGGCTTTTAATTGGGTAATTAATTCAAGGACTTGTTTGGCATTTAAACCAAATTTTGATTTAACTCCTCCCGTATTTTCCCATTTGCCTGCACTTTTGCTCACTAATCTGATGCGAACTCCCAGCGTTGGTTTTACTTTAAGGCGTGAGGACTCGTTTAAGATAATGTCCAGCTCGGATTTCTTTTCGATAACGATAAATACTCTATGACCCATTTGTTGGGCAATGAGAGCTGTTCTGATGTAGCTGCTGTCTTTATAGCCATTACAGACTATAGTGCCAGGGCGATCACCAAGCATGCCGATAACTGCCATCAATTCCGGCTTGGATCCTGCTTCAAGGCCAATATGATTTGATGGTGATTTGAGTAATTCTCTAACCACACTGTGCTCTTGGTTCACTTTTATGGGATAAACCAGTTGGTAACTGCCGGTATAGTCTGTATCCTCTCTTGCCTGAGTGAAGGCTTCATATATTCTGCGTACTCTATCCTGCAGGATATCGGTACAGCGAATTAATAACGGGAGATGTAAGCCTGCTCGCTTCGCTGCATTGACGATTGCCAGTAATTCAACTCCTTTTTGATCAGGAGTTTTACTTATTTCAATATTGCCGTTTGCATTAATTTTAAAGTATCCATCACCCCAGTTTTCTATGTTGTATAAATTTTCGTTTGATTGTGCGTTGCTATTCATTATTTAATTCCAAAAGGATTAACGGATCTTAACCAGTTCTTGATAAGTGGCCGGTTCTCTTTGCCGAGCAAATGGGAATAAACGTCCCCACAGTTCACGCTGGCTGAAATCAAGATCAGCAACCAATACTGCAGGCTCATTGCGAGGAGCCTGAGCTAAAATTTCACCCGTTGGAGTACTAATGAAACTGCTGCCATAGAATTGTAAATCGTCTTCACAGCCAATGCGGTTGACTGCAATAATAAAAGTATTGCTCATAATTCCCTGAGCGACCATTACTTTTTGCCACATGGGTTGACTATCAAAACCCGGGGCGGTGGGTTCGCCGCCAATGGCCGTTGGGTAAACCAGAATTTCAGCGCCTTTTAACCCATAAATACGTGATAATTCGGGAAACCATTGATCATAACAGGTGGGCAAACCAAATTGATGTCCAGCTATCTGATGAACCGGATAATCGGAGTCACCTGGTTTGAAGTAAAAATCTTCGTGATATTTGTCTCCGCTGGGTATGTGTTGTTTACGAGTAATGGCGATAAGTTCTCCATTAGCATTAAATGCAACCGCGGTGTTGTATCCTGCTTTTTCAAAAAGTGATGCAGTAATGCATACTTTGTTGGCTTTAGCCATCTGACTTACAAATTGAGCAGTAGGCCCTGTATGGATGTCTTCCATATAGGGTGTTCCATCCACGTCTGAACGCGTACAAAAATAAGGGCTTAAGGTGAGCTCCTGCAAACAAACCAACTCAGCGCCTTGTTGCGCTGCTGAATAAATTCCTGATGCCAGGCTGTCCTGATGTTCTTTGGCATGTTCATGCCATTGTTCTTGAACCAGCGCTACCCTTAATCTGTTCTCTGCCATTAGCGTTCCTATTTGATATTACGTTAAAAAAATTGCTGTTTTGACCACTTGCTTCTTCTTTTAATCTCTTTCAAGTGACCGATTAAAAAAATGGCTATGCTATCAAAAAAAAACCGGTTTGTACTAGTGTCTTGTCACCATTGAATCTGCTCTTTTTTAAGCATTTATTAATGCTGTATTTTACTTGAAGGTGATTCACATGAGGGAGACAGCATTGATGATGTAATAATACAAAAATAGTAGCATGGTTGTTGCTTATATGAATGTAAAAACAGGTAAAATTGGTGTAAAGATGCCCTTAATAGCGCAGGGCATCTTTTTTGTTGATTAACCAAACATACCACAAAATTTCTTGATACATCCGTCATCGTTAGAATCACCAGGACCAGTATTATCTGCTGTGATCGGTGTTCCGCTAAGGAGCGATTTGCGCTGGGTTAATTCAGGGCTTACAGAAAACAAAGAATTTGGATTTGTTCCACAAGATGCAACAACAGATTCTGGTTTGGGCAGTTCAGCAGAAGTGCTTTGTACCGCGTCTTGTTTGGGAGTCATTGCTTCTGCTATCAATCTGAACGGGCTTGATTGCTCATGGGCTGCGCTGTTAATTTGCTCCAGTTTGCGGTTAATATCTGCACGTGTTCCTTCATCCAGTTGAGACAGTTTTTCTCCAATGGCAGCCTCTTTACTCTTGATTAAGGTAGAGAACAGTACTGAATATTCATTACACAGATCGGCAGAAAAACCACGGGAGAAAAATTGCTCCGGTTTATCGCCTAAAAGAGTTAACTCAATGGTTCTGCGTAATTCAAAGGCAGCACTAACTTTTCTTGATAATTCGTCTTTGGCTGAGATTAATCCGCTGATATTTCTTAAAATGCCAGAGCGCTCCTCTTTAGGAACCGTTAAGGCCAGTTTCGCTGCAATAGATGATTCATGACCACTTATAGTGCTGAATAAACCAGCAAATTCATGACAGGCATCTTCGTTATATTCACGGCTGGCAAAAAATTGATGAGGCTCTGCACCTAGCAATAAATTATCAATGTCACGGCGTATTGCAAAGGCATGACCTATTTTTTTCGCTAATAACGAGTCTGGAAATATGCCCCTGACATTTAGTGTGAGTTGGTTTCTATTCTCTGGTGGGGTTGTTAATGCCAGGCGTTCTGCAATACTTGTTTCATTGTCTTGCAATACATCTATCGCCAATTGCCTATGGTTATGAAATAATTTTTCATTAAATTCATTCCCTAAAATCAGCTGATGGGGCTTGGTATTTCTGAGATCTAATAAAGCGAGGATACGATTTTTAATTTCATAAGCTTCAGACAATACCGCGTGGAAGGTTTGTTTATCATCATGGGGAGTGCGTGCTGCTTCAATTTGAGAACGGAAGGCTTTTAATTCACTCTGTGGGCAAGCCAGAATCAGGCGAGCGGCCAAACTTTTTTGGTCTTCAGGTGACAAGCTATTTAGTTCTGCCATATTTTCTGCGAGGGCATCTCCAGTACCAAGATCTTCATAGGGGTGTTCTAAATCTCTAAGCTCTTCCGCTGTATATCCCATTTAAATCTCCTTATAAGCTCAGCTACAGCTGATGTTTAGTATGTGCAATTTTGTAGCGTCACTATATTAACGGATTCATTTTCCCCTGTCATGAAATTAAACTAAAGTTTTATTCTGAGGTGTCGAATAAGTAATGAGATACCTGTTTTTGCCTGTAAAAACTACAATAACAACAAGGAGTAGGCAATGTCTAAAAATCATTTATTACAAGATCCCTTCCTTAATGAATTGCGTAAGGAAAAGGTGCCTGTATCCGTATTTTTGGTCAATGGAATTAAATTACATGGCGTGGTTGACTCGTTCGATCAATACGTTGTCATGCTAAAAAATTCCATTACTCAAATGGTGTACAAGCATGCAATTTCTACCGTTGTTCCATCTCGTATGGTAAAAATACCAACAGATGATGCATCTGGTGAGGAAGGAGGATCTGTGGCAGACTAAGCTACCTTCTATTTTTGGGATAAGCTGTGTTTGAACGTCCGCAAGGTGGTGAGCGAGCGATATTGGTACAATTAGCGCTTCCTGGCGTTGATGCTGAAAAAGCCTTGGCTGAATTTGAAGAGCTGGCTCTTTCAGCAAATGCAGAAGTTCTTGATTGTGTTTTAGGTACTCGTGCCACCCCTGACGCTAAATACTACCTGGGCAAAGGAAAAGCCGAGGAAATAAGCCAATTAGTGAAAGCCCTTGATGCCGAACTGGTTTTGATTAACCATGAATTATCTCCGTCACAAGAGCGAAACCTGGAGCGCTTGTTTGAATGTCGCGTAGTGGACCGAAGCGGTTTAATTCTTGATATTTTCGCCCAACGTGCACGAACCTTTGAAGGGAAGTTGCAGGTTGAACTGGCTCAATTACAGCATTTGTCTACGCGGCTTGTGCGCGGATGGACTCATCTGGAGCGCCAGAAAGGGGGGATAGGATTACGAGGCCCTGGTGAAACCCAGTTAGAAACTGACCGCAGGCTGTTACGTGAGCGTATCCGTTATATTAATAAGCGCCTGGAAAAAGTGCGTTGCAGCAGAGATCAAAATCGGCAGGCCAGAAAAAAAGCAGCTATGGCTACCATCTCCTTAGTGGGGTATACCAACGCAGGCAAATCAACTTTATTCAATGCATTGACCGGCGAACGTATTTATGTGGCCGATCAATTATTCGCTACCCTGGATCCCACGATGCGCAAATTGGAGCTTCCCGGATCTGCTGCCGTCATTTTAACCGACACGGTGGGTTTTATTCGCGATCTGCCCCACCATCTGGTTGAGGCGTTTCGCGCCACATTAGAAGAAACGCAGCAAGCAGATTTATTAGTGCATGTGATTGATATTTCCGATCCGCACTGGCGGGATACGGTGTTCGCCGTACAAAACGTGTTGGATGAACTGGGTGTCAGTGATATTCCTGTCATTCAGGTGTTTAATAAAATAGACTTGCAAGAAGGTTGGCAATCGAAGGTAGATTATAACGAAGAATCATGTAAGGTTTGGCTCTCTGCAGCGACCGGACAAGGCTTAGAACTGTTAAAAGAAGCCATTGCAGTTCAATTACATGGGACTGTTTTAATTGAAGACATCGTAGTTAAACCTGGTCAGGCAAAATTACGTGCTCAATTATATCAGTTGGGTTCTGTATTATCTGAATCGGTTACAGAGGAAGGGGATTGGCAGTTGAAGATTCGCATTACGGCTGATCAAAAACATCGTCTCTTCTCTTGAATGGGTATATTGGGTGCACAATCAACAGAGATATATGGTATTGAACAAACTGACCTCAATTGTGTCGTTCCCGCGCAGGCGGGATCCATTCTTCAGACAAAGTAAGGAAGTAACTTGAAAAATGGTTTCCCGCCTGCGCGGGAACGACATAATAAAGACGCATACTGCGTTAATAAAAAGCAAATCAGGGTGTGTAAAAAATGCCAGGCTCTCCCTGCGCGATGCTAATACGGGCTACTTTTGATTTGTCCTATAATTCTTAGCTGTCTTGATGTTCCGTCATTACTTTATTCAACGTTTCGGCTGATTGGCCACCGTATAGCGTTTTGACCAATTGACCTTTGGGATTGAAAATAAAGGTTACTGGTACTCCGGTGATATCGCCTAATTGGAGTTCAGAGGCAGGATCTTTTTGCAAGCTGGGGTAGTGGATATTAAATCTTCTGAT
>NZ_CALMPD010000058.1 GCF_937871865.1 uncultured Legionella sp.
CAGATTGTTATTCAATATCAAATGCCAATCACTTTTGCTGATTTGGATTTGGAAAATCAACGTCAAAAACTAAATTTTGAACAGGAGAAATCCCATGATCAATCAAGAGCAAACCGACAAAGCCATCGAGGAAGAACTTCAGGAGGCCATGAGGCTGCTGGAACAGCCACTGGAAAGAGAAGGGGTAGCACAAAGCCCAACTCTTTCAGCATTAGACAAGGCTCGCCAGCCAAAGATCACAACAGCTTGCGAAACCTGTCCAAATGCGATCTGGTTCAGCTCACCGGAAGAGGTCAAGTGTTATTGCCGGATAATGCACATGATCACCTGGAGCGGCAAGGATTCAAATTTGATAACCATGTGCGACGGGAAGTTTCTCGATTAAAGACAAATAGAAAGCATTACAAGAACCAAATTAAACCAATTTCCTATTGAAAGTTTGAAGTCAATAATTATTCCTCAGACTAAAAATGGTGCATTTTTCTTGACAATATACCCACCAAGGGTATATACCTATAGGGGTATATTGGAGAATTATATGTCAAAACACCCTAAGCATCATGAAGAGTTGTCTCGACTTAATAGAGTAACCGGACAACTCGAAGGCATTAAGCGGATGATTGAAGAACAACGCTACTGCGTGGATATCCTTTCTCAGTTACGCGCTGTTCGTAATGCAGTAAAAACTATTGAATTGGGTGTGCTTGAGCGCCATGTTTTAAACTGCCTTAATGAGGTCGCCTGCCATGGAACTTCTGAGTCGCGTCAGGAAAAAATGGATGAGATTATGGCATTACTAAAAAAATACGACTGAGGTGGATGATGAATACACAAAACCAGGATGCTAAACACCACAAAGAAGGGCATAGTTGTTGTGCTCATCAGCATCATCATGCACCTATGTCCCAATTTGAGATAACATCAGATCATGTAATTTACACCTGCCCTATGCATCCACAAATCCGCCAAGACAAACCAGGAACTTGCCCACTATGTGGTATGGCGCTGGAGCCAGAGCAGGTGAGCATAACAGAACAAAGAAATCCCGAGTATCACAATATGTTCTGGCGTTTTATCATTGCATCTATAGCAAGTATTCCAGTCATTTTCTTGAGCATGGGTGAGCGTTGGTTAAGCCCATTAATTCCAATGTCTCTATCGTTATGGACTCAAGCTATACTTGCAACGCTGGTGGTTTGGGGCTGTGGTTGGCCTTTCTTTTTAAGAGGATGGCAGTCTCTTCGCACCCATCATCTGAATATGTTTACCCTGATTGCTTTGGGCACTGGTGTTGCCTGGGGGTATAGCTTGGCAGTCGTTCTTTTTCCACAACTACTTCCCCTGCATATGCAAGGCGATGGCATGATGCCAGTCTATTTTGAAGCTGCAGCAGTGATTACGACTTTGGTGCTTTTAGGCCAAGTGTTGGAATTAAAAGCGCGTGAGCGCACCGGAGATGCCATTCGTGCATTGCTTCATTTAAGTCCAACAATTGCTCATCGATTAAATGACGGCGAAAATGAGGAGGACATCTCTCTTGATGAAGTAACGGTAGGTAATAGATTGCTGGTACGCCCTGGTGAAAAAATCCCGGTTGATGGAGAAGTAATTCAAGGTCAAAGTGATGTGGATGAATCCATGCTCACAGGTGAACCTATGCCTGTCGCCAAAGAAGTTGGCAATACGGTGATTGGTGGGACACTGAATCAACAAGGAAGCCTTGTTATCAAAGCAGCACACATAGGCAAAGACACGTTACTTGCCCGCATTATCTCCCAAGTCAGTGAGGCCCAACGCAGCCAGGCCCCTATTCAACGCTTGGCAGATGCTGTTTCTGCTTGGTTTGTGCCTATTGTTTTAGCAATCGCATTGATTGCGTTTCTTGTTTGGTTTTTAGTAGGCCCCTCGCCTTCCTTAAGTTATGGCTTAATCGCTGCCATCTCCGTATTAATCATTGCATGCCCTTGTGCTTTGGGTCTTGCAACCCCCATGTCCATTATGGTTGGGATAGGAGAAGGCGCACGACGCGGTATTTTAATTAAAAACGCTGCTTCTTTGGAGCAATTAAGAACAATCAACACCCTGGTTGTCGATAAAACAGGAACATTGACCCAAGGTCATCCGGCGTTAACCCAAGTTATTCCAATTGCTAGTTGGCAAGAACAGGAGCTTTTGAGTCTCGCGGCATCTCTTGAGCGTCACAGTGAGCACCCACTAGCCAAAGCACTACGTGATGAAGCGCAAACACGTCAAATTACTTTAAGAGAAGCTACGGATTTTATTGCAGTTAGAGGAAAAGGCGCTCAAGCAAAAATCGATGGAAAAAGCGTTGCCATTGGTAATGCACAGTGGCTTTTGGTTCCTGCCGAGCAAATTCCTGATGCGGCGTTGAAGGCCCAAGAAGAAGGGGCTACTTTGATTTATTTGACAGTTAATAAGCAGTTCGCAGGTGTTTTTGTGGTCGCTGACCGCATTAAAGAGTCAAGCCACGATGCTGTCGCCACGCTTATCAAAAAAGGTATACAAGTCATTATGCTCACCGGTGATAATGCCATTAATGCCAAAGCAGTAGCTCGACAAGTAGGTATTCAAAGGGTTATTGCCGAAGTCTTGCCCGATGAAAAAAGCAATATGATTGCTCAATTGCAACAGGAAGGGCATGTGGTTGCCATGGTTGGTGATGGGGTGAATGATGCCATTGCCTTGGCAAAAGCCAATATTGGTATTGCGATGGGAACCGGAAGTGATGTAGCAATTGAAAGTGCCGGCATTACCTTATTAGCAGGTGATTTAAATAAACTGGTAGAGGCTTATGAATTATCGGTGCATACAGTAAAGAACATCCATCAAAATCTTTTTTTTGCTTTTATTTACAATGCGCTGGGCGTGCCCATCGCGGCAGGTGTTCTTTTCCCATTTACAGGCTTATTACTAAATCCTATGATAGCTGGTGCTGCCATGGCATTAAGTTCTGTGTCGGTGATTGCCAATGCTTTGCGTTTGCGCAAGAAGCTGACATGATAGGAAAAATAATTAAATTAATTTAATTAATATTAGGGACAGAATGTACATGATGAATCAGAAAAGGGGTTTTAAGTATTTTGTGATAGGGCTGACACTGTTAATGCCTGTATTAGCACATGCAAAATCCCCGTTGAATCTCAAAGAGCTGACACAACTGGCAATTCAACAGAACAAGGATTTAAAAGCAGCGCGTTTTGCCATCTCTATTGCCGAGGCACGCTTGGTACAAGCAGGATTATGGTCAAATCCCAATATTAATTTAAATAACAACGACGACCGATTATTTAATAACGAGGGTGAATATTCGCGAAGTATCAGCTTTAACCAGGCCTTTCCCATATCAGGTCGTATTGCCAAGCAAAAAACAGTGGCACGCATTGATATTCTTCGCGCCCAGGCTGAGGTTTTTGAGGCGACTCGGCAGTTAAGTGCCAAAGTTGCTAATGCATATTATGCGGTGGTCATCGCAGAGAACCGCATGCAACAATTAAATTATTTACAAAAGATAAATCAAGAGTTGGTGCGTGTTATTCATAATCGCTACCATGCCGCTGAAATTTCTAAATTGGATGATAATTCGGCTCGCATTGAATACGCACGTATTACTCAAGAAAAACAACTGTTAAAAAGTCAGCTAATTAGCCAATATGCCCTTTTAAATCAACTCATTGGTCAAACACCCAATTCGCCACTGAACGTTAAAAAAACGATTAGGATAGCAAAAGGCATTCCTCCATTAGGAAACTTAATCAATCACGCCCTCAGTAATCGTCCTGACAGGAGGGCTTTGCTACTTGCTGGACAACGCGCCATGGCCGATAGACGTTTAGCCCAAGCTGAGCGCTTTGCTGATTGGACTCTTGGTGCTGGAGTGCAACAAGATAAAATCGTTGTGGAAGGCGGGTTACCGCAACCAGCTGATCGCACATTAGGGGTTTCCTTATCCATTCCTCTGCCTTTACTCAATCGCAATCAAGGGCGAATTATGGAGGCCTCCGCAACTGGAACTCAAGCCATGATCTCAGTAGATGCTTTAAATCTCACGATTGAAACAGAGGTTACGAGCAATTATGGCCAGCTTAATGCTCTTAAAACTAGTGTCGCGCAAACGCAAGGCACCTCCCTTCGTTTAGGGCTTGAAAACGTGAAACTTGCTCGTGAAGCCTATCAAAATGGACAAGTTTCTTTTTTGAATGTCTTGCAGGTGCAAAGGCAACAAAATGATGTACAAATGGCCTACTTAACGACCATTGGCCAATATTTTCAATCTTATGTTGCCTTATGTACGGCTATTGGAGCACCCCATACAAACGGATTCTGCTCGTATTTATCCTTAACAAAGGACGTGACCAAATGATTCATACATTTAACTCCATCCGCCAAAGAGTGTGGTTTATTGTTTTACTGGGTATTTTCTTTCATTCGTCATTGCTAATGGCGCATGGAGACGAAATTGAAGTCAGCACGTCAGGCCCAGCCCAGTCGGTTACATTAACTCCTGAACAAACCAAAATGCTGGATATTCAGGTCTCCGAAGCCACGCCGCGCCCCATGGCTGACTTGTTAGCATTAAATGGTCAAATCCAATTACTGCCCAATGCACAGGCCGATGTCAGTGTGCGTATTAGTGGTGCCGTGACTGATATTGTGAGCAATCTTGGGGACAGTGTCACCAAAGGCCAAACATTGGCCACGGTACAATCTCGCCTAGTTGGTGATCCTCCACCTAGTGTCGCGGTAAAAGCGCCTATTTCAGGTGTTATTGATGCACGCAATGTGAATTTGGGGCAAGCGGTAGAACCCAACACCGTTTTATTTCACATCAGTAATCGTGAGCAAGTGCTCGCTATTGTTCAAGTGTATGAAGAGGATTTGGGCAAGATTAAAGTAGGGTTGGATGTGAATGTGCATGTTTTAAGTTATTCCAAGCGTATTTTTCCTGGAAAAATAACGCTTGTTGAACCAAATTTAGATCCCTTAACGCGCACCGTGAACGTCCAAATTAGTCTTGATAATAAAGAGGGATTATTAAAACCCGGCATGTTTGTACGTGCCAACGTGGTATTACGATTTACTCAGGCAGCACTTACGGTACCTAATAACGCCATACTGGAAATTGATAATGCCACCTTTGTGTTTGTGAAGAATGGCACCCAGTATGATAGGACGGTGGTTAGCCTTGGGGCTCGTGATGATAAGTATACTGAAATTAAAGAAGGTTTAGTTCCTGGCGATGAGGTGGTCACGCAGGGTAATCGAGAATTGTACACATTATCTCTAAGTGGTGGCGGCACTAAAAAATCTGGTGATAAGGAGCCTCACTAATGTTTACACGCTTAATTGCCTGGTCGCTTCATAATCGCCTTTTGATTTTAGCTTTAACGCTCGTGCTGTGTCTTTTAGGTGGTTACACCTTAAAACAAATGCCAGTAGATGTATTCCCGGAATTTGCCCCTCCACAGGTGGTGGTGCAAACCGAAGCGCCGGGCATGGCCACCCAAGATGTGGAAACGCTAATTACTTATCCATTGGAAAGTGCGATTAATGGCACACCAGGTGTAGCCAGTGTTCGCTCTAAAACATCGGTAGGTTTATCCACCATTACCGTGGTTTTTGATGACCGAACGGATATTTACCGTAATCGACAACTGGTAAATGAACGTATTCAACAAGTCAGTAATCGACTCCCACCCGGGGTTAATCCTCCAGTGATGTTACCGGTAACCTCTGCAGTGGGTTGGCTTGTCAAATATGCCTTAATCAGTGATACGGTAAGTCCTGAAACATTACGCACCATTTCAGATTGGACCATCAGACCCCGAATTCTAGCATTAGGTGGGGTTGCGGCCGTCGTGTCACTTGGTGGGGAGGTCAAGCAATACCAAGTGCGTTTAATTCCTGAGCGCATGCTTTCTTATGGGATTACCATCGAAGAAGTACGCCAGGCGTTAACCACTGCGAATCAAAACGTCCCTGGCTCTTTTATTCACAAAGCCGGTAGCGAGCTTGTGGTCGGAACTATGGGGCGAATCCAGTCCTTAGAAGACATTAAAAAAACCGCCATTGTGGTACGAAAAGGAATTCCTATCACGATTAATAATGTAGCTACCGTTGCTTTTGGTGGTGAAATAAAGCGCGGTGATGGTGCTTACAATGGAAAGCTCGCGGTGATTGGCACCATTTCCAAAGCCTATGGTGCCGATACGGTGACAACCACGGCTAAAGTGGAGCAAGCGCTAAAAAACATCAAACTCACTCTCCCCGCAGGGGTGGCGTTAGAAACGGAAGTCTTTCGTCAAGCCAATTTTATTGAATCAGCGATTCATAATCTATCTCGCGCTCTTCTTGAAGGGGCAATCATTGTCATTGCGGTGCTTTTTGTGTTTTTAATGAATTGGCGTGCCTCATTTATTACCTTTCTGTCCATGCCTGTATCCTTTGTCATTGGTTTATTGGTGCTTCACTATTTTGGCATTGGGATTAACTCAATGACACTTGGTGGGATGGCCATTGCGATTGGCGAGGTCGTAGATGATGGCATCATCACGGTTGAGAATGTGGTGCACCGTTTAAGAGTAAACCGTCAAGAACTCCATCCTTTACCTGCCATTGAAGTGGTGTTTGATGCGGTACTTGAGATACGAAGTTCGGTTGTTTATGCCACCATTATTATTAGCCTTGTCTTTTTGCCTATTTTCTTTTTATCAGGGATTGCTGAGCGTATTTTTAGCCCCTTGGCCATTGCCTATATTGCCTCTGTCTTGGGTTCTTTGGTGGTATCGATTACCATGGTTCCGGCGCTTTGTTACCTTTTATTGGTTCGTGGCAAAGAAAAAGCAGAAGACTCTGAAGTGAGTCTACATGGCTTATCTCAGCGTGAGCGTCATTATGGGGTAGAGCAAAAAACGGAGCATGAGAAAGAGTCTGAAACCCGGTTTGTCCTGTTTCTTAAAAGGCATTTTCTAACAGCACTGCACTGGTCTTTATCGCATGTTAAAGCTGTGGTTGTGATGGCACTGGCTGCTTTTTTGTTTGCATTAACCCTACTTCCCTTTTTTGGTAAGTCCTTTTTACCGGAGTTTCATGAGGGAAATTTCATTATTGCTATGAGCACATTGCCAGGAACTTCATTAGAAGAGTCGATGCGTTTGGGACAACAGGTGCAAAAATCCTTAATGCGCTACCCACAAGTCATCTCGATTTCCCAACGCGCAGGTCGCAGTGAGTTGGATGAAGATGCGCTACCCCCTAATGTCAGCGAATTTGATGTCCGACTTGATTTTACTAGAGACAAATCGATGCCACCTGATGAGCTATTACGACGAATTCGTGCTGATTTAGCCAATATTCCAGGTGCGATGTTTAATGTGGGTCAGTTCATTGCCCATCGTATGGATGAAGTGCTTTCAGGGGTTCGTGCCCAAGTGGCGGTGAAGTTATTTGGTGATAATTTAACGACGCTCAATGAATTAGGTCAATCTTTAGAGACTGTTTTAAAATCTGTTCCGGGTGTTGTTGATGTCAATAAAGAGCAGCAGATTAATGTACCGCAACTCATCATTAAAATTGACCGAGAAAAGGCGGCACGTTATGGGGTCAATGTAGGGCAAATTTCTGAAGACGTACAAGTACTTTTAAATGGAGTCAGTGTTTCGAATGTTTTGGAAGGACAGCGTACCTTTGATTTGTACCTTCGTATGGATAAACCTGGACGAGATAGCATTAAAGCCATTCAAGACATGTTGATTGACGCACATGGCCAAGCCGAGGGAACTTCTGGTCAAGTGCCTTTGCGGGCTGTGGCTGATATTAAAGTAGAGCCCCAACCCTTTGCCATTAATCGGGAGAATGTGCAGCGGTTATTGGTCATTGGCTTTAACGTACAAGGACGAGATTTAGGCAGTGTCATTGCTGATGTAGAACAAGAGGTACAGGAAAAAATAAAACTACCCGCAGGCTATTTTATCCAATACGGCGGGCAATTTGAAAGCCAGCAACAAGCTTCTAAAGTGATTATTACCTTTGGTGCTTTAGTTATTTTCATTATGCTGGTCTTACTGCATAAAGCCTTTGGTACCTTAAGAGAAGCTTTATTGGTGATGTTTAATTTACCTTTGGCGTTAATCGGTGGGGTGATATCACTTTTTATCGCCAGTGGTGAGATGAGTGTGGCAGCCATGATTGGTTTTATTACCTTATTTGGGATTGCGGCACGCAATGGGATTATTTTAGTGAGCCACTACAATCAATTGCGGTTGCAGGGAAAAACTCGAGAGCAAGTGGTCATTGATGGGACACTCGATAGATTAGTGCCGGTACTTATGACAGCGGCTACCGCAGCCCTTGGTCTTTTCCCGCTCCTTTGGGGTTCACCCGCCGGTAAAGAGTTAGAGCGTCCTTTGGCACAAGTACTATTGGGAGGGCTATTGACTTCAACCGTGCTCAATATGTTTGTTGTTCCCACGGTCTATAACGCCATTGAACAATGGCGGGAAAGACATCAATCTTTAGATGAAACCAATAAGGAGAAACACCATGAACCAAAAACAATGCAACCGTAAGTTAAAGTGGTTTAGTTTGATAATGAGCTTTTTTATTTGGACAATACCTATAGAACTCTTTGCCGATACAAGCGAAGCGTCCAAAGTAACCATTCCATCAACTATCCCAGCCATTTGGAAAGCCATTGATGAGCAAGCGGTGTCGATTAATCAGGCATTAAAAGACAATCAACTCACCTCCATTCATGAGCATGCTTTTGCTATTCGCGATTTAGTCAATGCACTGCCTGCTTTAAGCAAGGATTTATCTGAAGAGCAGAAAAAAATATTACAAACAAATTTAAGTTATGTAGGGCAATTGGCCACTCGTCTTGATAAAACAGGGGATGCAAACGATAAAGAGGGAACTCAAGCCAATTGGGATAAATTGGAAAAAATATTAAGCCAATTACGTGCCCTTTATCAAATCTCATCATCTAATTAAGAGTATTTTTATGAAATTATCTTTTTGCGTTCAAGCAATACTTGCATTAAATGCCCTGTATGTTGGGCAAGCCCTTGCAGTTCAAAATCCGACCTCACATACAGTGACTAAACCCACCGTGTTGTTGATTAAAAAATATCAAACCGAAGTGGATGGTAAACCTACTGAATTATTTCGAATCGAGCAGCCTGATGGTACTTGGGGATATCATGGGGTTAAAGGCGACATGTTTGATGCCATTGTAAAAAATCAGACTGATAAGCCCACAGTGTTACATTGGCACGGCCTCATTGTACCAAATGACCAAGATGGAGTGCCCTATGTGACGCAAGCACCTATTCCCCCAGGCGGTGAGTTTCATTATCATTTCTTGCTCAAACAATCTGGGACTTATTGGATGCATTCGCACCATGATTTGCAGGTACAACAATTTTTATCAGCACCTTTGATTATCTCCGATGCAAAAGATAAGGCAAGTGAGAAAGAGGTTACTTTATTCATTGGCGATTTTAGCTATAAAAAACCAGAAGTGATTTTAAGTGAGTTAAAGAAGGGACAAATGACCCACATGCATCATGGAAATGGCATGTCTTCTATGCCTATGAGCCAACCCGAAGCCGATTTAAATGATGTCAATTATGATGCATTCCTAACCAACTATAAAACGTTAAAGAATCCAGAAATTGTTCCCGTTCATCAAGGAGATACTGTTCGGTTAAGGTTTATCGCAGGCTCTGCAATGTCTAATTTTTTTATCAATACAGGCATTTTAAAAGGAAAGGCGATTGCTATTGATGGGCAAGCGATTAAACCAGTAGAATCCAATCAATTTCAACTGGCTGTGGGACAGCGGATTGATGTTTTGGTGACCATTCCCCAAGGTGAAAACGCATATCCTATTCTTGCGCAAGGAGAAGGGACTGCGATGCAAACAGGTTTAATACTTACAACGCCTAAAGCGAATATCCCTAAACTAAATGAAAAAACGTCAAATAAAGCTGGCGCTTTAAACTATGATCAGGAATTTAAATTTAAGGCCTTACAGCCAATGTCAGCTAAAACTCCTGGACAAACGCTTACAGTCAATTTAGAAGGCGATATGATGTCCTATGTGTGGACAATTAACAATCAAAAATGGCCTGAAATAAAACCATTAACGGTTCAGAAAAACAAACGGGTTGAACTTGTCTTCAATAATAAAACGATGATGGCTCATCCCATGCATTTGCATGGTCATGTCTTTGAAGTGACTGAGATTGATGGGAAAAAGATAAGTGATGGTCTGTTGCACGACACGGTTTTGGTGTTGCCGAAATCAACTGTTAAGGTTCAATTTGATTCCGATAATCCGGGCAACTGGATGATGCATTGTCATATGCTTTATCATCAAGAGACTGGGATGATGACTCTGATGACTTATCAGGATATTAAATTACCAGACTTAACAAGCCATCATTGACGTTAAACACCATCTTTAAGGATTAAGCTGCTTTTAGAGAGTATTTTAGTCGCTCATAACTAAGAATAGTACTTACCTAGATGCGTCATTATGAGGATATGGGTAGTTTTGGCAACAACTGAACTGATCAGCTGTTGCCATTTGAAATGAATTTATGCAATATGAGCCACATTGGTCTTTTGCGATAATAGCAAACGGCTATTTAACTTAGCATATCTATAAATTTTTGATTTTAATTGTCGTTTCACTCCCTCGAGCCCTAACTTACTGTTGTTAGCCAGATCATTAAAATCGCTAAATTGTCGGGGGTTTGATAACTGCTCTCCCGGAGCAAAGGTCGGTAGAATGATGAAGCCATTAACTGAATTTGCTGCCTCGGTTCCTTTTTCTTTCCCAGGGTTAATACCCTTTGTTAACTCAAGGTGTTTGTCATCATCTGCAGCCACAATAATTGGAGTATTGGGATATTTATCATGTAGCGCTTTAGCAACTGGTTTGAGATTACCGGAGTCAAAGGCAGAGACAACAACAGGTAGTCCGGTTGCATCTTTTATAGTTGCAGCTGTAGCATAACCTTCAGCAATAACAATGACAGGCGTTCCTGAAAGTTTTTCTAAGCCCCCCAACACATGAAAACAGCCTTCCTTTCTTGAATCTTTTGCAAAGCGTTTGGTTCCATCTTCGGTAATGTACTGAACAGTCCAAAGTGTTCCTTCGCAATCTGTTGCTGGAATACAGGTTAGTTTTCTTTCTTCATCCGTATATGCGCCAGAATGAACTTCAATACCCTTGGCCTGCATATAAGGAGTGGGTTCCACAATCTCTGCCATCGTAGATAATTTTTCTTTCAGTCTTAATGCAGTATTTTTTTGTTTCACTTCAAGCTCACGTTGGCGAGTCTGTTGATGCTTAAGCGCCTCTGTTTTGAGTATTGCCTTCTGTTCATCAGTTAATATGTAACCCTTACATTTCCAATTAAGCTCAGTACCAGTTCGATTATTTTTAATATATCCAGCCGGAATACCATCTAAATGGGCTACATAAAATCCTGCCTTCTCACCGTTTTTATCACCCTCTGTAGCTATGCGATGAGGTTTACCATCCATAATTGGATGCCCACCTGAAACAATAGCACCAAGGCTCATCAATGCCGCCTTAAATTCATCTTCTGGTTTAAGCGCTTTATCCTGGGTTAGTATTTGATTTTCAGGAAGCCAGGCTTTGATTTTCTCAACAGGAACACCTGGATTTGCATACCAACATTTTTGAACTTTATCCCAGGTAATACCTGGTGTTCCATCAGGGAGTTTTCCTATTGTGGATTTAGCACTCTCTTTTTGTTTGAAGGGGATGCTTAACCAGACCTTTTCAGAAGTGATGTTTTCCGAAGTCATAACGGCTACCTCTTTAAGTTTCTCATCCTTGATTTCAATAAGTTCTGTTAATTGAATGTCTTGGGTTTGCTCTAAAGCACACAGGTGATTCACTATTTTCTCTGCATCTGCAGATGCTCTAAATATTTCTAAAGGCTCATCTTCCAGAACTTGAATCCACGATTTGATATATGCCGTGTGTTGAGAAGGGTCATGGCCTATACCAAGCTCAGCACCTAAAAGCATGCTTGCAATTTCTGCTCTCAATTCTTCTTTGGCATAGGCATCTGAACCAAAGGGATGGCCTAAATCTCTATCTAGTCTTGATGGATGACCACTCCAATGTCCAAGCTCATGCAGGGCAGTGGCATAATAGAAAGCTTCCGATTTAAATTGCTCTTTTGGTGGAAGATGAATGCTATCAGTCGATAATCTGTAAAATGCTCTGTCCGCTTCAGAATGAGTAATGGTGGCGCCAGAGTTAAGCAGTAGTTTTTCTGCTCTTTCATTTAAGGACCAGTCCGGCTCTTTTGCAATGAGTTCGGGCATATTGTCAATTTGTGAGGCATGAAATACTGTTGCATAGAACACCTTAGGTCGTTCAAGATTCACCTGCACTTTTAATGGATTATCTTGCTCATCAAGCACAGGATAACCCGCATCATCTTGTTTGATTTGTTCTTCATTAAATTTCCAGTACTGAATCGTCGTGCCTTTTTCTCCCTTACGTACTTGAGCATCGATACTTTGTGCTTGTTTGTAGGTTAACCAGCGATTGTCATCACTTTGATTCAGCATTAAATACAATGCATTAATCCCGCGATAACGTTTGCCTGTTATTGGATTATAAGGAACTTGACCATTACCTGTGCCTGGTTCCCATGGTTTTAGCCAGGGAGCTGTTCCTGCTTTCAGGCTTTCAATAATTTGATTGGCAACGACTTGATGGTAAGGCATTTTAGTCATAAATAGCCTCCATCGCGTCTTCTTCATTGAGTGCATCTTCAAAAAATGCACCCATGATGTCTGCTTCTATCGGACTGACCTCGACAAGAAAGCCAGGGATTACTAAATCCTCGAACTTTTCTGAAATCACATCCATTAACTCGGTTTCATGACTCATGTGGTTTTCTCCCGTTTATTAATTACCCATATGGGTGTGATCATTCCCTTGATTTGTCTTATGTGAACAAGACCATAATATCGACCATCGAATGACCACTCGCTTTGACTGGTCATCGTCATGATTTCATCTTCTTGAAGTTGATAATTCATTACCTGCCATTGAGGTAAAGCACGGTTCATCCCATCCTGTAATTTTGGTTTTGAATAAGGAATTAACATTTGATTCACAAAAACCCCTTCATTTGTCACAGAGAGGATATCGCCAGATACAGCTACTACTTTTTTCATTAAATAACCATATCCATTACAATAAAGACCATGGTCTATATAACCTCTGCTCTTGCCTAATCTAAAAGTTTGCCTATCGTCTGGGCAAAAAATCACATAAGTATTTTTTAGGGGCTCTGCACTGGTGATGCGATATAAGCCTACAGGAATAGATTCAGTAAGATTTATCCTAAAGCCCATAGAATGGAATAATGAGCCTGCAGCAATAGTACTTATCAAAACAATAGCGATGAGGATGGACAGTTTTTTCATAACCGGATCACCTCATCTTCACTTAAACGAACACGTAAAATATCTGAGTGAATAGGTGCCTCTACAGAGGCTCTAGCCATGAAGACTGGATCTTTAAAATAAAGCGGCTGTTTACCATAAATTGCAGGAAAGCCCGCTGCATAAACAACCATGTCGCCTGCTTCAACAATGAAACCATTAGAATCTTTTTTAGGTCCTGGCATGCGAAGACACTCATCAACGGTTAAAAGAGGTCTCGATATTTCCTGAATGGTTTTTGATATTTGATTTAAGAACGTAGAAAAACGTTTACCGCTGGTGGTGATGTGTTCTTTAACAATCGTCGTTTGACCTGTCAGCTTGGAAAGATGTTCTGCCGTTTCAACTCGGTTGGGTGGATAAGCATTTTGGATGTGGCAATTAGAAGTAATGGTCTCATCAGGGCCATAGCCACGTTCACGGCTTTTAAGCTGATTAATGTCCTG
>NZ_CALMPD010000059.1 GCF_937871865.1 uncultured Legionella sp.
ATGACTGGTTTCCAAGTCATTTTCAGCATAAACTAGAGGGATAATTATAAAAGATGAATAAAGTAAAAAGGACGCCTATTGAAAAAATTGTATCGCCTATACAGAGCTTCATTAAGAATGAAAAAGCAGGTGGAATTGTATTGGGTATTAGTGTAGTTATTGCTTTGATATTAGCAAACTCACCATTAGCAGAAGAGTATCACCATATTCTCGAACACAGGTTTGGTTTTCAATTAGACGGAAATACTTATTTTGAGTATAACCTGCATCACTGGATCAATGATGGTCTGATGGCTATTTTTTTCTTTGTGGTCGGTTTGGAACTAAAAAGAGAGATTGTCGGAGGCGAGTTGTCCAATCCACGTAAAGCGCTATTACCCATTGCTGCGGCATTTGGTGGTATGGCCGTACCAGCGGCTATATATCTGTTCCTGAATCCAACAGGGGAAGTGCACAGCGGTTGGGGTATTCCGATGGCAACAGATATAGCATTTGCCCTAGGTGTGCTTTATTTATTAGGGAACAAAATTCCGCTAACGCTCAAAGTATTTTTAACGGCTTTGGCTATTGTCGACGATTTAGGAGCCGTGCTGGTCATCGCTTTTTTCTATACATCGGACATATCCATGTTTCATTTGATCATCGGTGCTTTGGTACTATTGACGATGTATATTGGTAATAAAATGGGCGTGCGAAGCATTTTGTTCTACGCTATTTTAGGGATAGGTGGTGTCTGGACTACATTTTTGTTGTCAGGTGTGCATGCGACAATTGCCGCAGTACTTGCCGCGTTTACTATTCCGGCAGATGTGAAGATCAATGAAAAAATATTCAGCAATAATATTCAACGGTTGCTGGATAAGTTTAAAGGAATAGATCCGGACAACAGTAAACCTACGCTGACGAATGAACAGCTGCATATTCTCGAAGAAATTCAAAATAGTACGGTTGCAGCTACTCCACCATTACAAAGATTGGAACATGCGATGCACCCCATGGTAACTTTTATAATCATTCCGATCTTTGCATTGGCAAATGCAGGCGTTTCATTGGCGATAGATATGGAGCATTTGTTCAGTACCAATGTGGCATTGGGCGTCGCCTTAGGCTTGTTGGTCGGTAAAGTAGTAGGGGTTGTCGGTTTTACATGGCTTCTGGTTAAGCTTAAAGTTGCTCCTTTCCCGGAAGGGATGAATATACGAAACCTATTTGGTGTAGGTTTGCTTGCTTCTATTGGATTTACCATGTCATTATTTGTGACTTCATTAGCTTTTTCGCATGAGGAATATATGACACAGGCTAAAATCGGAATTTTTGCAGCATCCATTATCGGCGGTGTATTGGGATATTACGTACTCAGTAAACAGGGTAAAAAGCAATCTTAATGTAGAATAGCAGATGAGTAATAAAATATGGGACTTTATCAACCTGCACAATGGTGAAGAAGATAAACAAAAGGTTTTAGAAAACGTAACGGCTAACATATCCTTCCGGGGTTCAAACCTCTGGATATTGGCTTGTGCTATCATTATTGCTTCTGTTGGATTGAATGTCAATTCCACTGCGGTGATTATTGGTGCGATGCTGATATCACCATTGATGGGGCCTATATTGGGGGCAGGATTTGCGTTAGGAACCTATAACTTCCTCCTTTTAAGGAAATCTATTAAAAACCTATTAATAGCCACCGTTGTAAGTCTACTTGTCTCGGCATTTTATTTCTATATCAGTCCGTTCAAAGATGTACAGTCTGAATTGTTGGCTCGTACTTCACCTAACATCTATGACGTATTGATTGCTTTCTTTGGTGGTTTAGTAGGTGTTATTGCGATCACCCGGGTAGAGAAAGGAAATCCAATTCCGGGAGTTGCCATTGCGACAGCATTGATGCCTCCGTTATGTACAGCAGGATATGGTTTGGCAACCTTTAATTTTAGTTATTTCTTTGGTGCCTTTTATCTGTACACGATCAACTGTTTCTTTATCTGTATTGCCACTTTTTTAGTAATCAAGTATTTAAAATATCCTGCATCCGCAACGATCGAGCCTAAAAATGAAAAGCGTATCCGATATGGTATTACGACTTTAATGATGGTCATGATTATCCCTAGCTTTTATCTGGCTTATAATCTTTTTGAAGAGAAAAAATTCACAAAAACAGTAGAAGAGTTTATCAGTTCAGAATTTAGCAGCAGAGGTTATACCGTGATTTATAAAAAACTGAATTATAACTCCAAACCTAAAAAAGTGGATCTGGCTTTTCTTGATAAAAAGCTAAGCAAAGAAGAAATGGAGATGTATAACCGACTATTGGATGAAAGAGGTATTCATAATACAATATTGAGTTTCAGACAGGATGATGCAGACCTGAAATCTGAAATTCTCAGTGAATTGAATAAGCAGGATGCTTCTTTATCTGAAAAAGATGTTACCATCAATAATTTGAGGCAGGAATTGAATAGATATAAAGTAAGCGAACCTGGTTTAGTGAAAGAGATCAATGTCCTTTTTCCGGAACTTGAAGATGTGTCCCTCGGCAAAATAGAAAAATATACCGGGACCGACAGTGCAAGGATTGAATGGGTGGTTTTATACCATCTTGAAAAGGGAGCAAAAGAAACTGATAAAACCAAAATAAAGAAATGGCTAAATGAGCGACT
>NZ_CALMPD010000060.1 GCF_937871865.1 uncultured Legionella sp.
GTGGGTCATTATTCTGGTAATTTATATATAGTTGCTGCACCTTCTGGAGGCGGCAAAACAAGTCTGGTACGGAATTTGATAGAAACACTTGATGATATCGAGGTTTCAATTTCTCACACCACCCGTTCCATGAGGCCTGGTGAACAACATGGTGTGGATTATTTTTTTGTTACTGAACCTGAATTTCTAAATATGGTTAACAGCAATTCCTTTTTGGAACATGCACGAGTATTTAATCATTTGTATGGAACTTCTGTAGAACAGATAAACCGACGATTAGAACAAGGTATTGATATCGTTTTAGATATTGACTGGCAAGGAGCGGAGCAAATAAGACGCTCATTTCCCAATGCTGTGAGTGTGTTTATTGTTCCTCCTTCTCTTGACGAGTTAAAGTTAAGGTTAATGAACAGACGTCAGGATAACGACGAAGTCATTTCGGTTCGGATGATTAAAGCTCAGGATGAACTGAGCCATTACTCTGAATTTGATTATTTAATAGTAAATGATACATTTGAACATGCTGCAATGGATTTAAGAGCGATTGTGGTTGCAAATCGTCTGCAAATAAGCCGTCAGGTAAATAAACAATCAAAATTGCTTTCATTCCTGATGGCATAGCAGTAAAATAGGAAGTTTGAGCCAGAAACAAGTATGTCAGAGACTCATAGTCTCCTGAATACGTCTTAAAATGAATCTGGTAGTCGGAAGTATTGTTCTATTAACTTGAGGGTGGATTTATGGCACGAGTAACAGTAGAAGATTGTTTAGAGCACGTTGCAAACCGATTTGAATTAGTTATGGTTGCTACCAAGCGTGCACGACAAATTGCCGTTCGTGGTGATCAGCCAATGGTTGAGTGGGAAAATGATAAACCGACAGTGGTTGCTTTGCGTGAAATTGCAGAAGGTTTTATTACTGCAGATATTTTAGATAAAGAGTAAGTGTATATTGCTGACTTTGTAGTAAGGGGATTAACCTTTTAATACAGATACCGCTTGTGCAAGTTACGGTACTTACGCAAAGTACAGGGAACATAAGCAAAGCATAAGATCGTAACTTGGGAAACGAGAGGTATTGATGGCCATGTTGGACATTAGGGAGTGCTGCGTGAGCTACTTTAAGGAGCTCGATGAAGAGCTTAAATGCTACCTTGAGCAGGCGCAAATAGAAAAATGTTACCAAGCCTATGTGGTTGCTGAAAAGGCACATCATGGTCAAATGCGCCGTTCTGGTGAGCCTTACATCACCCATCCTGTAGCTGCAGCCTTAATTCTTGCCCGAATGCGTTTGGATTACCAAACCATTATGGCTACGCTCTTGCACGATGTAGTAGAAGACACCTCCATCAGCAAAGAAGATTTAACCAAGCAATTTGGCGAAGACGTCACCGCCCTGGTAGATGGAGTAACCAAGCTCACTAAAATAAAATTTGAATCCAAAGCCGAAGCGCAGGCAGAAAATTTTCGCAAAATGGTCTTGGCCATGGTGAAAGACATTCGCGTGATTATTGTCAAACTGGCTGACAGGCTGCATAACATGCGAACATTGGGCTCCATGCCTTATGCCAAGCGAAGACGAATTGCAATAGAAACCCTTGAAATATATGCTCCGATTGCTAACCGTTTAGGGATGCATTCTATCTATGTTGGTCTTGAAGATTTGGGGTTTCAGGCTTTGTATCCTATGCGGTATAGGGCAATTAAATCAGCAGTAGAAAAATCACGTGGTAATAGACGTGAATTGACCCAAACCATTGAAAAAGATTTACAACATGCTTTAGCTCAGTTGAAAATTCCTTATGAGCAGGTTTTTGGCAGACAAAAGCATTTATACAGCATCTATAGAAAGATGCGTCAGAAAAAAGCGTCTTTTACTGAAATTACAGATGTATTCGCCTTTCGCGTTATTACAGAAGACATTGATTCCTGCTATCGGATTCTGGGGGCGTTACATTGCACTTATAAACCAGTACCGCAACGCTTTAAAGATTACATTGGCATTCCAAAAGCCAATGGATATCAGTCCTTGCATACGACCTTATTTGGCCCATTTGGTGTTCCTCTGGAGGTGCAGATACGTACCCGAGAGATGGATAAAGTGGCAGATAATGGCGTAGCTGCCCACTGGATTTATAAATCGTCAGGTCTGGAAGTGAATGAGGCTCAATTAAGGGCCAGAGAATGGGTACAAAGTCTTCTTGAAATGCAACGAAGCACCGGTAATTCACTCGAATTTATTGAAAACGTTAAAATTGATTTATTCCCCGATGAAGTCTATGTTTTTACACCTAAGGGCCATATTATGGAACTGCCCAAAGGAGCTACACCGGTTGATTTTGCCTATACTGTCCATTCGGGAGTAGGTAATAGTTGTGTGGCGGCTAAAGTAAACCGACGCCTGGTTCCTTTGAGTATCCCTTTATCGAACGGACAAACTGTCGAAATCATTACCGCTCCAGGCGCACATCCAAATCCTGCCTGGCTCAATTTTGTGGTTACAGGTAAAGCCCGCTCTAATATTCGCCATTTCCTGAAAAGCCAGCAACATGCAGAATCTATTGTTCTTGGTAAACGATTGCTAGAGCAATCACTGACCGAATTATCGAGTGATTATGCCAGAATTCCTCCGGAAACCTTACAGGCTTTATTAAGCGATTTACATTACAAAACAGTGGATGATTTACTTTACTCTATTGGCATTGGTAATCAGATGGCCATGGTCATTGCGAAACGCCTGGTGGTCTCTCAGGATGCCAATGAGCTGGAGAAAGCAAGTAAAACCCATCCTTTGGCTATCAAAGGTACTGAAGGAATGGTCGTTCATTTTGGTGAATGTTGCCAACCGATTCCAGGTGATAACATTGTTGGGAAATTCCAACAAGGACGAGGCATTATTGTACATGCCAGTGACTGTGCTTCTCTTAACAGTTCGCGTAGTAATCCCGAGCAATTTATTGCTTTGCGTTGGGATGATCAGGTTCAAGGAGAATACTGGGTTGATATTACTGTTGATGTTGCAAACGAACGTGGCGTGTTGGCGGCACTGGCAACAGCAATTTCAGAAGCTGATTCGAATATTGGAAACATCAATGTGGATCCGCGTGATGGCCGCCATAATGCAGTAACGTTCTCGATCAGTGTGATTGATAGAACGCATTTGGCCCGTGTCATGCGGCGCTTAAGAGCTAATAAAGTAGTCATGCGCTTATATAGAAAAAAACAAGGGGATATTTAATGCGTCCAATTCATTCAAATTTGGCACCAGAAGCTATTGGTACATACAGTCAAGCTATCAAATGCGGTAATACAGTTTATCTTTCAGGACAGATCCCCCTTGATCCTGAAACCATGCGATTATGCAGTGACGACATTAAACTGCAAATAACTCAGGTTTTAGAAAACCTGTCTGCAGTTTGTGAAGCAGCGGGAGGAAGTTTGGCACACATTGCAAAATTAACTGTTTATCTTACTGATCTTAGCCATTTTCCTTTAATAAACGATGCAATGGGACGTTATTTTATTGCACCTTATCCTGCAAGAGCAGCGATTGGGGTTTCTGCTTTGCCTCGTGGTGCAAAAGTTGAAATGGATGGCATTATGGTTTTACCTTCTTCCAATAGTTAATCTGATGAGTGACGAACAATACAATCGAGCCGGGCGTGTGATGTTTCTCTTTGTCTGGATCATTTTGTTTTTTGGTCTGTTTTTGTTTTTTTATTATTATGAGAGCTCAGACAGTAAGGTATATGTTGCAAGCAACAGTGAGTTTGCATTAAGTGCCGACAGGGAAGGACATTATTGGATTAAAGGGAAAATAAATGAGCATCCAGTCGACTTTCTAGTCGATACGGGGGCCACCCTGGTGGCTATCCCTCAGTCCATTGCAACCCAATTAAAGATCACTGGACGTTATCCGATAACCATCTCTACTGCAAATGGTGACATAACGGGATCTCTAACACGTTTACAGCAATTATCTTTTGGTGAATTTGAGCTTCAAGACATCAAAGCAGTTATTATTCCAGGCTCTGATAACGATACAGTATTACTGGGAATGAATGTATTATCTCAATTTAATATGATACAAGAAGATAATCGCTTAATACTTAAGAAACAGCGAAAACAATGAAATTCAATAGAATCTGCTCGTCATTACGTGCCCCATATATCATTCAATATAGAGTTTATTTATGAGTATTTTTTCCCTAAATGGCGCCACTCTTATTTTGGCTAATAATAAAATACTGGATCAAGCTGA
This sequence comes from uncultured Legionella sp., assembly GCF_937871865.1. GTDB lineage: Bacteria > Pseudomonadota > Gammaproteobacteria > Legionellales > Legionellaceae > Legionella. The sequence continues at coordinate 4,261 of NZ_CALMPD010000060.1, forward strand.
TTTGCAGATTCAACCGCAGGACAGAATAGCACTCGTTGGCCGCAATGGGGCAGGAAAATCAACCCTCTTGAAACTGCTTCAGGGAGAGTTAGTCCTCGATAGTGGCCAAATGCAACAGCTTTCCAGCTTGAAAATTGCAGGACTTGTTCAGGAAGTGCCGGTGACTGTTAATGAATCTGTTTATCATTTTCTGGTAAAAAGTCTGGGGGAGGTTGGTGAAGTATTGACTCGATTCCACCAATTATCACAGCAGGATGATATGGACAAACTGGCGATATGCCAACAGCACATGGACAATTTAAATGCATGGGATTTCTTGCCTAAAATTGAAACAATGGCCAGTCGTTTAGGCATTCCTATCAATGAACAAATGACTAATTTGTCTGGGGGAATGAAGCGTCGCGTTTTATTAGGTGCAGCGCTGATTGCCTCTCCTGATTTATTGCTGCTGGATGAGCCAACCAACCATTTGGATATTGAAGCCATTGAATGGTTGGAATCTTATTTAAAATCATTTAATGGCAGTGTGGTTGTCGTTACCCATGATAGAGCGTTTTTAAGTCAGGTCGCTAACCGAATTGTTGAGATAGACAGAGGTAAACTGCATTTTCACGAATGTGATTATGAAACCTATCTTGACAGGCGTGAGTCCATCCGCCTTAGCGAGCAAAAGCAAAATGATTTATTTGATAAAAAGCTGGCTGAAGAGGAAGTGTGGATCCGCACAGGAGTTAAGGCGCGTCGTACCAGAAATGAAGGACGAGTCCGAGCTTTAAAAGCTTTACGAGAGGAATATAAAGCCAGACGAAACCAAACGGGTAGTGTTAAATCACTTACTTTGGATGTAACTCGCTCAGGTTCTACTGTCATTGAGGCTAACAAAATAAGCTTCGCGATTGGTGGCAAACAGATTGTGCGCGATTTTTCATTATTGCTAACCCGTGGAGATAAGCTGGGTATCATTGGACCTAATGGTTGTGGAAAGACTACTTTGGTTCGTTTGTTATTAGGTGAGCTTGACGCTGAGGCAGGAACTGTTAAACAGGGCACGTCATTGAATGTTGCTTATTTTGATCAAATGCGACGCCACCTTGTAGAAGAGCAAACGGTGATGTTTAATGTTGGTGATGGAGCTGATTATGTAACGATAAATGGTAGACAAAAACATGTCGCCAGTTATTTAAAAGACTTTTTATTTTCTGCTGAGCGCTTTAATCAGCCTGTATCTTCATTGTCTGGTGGAGAACGAAATCGATTGTTACTGGCCAAGCTCTTTGCCAAACCAGTTAATTTTCTGGTAATGGATGAACCTACAAACGACCTGGATATTGAAACTCTGGAACTTCTTGAAAGCATGCTGATGGACTATCCTGGAACATTGATATTGATCAGTCATGATAGAGCGTTTATTAATGAAGTAGTTACCAGTGTCCTGGTTTATGAGAAAGAAGGGGTTTTTAGTGAGTTTGTAGGCGGTTATGATGATTATAACGCCCACAAGAAACTACAGCGCGAAGTAGTTGCAAAAGCCGCTGCAGTGAAACGTGCTCATACTGAAAAGTCCGAGAACACCACTAAAAAGTTAAGCTTTAATGAACAACGCGAACTGTCCAAATTGCCGCAACAGATAGAAAGTCAGGAGAAAAAAATAGCCGCTTTGCATGTGCAGATGGCAGCCGCGGATTTCTATCAGCAAGATGCGCAAACTATAGCCAAAGTCACTAAAGACCTGGCAGATGAAGAGGCATTGCTTGAGCAGTATTTCTCACGCTGGGAAGAGTTAGAAGGCTAGTAGTTGCTGAGAACCGGAGCTTATTCTTGTCTCCGGTGTGCACCTAGCCAAATTGCTGACGTCACAGCGCATCGTTGGTTTAAGTATAGACACTGCAATGAAACGCTTACGTTTTTTATCATGGTTACGGCGATCAATTACCTGTTCAAATTGGACTAAAAATGAGTCGCATGATAATATATTGAATAAATAGATATTTATTTGGTATCATTTGTGATAAAACTAACTCATAATGATTTACTGAAATTCGGCCAACTTCTCGGTTATCCATTACATTCTCTCGGCCTATGCCAAGGGTTTTCCGGTATGCTAATGCAGGCTATTCTTGTTCAGGAAGAAGAGCAATTTTGGGCGCGACTGAATTTTATTGCGAAATATAAATATAATTTTTCTTTATTGACCAATAAGATAGAAAAAACCAAACTCAAGGCCCAAAAGACAAAAGAACAATTAAATGAACAAGACATAGAGCTTCTTGAGCTTCTCGCGTTTTATGATGGAATCGAATTATATTTAATGTCCTCTAATCATAGGGATGTATTTAACAATCGATATGTTTCACCAAATAATCTGGATGAGGTTTATTCTCTAACTCATTCAAAGAAGCTGGAACAGAATAATCTGATGATACTGCTCGACAGAGTTTATGCATTTAATCGAGCCAGTTTGACTGATTACCTCAACGATTTAGAAACTGTAGTGAATAACTATCCTAATCTACCTATCCTGGTTAGAAGTTCTAATCATAGCGTTTTATTAAAATACAACAAACATAATTCAGAGAAGCCCTGGATGTATGTTGATACTAATGATTTTAGTACATACCCAAAACGTTCTCGCTATTACCGTGAATTAAATACTGAAGAGCTGGTTCATGGTTTATTTAATTCATTAAGTCAGAATTCAGAACACATAGTTTTTAATGCTACATTAGTCACTACCCAAAAACAGCCGTTCCTTGAACGTCGTGAATTGGAGCAATTAAGACGTAAATACCCAATAAATCCTGAGCAGGCTGTAATGTATGATAAATACGGTACTGGGTTACTTTATCTTTCTTGTCAGTATGGGAATGTTGAAGTCATACACAATTTATTGGCATATAAAGACATAAAGATCAATGAAGCAAGGCCTGATCAAACAACACCATTATATATTGCATGTCAAAATGGAAATATTGATGCGATAAAACTTCTATTGGCTCGCAAGGACATAAAGATAAATCAAGCAAGAGATGATGGAGTTACCCCGTTTTATATCGCATGCCTAAAGGGGCATATTGAAGCCATTCAGCTCTTATTGACTCACGAAAATCTTGATATTAATAAAGCAATGCTCTATGGAGCTACTTTGCTTTATATCGCATGCGAAAATGGAGATATTGGCGTCATTAAAATCTTATTGAGCCATCCGGATATAAAAGTAAACGAAGCAAGAAATGATGGAGTAACCCCTCTTTTTATCGCATGCATGAATGGTCATATTGAAGCCATTAAACTCTTATTGGCTCACGAGAAGATTGAAATTAATAAAGCAACGCCAAAAGGAGTAACCCCTCTTTTTATCGCATGCCAACAAGGTCATATGGAAGCCATTAAACTCTTGTTGGCTCATGAGAGGATTGAAATTAATAAAGCAATGCCAAACGGAGTAACTTCTCTTTTTATCGCATGCAAACAAGGTCATATTGAAGCCATTAAGCTTTTATTGGCTCACAAGAATATAAAGATAAATGAAGCAATGCCAAACGGGGTAACTCCTCTTTTATTCACATGCCAAAATGGTCATATTGAAGCCATTAAACTCTTGTTGGCTCATGAGAGTATTGAAATTAATAAAGCAATGCCAAATGGAGCAACCCCGCTTTTTATCGCCTGCAAACAAGGTAATATTGAAGTTATTAAGCTCTTGTTATCCCACAAGGATATTGATATTAATCAAACAGATAATTATGGAATAAGTCCGCTCTATATTGCATGCCAAAATGGCAACTGTCACGTTGTGACTGTACTTTTGCAATCAAATAAAATTAATGTTAATTGCGTGAGTTTGGAGGAAAACACACCATTGCTCATTTCTTGTCTTTCTTCATCTACGATAAATAACAATGAGTTGTTTCATCTGCTATTAGCAAACAATGCTGATGTATTTCATAAAAATAATAATGGTGAGACTGCCCTTGATATTGCCTTTATGCGAAAAAATAATGAAGCTATTGAAGAGATTTTAACGTATGCAAAAATGAGTAATTTATCTCTAGGCTCTCTTTTGTCTCTGGAAACTCAGAAAAAAGCACGGGCGTGGGCATCTCTTGATAATTCTAATTCTCTGCCAGATGTAAAACAATTTGTCCAAAAGAATTTGCCAGAAACATCCAGTACCGCAGCAAAGCTTTCAGGTGTCGGACTGTTTACTGCTGACGCATGCAACAATGAGAATGCGCCTTCTGATATATTATCAGAGAAAGAGAAGCAATCAACGGTAGACATCCCTATGAAGCTGAAGCCGCGATTGAATTAAAGCCATGTTTTATAGAATATATGGATATTCTTGATTCTTGTTTTTTGATGAATTCAATTTTTTTCTTGAGTCACTTTTTTATTAAGTTGATGAATGAGCTGTTTTCTATTGGAATACTCAATTGAGTAATAGTACTATATCGTATCTGGATTTAAGGAACATTCATGTTATTAACGTTAGCTGTGGTCGTTTTTTCTGCGGCCATTATGATTTTGTTTTCTCAGGAATTTATCAGAACGTTCAAAAAAATATTTGCAATTAAAGGTGCAAAATTATTTCTTCCTTTATTTATTGGTTCTTGGCTGGTTATTAGTTTTGAGGATCTTTGTTTATGGGGAATTTATTATTATAGAGAACTATTAAATGCCGTGATCCTGTTTGTGACACAAATAATACCTTTTCAACAAGGGGCATACTCTATAGTTTTTATTATTTTATTAACGGTCATTTCTGTCGTCCCGGTATTTTTGTTTGACATGTATCTTGTTAAGAAAACCTATAAACATTATGAGTATCCATACTTAACCAGTACTTTAATATGGCTTATCAGTGCTCTGATTCTTTTGGTAGTTATCTAAGAAGCATCAGCTCAGCAAGTGAGTACATTTTTAAGAGAGCCTGTCGCACATCAGTCTCTAAGAAAACTGGTTTAATCCTTACAGTTCGGTGTATAATTCCATCAATTTATTTTCAGGTTGTCTCATGAATAAGCAGGATTTTTACTTTGATTTGCCAGAAGAGCTGATTGCTCAATACCCCTTAGACCAACGAAGTGACTCACGTTTACTTACTTATAGCCGTGCTTCAGGAGCGTGTGGACACCATCAATTCAGAGAAATCGCTGATTTTCTGAACCCAGGTGATTTGCTCGTGATGAATGACAGCAAGGTGATACCTGCGCGGCTTTATGGTCATAAGTTAACGGGCGGCAAAGTAGAACTGCTGGTTGAACGAATAACTGGTCCCTTTACTTTTTTGGCACATATCAAGGCCAGTAAAGCGTTAAAAGCCGGTGGGTTTATCCAGCTGCAAGAAGGGTATCAACTGGAAATATTAGAGCGACAAGATGATTTATTCGTTTGCAAGTCCAGCATCGATGCTTTGGATTTACTAAATAATCTGGGACATATCCCATTGCCCCCCTATATTACCCGTGATGATGAGGGGCTGGATGAAGATCGTTATCAAACGGTTTATGCAAAATATGCCGGTTCCGTTGCAGCGCCCACTGCAGGACTGCATTTTGATGAGTCAGTAATTGCAAGCTTGCGTTCGCGTGGGATGAATATTGCGTATGTTACTCTTCATGTGGGGGCAGGTACATTCAGGCCGGTGCGCAGTGATAATATTAAAGATCACAAAATGCATAGTGAGCATTTTACTCTTAGTCCCGAATTATGTGCTGCGGTTCATGAAACCAAAGCTGCTGGAAACAGGGTAATTGCTGTTGGAACTACCGCGCTCCGGAGTTTGGAAAGCGGGGCTCGTGAAGGCGTGTTGACTCCATGCAGTAAAGACACGGATATATTTATTTATCCAGGATATGAATTTAAAATATGTGATGGTTTAATTACTAATTTTCACTTGCCTGAATCTACATTGCTGATGTTGGTTTCGGCCTTTATCGGTCATCCGCAGGCAATGGCACTTTATCAAGAAGCCATTCAAAATGGATATCGATTTTTTAGTTATGGCGATACAAGCTTATTAGTATAGTTCGGGGAAGACAGATGGCTGGCAATGTTCAAAATTATGTACCTGTATTAACTTCAGAAGCTGGCTCATGCCTTACTTCCGCTGAATGGAAGGAGGCTGGTGTTTCTTCCGTATCCTATTATTTAGATTCTTTACTGATAAAGCCCGGAGTTGAATTACTAAAGCGTATTGATAATCTGTCCGGCTACGTTGGTTGGCACGGAACTGTTATTTTAAATGCATCTCGTTTGCAGGCTAATCGAGATGGAATTTTTAACCTGTCATCTCCTTATGATGGAAGCAAGATAAAATTTAATTATTCAGAACTGTTCACCATAATTAATAATTTAAAACCGGATGCAGTTCTTTTACCTAAAAAAACGATGCTTGACGCTCCTGAATGTCTGAATAGCCTGGATAGTTCTATTATTCCCTACTTCGCGGTAGAGGATTTAATGAAAAAAGAATATCAAAAACAACACGGTGTTTATTTTAATCCTACAGATGTGCATGCTGCTTATGAGATGGCAGAGAAACTACAACAATGGTCGCATCTGCCTCGCTATGTAATCCATTCTTTAGATTCAGGCGCAGCAGGAATTTTTGATAACCTGAATGTAGAATATGTTGAATCTGATGTGCCAGCAGCGACTGGATTTCACGGTCGCGTATACAGTGGTAAAGACACTATTGATTTAACCGATGTGCAATTTAATATGCAGTTCAATATAATTGATTCAAATTGTACTTGCCCAACGTGTACTCAGCAATTCACTCAAGCATATTTACATCATCTGTATCTTCATACCCCTTTATTATGTCAACGATTTTTAATTCAGCATAATGCCTTCCAGGCAGGGAATTCCGCTTGAAAATAACCTGAAATTGCCTTCCATTCATTTACCTTGCACCGAATTCGCTATATGATGTGACGCTGTTGAACTATAGACTTTTCTTTATTATTCAATGAAAGAGAAAAAGCGTGCAAAATGAGCTTCTTCGCGATCATGAGATGAAGTCTGTTGGATTAAATTAATGGTGGATTTTAGGAGATTGTATGAGTTTTTTTATTAGTGATGCCCTGGCAGCTGCAGCACCAGCACCCGCAGCAGCGAATGACGGAACTTTTTCATTAGTCATGATTGCGGCAATATTTGTATTGTTTTATTTTATGTTGATAAGACCACAAAATAAAAGAGCTAAAGAGCATCGTGAATTATTGGGCCGCCTGAAAAAGGGAGATGAGATTGTTACTACCGGTGGTATGTTAGCCAAGGTTGTCACTATCGATGAACAATATATCAAAGTTAGTCCTGCAGAAGGTGTCGAGATTATTTTACAAAAAGGCGCGGTAAGCACAGTATTGCCAAAAGGCACTTTAAAATCTCTTTAAGATTGTCATAGGGACACGGAAATGCAAAATAAATATCCTCTATGGAAAAATCTGATGCTGATTTTTATTGCAGTGGTCGGATTAATTTATGCTATACCCAATTTATACACAGAACACCCGGTTGTTCAGGTTTCAGCTCAGAATGTTGATGATAAAGATGCTTTAAAAGCTAAAATTGAAAGCATTCTGAAAGACTCCAAGCTTGATTACAATGCTATCATTGATGAAAATCAGGGGGTTGAGGTTGTTTTTGCTTCTACAGATGCTCAGTTGATGGCACGAGATGCTATTAAAAATAGTCTGGGAAATCAATACACTGTAGCCTTGAATCTGGCATCTACAACGCCTCATTGGATGGAAGCGATTCACGCTGATCCGATGAAACAGGGACTTGATTTACGGGGAGGAGTGCATTTCCTTCTTGAAGTCGATGTAGAAAGTGTGATCAGTCGCCGTTATGAAGGGATCATGAAGAATATTAGCCAGGAATTGCGTGAAATTGGTTTACGTTATTCTGGTATTCGTTATGTTCCGGATAAAGGAATCGATTTGCGTTTTCGCGATGAAGAGTCAATGGAAAAAGCACTGGCTGAGTTGAAGCAGAAAATACCAGAAGTAGTTTTTACCAAGAGCAAAGTGAAAAACTCTGTTCTGGGAGCTATTTCTCCTGCGGAACTCAATACCATTAGACAAAATACTATAGAACAAACCATGAGTATTTTGCGAAACAGGGTAAATGAGTTGGGTGTTGGTGAAGCTGTTGTACAACAACAAGGAGCAACTCGAGTCGCTGTTGATTTACCTGGTATCCAGGATGCTGCCCGAGCGAAACAAATTTTGGGTGGTACAGCTACATTGCAGTTTTACCTGGTAGATCAGGATAATGATCCCCAGATTGCAAAACAAACTGGAGTAGTACCTGTCAGTGACAAGCTTTATACGATGGATGGCCATCCTTTATTACTGAAGCGTCAGGTAGTATTAAGTGGTGATTCAATTACCTCTGCTGTGTCCAGTTTTGACCAGCAAACGGCAACACCTGCGGTACAAATTCAGTTAGGTGGCGGAGGTGAGAGTCTGTTCACTAAAGTGACACGTGAAAATATTGGTAAACGTATGGCAATTGTCTATGTCGAGACCAAAAATACCATACAAAATATTAATGGTGTTGATACACGGGTTACTCATAGAGAAGAGAAAGTCATCAGTGCGCCTGTAATTCAAAATGCTTTAGGAAGTAACTTCCAAATAACAGGATTAACTGACAGCAAAGAAGCCAGCGATCTTGCTTTGTTATTAAGAGCCGGTGCACTGCCAGCGGCAATCTATCCTATAGAAGAACGTACTGTTGGTCCTACTCTTGGAAAGGAAAATATTCGTCGTGGAATTGTTTCTCTCCAGGTTGGCATGGGCTTAATTCTGGTGTTGATGCTGGTGTACTACCGTTTCTTTGGTCTTATTGCTAATTTTGCATTATTGCTTAATTTGGTGCTTTTAGGGGCGTTACTCTCAATAATTGATGCTACCTTAACGTTACCTGGAATCGCGGGAATAGTGCTTACGGTGGGGATGGCAGTTGACGCAAACGTTTTGATTTATGAGCGTATTCGAGAAGAGCTACGTCTTGGATTATCGCCCCAGGCGGCTATTCATGCTGGATACGAGCGCGCTTTTTCTACCATTCTAGATGCGAACGTGACTACCTTAATTGTAGCCATAATTTTATTCGCTGTAGGTACTGGTCCAATTCGTGGCTTTGCTGTAACTCTGTCTCTAGGGTTGTTAACCTCGATGCTGACTGCTATTACTTATACCCGAGCAATAGTCAATTGGTATTATGGTGGTCGAACCGTGAAAAAATTATCTATAGGTATATAAGGCGAGGCTCAGATGGAATTTTTTAATCCAAATTCAAAAATTGACTTTATGGGAGCGCGTCGCTGGACGGCGCTGTTCTCTGCATTAATCTTTGTTGTTTCAATTAGTGCTCTGCTGATTAATGGCTTGAAATGGGGGCTTGATTTTACCGGTGGAACACAAATTGAGGTAAGTTATCCAGGCGCTGCTGATTTACCGTTAATTCGGGAAAATCTGGCTAAAATAGGCTTTAAAGAGGCGCAAGTTGTAAGTTATGGTACTTCCAAAGATGTATTGATAAGTATTGCACCACGAGCTGATAAAGAACAAGGACTTTTAGTTGACCAGATAATGTCTGCTTTACCTGGAGCAGTAAAACAACGAGTCGATTTTGTTGGTCCGCAAGTTGGGCAGGAATTGGCAACAAAGGGGGCTTTAGCGATTATCGTTTCTTTGTTGGCAACCATGATTTACATTGCGATGCGTTTCGAATATCGATTGGCAGTAAGCTCTGCAGTTGCTCTGGTTCATGATCCGGTATTAATTTTAGGGATCTTTGCCTTGTTTGGTATTGAGTTTGATCTAAAAGCTCTGGCAGGATTATTAGCGGTAATTGGTTACTCATTGAATGATACTATTGTCGTTTTTGATAGGGTTCGTGAGAATTTTGTGAAAATTCGTCGTACCAGCTCAATTGATATTATGAATATTTCAATAAACCAGACACTTTCAAGAACCATTATGACATCGATGCTTACTTTATTCGTTGTTGTTGCTTTGTTTGTTTATGGCGGTGAAACCATTCATGGATTCTCTCTTGCGTTGATTATCGGTATTGTTATTGGAACCTATTCATCAATTTATGTTGCTGGTGCTTTAGCCGTAGTTATGGGGCTTGATAGGAAAGACTTTTTACCTAACCAACGTAAAGAGTTGGATGATCGTCCTTAATAACTAGTGCAGTAACAGTTAGGAGCCGTTGATATTGCATACATAAACACGTTGAAATAGTGTTAGTATTGAAGCCCGTATTAAAATTATTTTTTAATTACGGGCTTCGTTTTATTTAAACTCTAGATTAGAACACATTGCTTAATCTTCTATACCAAGGATGTATCGATTCCAGGAGGAACGAATGCGGTTAAATACACTTTATGCTTCAATAACGAGTAACTCCCAAAAGGCTGGGATTCTTTTTAGTATATTAATCCTCATCAGCCTTGGCCTTCTTGTTTTATTGACCAAAAAATTTCCTCAATTGCCTAATTATCATAACTTCGCAGACGATCGCACTGTGTTGGGGATCCTAAATTTTTGGAATGTAATTTCGAATATCCCTTTTTTACTGGTGAGCATACTTGGATTCGTTTCTTTAAGAAAAGCATGGAGTACTAATAAAATAAGAGCACAAGAAGCCGTTGTTTTTTTTATTTTGTTTCTTGGTGTGTTATTAATTAGCCTAGGCTCTACATACTATCATCTCGCACCAGATAGTAATCGCCTTGTATGGGACAGAATCCCCATGACTATTGTATTCATGTCCCTCTTGTCATTTACTATTATGGAGCGAATCAATTTTAATTTGGGATTGGGTTTATTTATACCTTTTATTGCGTTTGGTGTTTTTTCTGTACTCTACTGGCATCAAACGGAATTAGCAGGACAGGGAGACATCAGGTTGTATGCTCTGGTACAGTTTTATTCTATATTTCTGATTATGCTGACCCTGATTCTTTTTCCCAAACCTTACCCGCCGTTTAAGATTTATCTCTGGATGTTTGTTTTTTATGGGCTAGCTAAAATAACGGAGCATTTTGATCTGGCTATATATGAGTTCAGTGGATTAATTAGCGGGCATACGTTAAAACATATTTTTGCGGCCATCAGCATTTATTTTGCAGTAGTTTTTTTAAATATCAAATCGTTAAGCGGTTCTTGTAATCATTCACAATAAGGTCTAATGTTATTTTGAACCATCTAAAAAAGGTTACTCTTGCTATGACGCCTGCAGATTCAGATAGTCCAAAGAAACCCATCGCGTGGTATTGGAAACCATTGTGTTGGCTTGCTGCTCTGATTCGTATTCTTTTTCAATTCGGCCTTATTACATGGTCCAGTCTCGCTATTTATTATTCTAATCTTCCCTGGATCTCACTACGAATTACTTTAGCAGTTATTTTTGCTGCATTTGGGGTTTGGGCATTATGGATTGCCCGCAAGCCAAGGTTTATTTTATTATTTACTGTGTTGTTTGCAGGAATAGTAATTTGGTGGCTCACGATTTTACCTTCAAATGACAGGGACTGGAAACCTGAAGTCGCTGTTATGCCACGTGCGATTATTGACGGTGACACCGTTCGTTTTACAGGATTTCGCAATTTTGATTATCGTACTCGCCATGATTTTACTGTGCGCTATGAAGAGCGTGAGGTTTCTATTTCTCACTTAATCGGCGTTGATTTTTATATATCTTACTGGATGAAAGGGCCTGTTGGGCATACCTTTGTGAGTTTCATTTTTGATAATGCACCACCTGTGAGTATTTCTATTGAAACAAGACCGCAGGTCGGGCAATCGTTTGCGCCTGTTGCCTCCATGTTTAAACAGTTTGAGCTGATTTATGTTGTAGGCTCTGAGCGTGATGTTGTAAGAGTGCGCACTAATTATCGAGGTGAGAAAGTATATTTATATCATCTCAAAATTTCTCGTGAAAAAGCCCGTGAACTATTCCGGGTGTATCTGAACCGCATCAATCAGCTTGCTGATAAACCAGAGTTTTATAATTTGTTGAGTAATAGCTGTACTGTCAATATCATTCGTTATGCCAATAAAGCAGGAAGAGTTGGACGAATTAATGTTCGTCATTATTTAAATGGTTTGATTGACGGTTACCTGTATGCTCATCGTTGGCTGAATACTACGCTATCCTTTGGAGAGCTACGTCGCCGTTCCCTAATCAATGAGGAGGCCAGGGAGGCAGATCAAAGTCCTGATTTTTCGCGGCTCATTCGTATCTCATTACCGCCGAGTAATTGATTCACGCTTTAGAATTTGCCCAGTTTTTCTATCTTATATCTTGCGGATCATTTGTTGGTAGCAAAATACATATTTATTTTATGAATGGAATGTATTTAAAATTAATGACAGCAATTATTTTCAAACAATTGCTGTCCATTGTGTGTTGAGGAAGGTCATAATCGTATTGTGGACAGCTATTCTGCAAGTAACTTATCTAATTTTGCAGCGCAAATGAAATCATTATGAGTTAAACCATTAAGTGCATGGGTCATAAACGTTACGTGACAATAATTATATCCAACTTCCAAGTCAGGATGATGATTCTCAACATTGGCTATCCAGGCAAGCGCATTTACAAATGCCATCGTTTCATAAAAATTATTGAAAGAGAATGAGCGCTTAATCATCTTGTTATCAGCAGTTGCTTGCCAATGGGTGTTAAGCTGAGGCATCAAATTTTTAACTTGTTCAGCATTTAGTGCTGCTCCTATGCCTTCACAGGATTCACAATGTTTGCTGCTTAAATCGCTTGTCATATCTGTTCCTTTCATTATTGATTATAGTTATTAAGGGCGGTCAGAAAACGTGAGTTTTGTTCTTTGGTTCCTATACTTACTCGAATGTGATTGTTCATTTTATAAGCATGTAACGGTCGTACAATAATACCATTATTCAGGAGATAATTATAAAGTGCCATTCCATCTTCGTTACAGTCAAACGTCAGGAAATTACAAAATGACGGTAAATAATTAATATTCAGAGCATCAAACCCCTCTTTTAGTTGCATCATTCCTTCTTGATTCACGGTTAGGCTGTTCTGAATGAATTCAGCATCGTCTAGTGCTGCATAAGCCGCTGAGAGGGCTATTTGATTTACTGCAAAAGGCAGCTGTAGCTTCTGTAATATTGCAATAATGTCTGAATTGGCAATGGCATAACCCAGACGCAAGCCCGCCATGCCATATATCTTTGAGAAGGTTCGGGTAATAATCAGATTGGGATGTTCACTTAGCCAATTCAGACTGTTACAGCTCATTTTAGCTGAGGCATATTCATAGTAAGCCTCATCAAGTACTAACAGAGTAGATTCGGGTATCTGTTCTAAAAGATGTTTTATTTCTTCCTGGCTGGTTAACAGGCCGGTTGGATTATTGGGATTAGCCAAAAAAATCAAACCAGTTTGATCAGTACATGCTTCAATCAGATTATTAATATTGATTTGCCAGTTATCGTCTAAGGCTACGCTGTGAACAGGAATATTCAGTGCTTGGGCTTGAATCGCATAACTACTAAAAGCAAAATCATGAGTTAAAATATGTTTTCCAGTGTGAAGAGCAAAACAATTCAATAATATATTAAATAAATAATCTGACCCATTGCTTAAAAACACTTGGTCAGTATTTATCTCTAGTTTATTTGCCAATTTGGACATCAACGGATGGTTTATTGGTGAAGGATAAGTTGCAATTATCTGTGATGAAATAGAGTGTATTGCAGATAACGCTCGGGGGCTGCATCCTAATGGGTTTTCGTTTGATGCGAGCTTGATAATATCAGTAAGCCCTTTTTCTTTTGCCAGCTCCTCTATTGATTTTCCTGGTTTATAAGGTATTAGAGAACGTATCCCTGCATGAGGAAATTGTTGAAAATCAATAGACATAAGAAGGGTTCCTTTCCAATAAATTAGCCTTATATTACATAAGGCCATCCTTGCTGTCACCAATGAATTCACCCATTACTTTGATATAGCATTCCCCATCCTGTGAGCAGTGCGAATAGGCTGGAATCATCGAACAGAATTTTAGAGATCTGACTTGAATTTTTATTTTTACAAAGGTACTCTGCTCGCGGCAACCAACCTCAGGAAGAAGTATCATGAAGCAAATAAAGGGATTTTCCCTGATTGAAGTATTCATTTCGTTAATGCTGGTAACGACTTTAGCATTAATGTTATTAGAACAACAAATAAACACCCATCACTTGATGAGACAATGGATAATGCATGCAGAGGCTTCTCATGTTATGGATCAGGTTAATGAAACCTCATTGGGGCAGATTGAACGCGCATACAAAGTACCCGAGCCTTATCACCTGAATGTTTTGCATACCAATAAACAGCATATAGTGCAACTTGAATGGTTTAATAAGACAGGCACATTAACTCGTACAATAAGAAGTATGGGGTGACTTAATGAAATTTAATTCGGGTTTTGGTTTAACTGAAATCATGATCAGTTTGTTCTTATCCAGTATTATTATAACGGGCCTTATCCAATTGTATCTCAATGTTAAACAACACTATCTGGAATCTCAAAAAGCATTGGAAGTTCATTTGGAAGTGCAATGGATCTCTGATTTATTGAGCGATAGTATTCGACGATCGGGTTTTACCCCTTGTCTTTCTGTGGATCGTTTAGTGAGTATGGATATGAGAAATTTAGGGCATGTTCTTACAGGATTCAAGTGGGTAAGCTCTGAACAATCTCTGTTTATTAGCCGAATGAGCAATGTTTTTTCTGAACGTATTGAGTTTAGGAGTCCAACTGAGATAGCTGTTATGGGGGAAGTTGTATTTAATAAGCACCGTCCGTTGATTATTGCTGATTGCCATCATGCGGAAGTGCACCAAATCCTGAAAATAGTCTCCCTGCATAAAGGGCAACTCATTACTATTGCGGCTCCCATGATGTACTCCTATGACCAATCTGTTTTTGTGGGCGAATGGATAGAAGAGAAATGGATGATCAAGAATAATGGGCGTGGCATTGATGCCTTGTATTATCAGTCTATCCAGACGGAAGAATTGTCATCTTTAGTTCATTCATTATCTGTTTCTAGTGAATTAATTGATGACAAGCAATCTATTAAAATAAAGATGATGCTGGAGCAGAATAAAATCCATGAAGTCATTGCTGTGGTACGTGGTTCATGAAGAAAGAGTGTTCCGGATTTGTTTTTTTAATGACGTTATGCATTATATTAGTCATCAGTTTATTGTTGTTCACAGTCATGCATCAGGTTTTATTGTATGGAAAAGCAATAAATCGATTAGAAATACATCATCAGCGCTTTTATCAGATAGAAGACACTATGAAGTATTTAATCCAATTAAAACCGGATTTGATAGGAGAAAACTGTATTATAAACGCTCAAAGTGCAAATAAAGCTATAACGCTTTTATCGCGAAAAGAAGGGTGTCTGTTAATCAATAATGGTGTTCAATATCGATACCTCATTGAAAAATTGGGTAACTTTCCTTGTCTGGTTGTGCATCAAAATGAGCAGAGCAAAGCAACGCATCATACCAGAATCACTCTATTGCAAAACCCTGACGAGATCCACCCTATGAGTTCTGTATTGCAAATAAGACATATCAAAATGACCAATTCGTTATCTTGCCTCGGTGAAGAGCGAGAGGTTTCTTCTGGTATTAGCAGCTGGCGTTACCTTGCTGATTATCAATACCTGGAATAGAGAAATGAACACTTTAATT
>NZ_CALMPD010000061.1 GCF_937871865.1 uncultured Legionella sp.
CTCCCACAATTAATTTAATTCAGAGGCGACAACTTTCCTGAAATTGGGGGATAATATCCCTAAAAAAATCAATTACATTTTGCAAGTTAGTTTCTTTAGGATTTCGCAATATTTTTTTAATTTTACGTTTCAAGGACTCAGGAAAGACACCTGGTATGTTATTAAAACTTATTTTCCTTGCGAGAAATTTCCAAAAAAACAAGTGAATAAACGGCATCATTATGACAACCGTAATGCCATTTTAAAAAAATATGGCATGTCAATTTATTCGAGCAAAAATAAGGCTAAAGCTATCGGGTACGCCAAGGAGTTAATGAAGCAACATGCCGTACCCAAATATGTATTTAATTCCCTGATAGAGTACTTCCATCAGCATAAAATAGTCAGGCCATCCTATACCACCTTACAAGAAGTGGTTTCTAAAGCTTTGAACCATGAAAAAAATAGATTAAGCAATAAGATATATACCCTAACTGACAAACCGTTCAGAGAATTATTGGCCAACTTTCTCGAAAAAGATGAGTTATTTTATCAATTGACTGCTGTGAAAAAAGATCAAAAGGATTTTACAACTGGAGAAATTAATACCTCCATAAAAAACCATCAATTTTTGTCCGCTCTTTATCAAAGATCCACCGAAATCATTAAAGAACTGGGTATTTCAGAACAAAACATCCTGCATTATGCTGATTTAGCTGTGTACCATACCTGTTACGGTTTGCGGGCTATGAAACAAAAAAACTTATCTCGACTATATCTCATGTGCTACGCTCACCAACGCTATTTAAAAATCAGCGATCACTTGGTTGCCAGTTTTATTTATAAAATGAATTATTACACAGGTGAAGCGGAGTCTTACCAGGCACAGGCCATTTGTGATGCTAAAAACGAAGACAAAGACCAACGTCATGCAGCCGCTGCAATATTATCACTCGTAAACAATAAAAAGGTGGCGGATTCTGAAATACGGAAAAAAGCATATGAGATTATGCCAGAAGAGAAATTCCAACAGTTCATACAAAAAATTAAAAAACCAAATTTTACTCCCGAGTTTTATCGTTGGGAATACTACAGTGATGCAGCATCGACCATTAAGTTAAATACCCGAGCCGCATTTAAAGCTCTGGATTTTCATAGTAAAAATAAGGCGTTAAATGCTGCTATAGTTTTCTTAAAAAGCCACTATAACTCTAATAAGTCATTCAGCACTTATCAATTTAAAGACATACCCCTTGAATTCATACCCAAAGTGCTTCAGCGCTACGTGATTAAAAAGGTTCGATTGGATAAAAATAATAAAAAGGTAAAAACCATTGACCCTGACAGGTATGAGGTGATGCTTTATCTTCAAATTGAAAAGAGCCTAAAAACAGGTTCAGTTACCATTTATAATAGTTTATCTTACCGCTCATTAAATGATGAGCTACACCCCAAACAGGATTGGGATGAAAATAAACATTTAATCATTAAAAGCCTTGAGAATAAACTGTTGGCAACGGATATAAACGATATCCTTAAACAGCTTACTGATCGATTATTCCTGCGCTATAAAGAAATAAACGATAAAATTGCGTCAGGTCAAAACAACAAAATTAAGCTCAAACACAACAAAAATGGAGAGGTTATTCGCTGGCAGTTACCTTATAAAAAATCAGACGATGGTGTTAATAATCCTTTTTATGAGAATTTACCCCTCACAAGTATCGGGAAAATCATACAGTTTGGTAATAACCATACCGGATTTATGAAAAAATTTACTCATATCTTGCCAATAGGCAGTAAAAAACAAGCTGATGAAGCGGCATTATCGGCCTGTCTTGTTGCAAAAGGTACTGGAATTGATATTGATAAAATGAAAGACATTAGCGATGTTAAAGAACATGACCTAAAGTCAACTTATGCTGATTTTATTCGCCATATGACCTTAACACAAGCAAGTGATGTAGTAATGAGTTGTGTAAAGGAATTGCCAATATTTGAAAAATATACTCTGGCTGATTATGGAATCCATGCAAGCATTGATGGACAGAAATTAGAAACCAAATTCAATTCTATTATGGCAAGGTTTTCAACAAAATATTTTGGATTTGGCCAGGGAGTATCTGCTTATACATTGTCCGCAAACTGGCTGCCCCTATGCACAAAAATTATTGGAGCAAATGAGCACGAAAGCCATTATCTGTTTGATATGCTCAATAGCAACACTAGCGATATTGAAGTTGCAGCGGTATCAGGGGACATGCACAGTATAAACCGAGTCAATTTCATCATATTGTTCCTTTTTGGCTACCGTTTTATGCCTCGGTTTACTCAATTAGATAAAAAAGCAAGTTTAAACCTGGTCAGTTTTGATGAGCCTAAGCTTTATGAAGGAATGCTTATAAAACCAAGTAAAAAAGTGAACGTTAAATTAATTATTAAAGAATGGGATAATATTCTAAGAATAATGGCAACACTTGGACTTAAAAAGAGTAGCCAAAGTACTATTGTAAAAAAACTATCATCTTATCAATCTAATGAT
>NZ_CALMPD010000062.1 GCF_937871865.1 uncultured Legionella sp.
ATGCACGTATTTATTCTTTTGATAAAGGCATGTCTATGTATCCAACCTGTAAGGCAACAGGTGGGGAGCATTTCACCATTGCAGATAAAGACTCTCGTCTTGCCTTTGCACCGTTACAGTTCTTAGAAACTAAAGCAGATAGAGCTTGGGCTATGGAGTGGATTGATACGATTTTAGCTTTGAATGGTTTGAATACCACACCAGCTCAACGCAATGAAATCGGCCATGCCATTTTAAGTATGCACCAAAGTGGTTCTAAAACCTTATCTGAATTTGTTATGACGATTCAGGATGAACCTATTAGAGAAACGTTAAAACAGTACACCATAGATGGGTTAATGGGGCATTTATTGGATGCAGAAAGCGATGGGCTTGGTTTGTCTTCCTTTATGACTTTTGAAATCGAACATTTAATGGGTCTAGGTGAAAAATTTGCATTGCCTGTGTTGCTCTATCTCTTTAGGCGTATTGAAGCCTCGTTAGATGGTCGCCCTACCCTAATATTGCTTGATGAAGCATGGCTAATGCTGGCTCATCCAGTGTTTAAAAACAAGATTGCTGAATGGCTTGATTCCATGGCTAAGAAAAACTGTGTGGTGTTTATGGCAACTCAACATTTATCACATGCAGCCAACTCTGGAATCCTGGATATTATTGTTGAATCAACCGCAACCAAAATCTTTTTACCAAATCTGTATGCAAGAGATCCAGAAACTCGCCTCATTTATGAGCGCATGGGTTTAAATCCACGTCAGATTGACATCATTGCAGCAGCTCAACCTAAACGTGATTACTACTATGTCAGCGAAAAAGGGCAGCGTCTTTATCAATTGGCATTAGGACCTTACGCCTTGGCGTTTGTTGGAGCTACTGATCCAGATTCCATAGCAAGAATGAAGCAACTGGAATTTAAACATGGAGATGCGTGGGTCTCACAATGGCTTTCAGAAAAAGGTATTCGCATGAATCAATATGGAGAAGCAGCATGAAAAAAATTGTAACGAATAACCCTTACCTCAATGCCAGACGAGCATGGAATGTTCATACCGCAGGACTTATGAAATCGCTTCAAGTTTGGCAGTTGGTTGGTTTAGGTAGCCTCTTAATCGCATTGGCAGCAGTTGGTGGACTTATTGTAATAGGTAGTCAGTCTAAGTTTATCCCCTTGGTGTTTCAACAAGATGCCAATGGCAACACCTTATCGGTTACTCGTGCTGATAGAGTTGGTGAGGCAAGCATCGATGATTATCGCGCTGCAGCTGCTCATTTTATTGAAAACATACGCATGGTAAGCCTTGATGTAGAACTCCAAAAGAAGGCAGTGTTTCAAGTGTATTCTTATTTAAATGCCAATGATGCAGCCCTTGCCAAGGTTCAAGAATTCTACAGCGACAAACAACAATCTAATCCCTTTGAAAGAGCAGCTTTTGAGATTGTGAGTATAGACATTCGTTCAGTACTTCAAGAGTCAGATGAGACTTGGCAAGTCGACTGGATTGAAACAGTGAGAAATCGTGATGGCTCACTTAAAGAAAAGCCTCGCATGATGAAAGCGATGATTACGATGTATCAGGAGAATGAAATTAATGATACCACCAGTGAGTCCATTTTGAAAAATCCCCACCTGATTTATGTGCGTGATTTTAACTGGTCCTACGAATTAAAGCATGGAGAACAGCAATGAAAAGAGTAATGCAGCTATTTTGTTTATTAACACCGCTGACAAGTTTTGCATTGGATAACACTATTCTGGCCGAGCATTATTTTTCGGATACTGTACCCAAGCTATCGAGTCAGGAAAAACAAGGTTTAGATATTGCAGAGCGTATACAACAAGGAGAAAAAACAAGTATACCCTTTGCATCAAGCGATGGTTCAGTCAGTTTTATTTATGGATCAGGGCAAATCAGGGTAGTTTGTGCCCCTTTACAAGTGTGTGATATTGCCCTTCAACCAGGTGAGCAATTTAACGACATGAACGTCGGTGACCCACGCTTTGTTGTTGAACCATCTCTCACAGGATCTGGGGCTATGCAACAAATCCATCTGCTAATAAAACCTAAAGATGTAGGGCTTGATTCTTCTTTGGTAGTCACCACAGACAGAAGAACATATCACTTTAGATTAAAGTCAGATAGAACCGAATTTATGCCTTACATTTCGTTTACTTATCCTGATGAAGCCAAAGCCAAATGGCAGTTGCTACAACGCATTCAGGCTGAAAGAAGAAAAGTAGATACCTTACCAGAAACCAATGAATATCTAGGCGATCTTAACTTTAATTATCGAATTCAAGGCAATGCCAGATTTAAGCCAGTTAGAGTTTATAACAATGGTGTCAAAACAATTATTGAGATGCCAAGAACCATGGCTCAAAGTGAAGCGCCTGCGCTGCTGGTTTTAAGAAGTCGGGGGCTATTTAAAAAATCAGAGTCCGTCATGGTCAATTATCGTCTTCAAGGTTGTCGTTACATCGTAGATGGGGTTTTTGATAAAGCCATCTTAGTTATCGGCAGCGGTTCTTCTCAAGAAAAAATTACGATTACAAGGTGCTGAAGATGAAAAAATTAAGTGTTTTATTGGCTGCTGTCTTGTTATCAAGCTGTGCCAGCATGCGTTATGGCAATTTCACTCAAATGTCTCTGGGCCGCGATGCTTATCTGGCGGCAGATGCAGCTACTCAATTAACCCGAGTCTATCCACCTGCTCAAAATACATTTTGTATTGGTCAGG
>NZ_CALMPD010000063.1 GCF_937871865.1 uncultured Legionella sp.
TTGCACGATGTCTCATGAAACCAGCGGCTTTACTCTTACTTGATGAGCCAACGAACCACCTGGATATGGAGGCTATCTTCTGGTTGGAACGTTTC
Source organism: uncultured Legionella sp. (assembly GCF_937871865.1). GTDB lineage: Bacteria > Pseudomonadota > Gammaproteobacteria > Legionellales > Legionellaceae > Legionella. The sequence goes on from NZ_CALMPD010000063.1 coordinate 96, forward strand.
TTAAAACAAAGTCCCAGTACGATTATTTTAATATCTCATGATAGAGAATTTCTTGATGCCTTTGTAACCCACATCTTGCATATTGAACATCAAACACTGAGTTTATATACCGGAGACTACAGTTGCTTTGAGAGGACTCATGCCGAACAGTTGGCCTTGCAACAAATAATGCATGAGCGGCAACAAACTAAAATAAATCATATGATGTCCTTCGTGAATCGCTTTAAAGCTAAAGCAACGAAAGCCAAGCAGGCACAAAGCCGACTCAAAGCAATAGAAAAAATGGAAATTATTGCTGCAGCCCAGGCGGACTCTCCATTTTCTTTTGATTTTTTTCCTTGCCCCAGAGCAGGAAATCCATTACTCCAGTGTAATCTTGTCGATGCAGGTTATCAAGTTGACCATCCAATATTAAAAAAGATCAATTTGTCTCTTAGCCCCGGTGATAGAATTGCTCTATTAGGACCTAATGGTGAAGGTAAATCCACTTTAATTAAAAGCTTAACTGGAGCTCTACCAACCCTAAGTGGAATTATTCATCGCTCCGTTAATTTAAAAATTGGTTATTATGCGCAACATCAATTAGAACAATTGGATTGTAAATTAAGTCCGGTAGAAACCATTCAAGCCCTTTCTCCCGACGTAAGAGAGCAAGCTATCCGTGATTTTCTTGGTGGCTTTAATTTTATTGGAGACATGGCAGTTCAGGCAATTCATCATTTCTCCGGTGGAGAAAAAGCGCGGCTTGCTTTAGCTAAACTGGTATGGCAAAAACCTAATCTGCTGTTACTTGATGAGCCAACCAACCATCTGGATTTAGGCATGCGTTCAGCAATTGAACTTGCGCTCCAAAGTTATGAAGGGGTATTAATCCTCATTTCACATGACCGGCATATGCTGAAAACCAGTGTAGATGATTTCTACTTGGTATACCAACAAAGAGTACAGCCGTTTGATGGTGATTTGGATGATTATTATACCTGGCTTCAAAACAAAGATTCGGCTAAAGCAACAACTACCGCTACGACTGCAGCATCAAATGATTACAAAGAAAAAAAGGTATATCAAAACCGATTAAAAAAACTGGAGCAGCTCATTGAACATTATCAGAGTATGCTACAAAAATTAGATCATCAACTTGCAGAACCCGCTTTGTATGAAGACAGCAAGCAACAAAAGAAATTAGAGAAGTTATTACAGGAACGCTCGGACGCTCATAACTCATTACAAAAGACGGAAGAAGAGTGGATGGAAGTATGTGCTATTTTAGAAGACTTCGTATAAAAAGGGTTGTTCATTAGGGCAACTGCGTTATATAAAACGCAGATGCTATTGATACTATTAATAAAAAATATCACCTCATACTTACTTTATTCAGAAAGAGAGAACAGTTGGCTTTAATTTATGGATATCACAAAGGTAAAGTTAATCCTTTAACGTGACAATTATTTTCTGGCACGCAGCTGTTCTAATAATGACTTGGCAGCTAACTGTTCGGCTTTTCTTCTATTTGGACCATTGCCATAAGAAATATGAGTGATTCCTTCGACGGAACAAGATATATAAAATATTTGGTCGTGCTCATCACCCTCTATTTTAGTTAAAGTATATTCTGGAAGCGCATATTTCTCTGCCTGGAGGTATTCCTGTAGTTGAGTTTTAGCATCTTTAAGGCAATCATTTAAATTCGGATCATCAAGACGTGAACGATACAGGTTTAAAATAACTTCCTGCGCGGCAACGATACCACCATCCAGAAAAATAGCAGCAAACACTGCTTCCAGAGCATCAGCTAAAATTGAAGCGCGACGAAAACCACCGCTTTTCAACTCGCCCTGCCCTAAATAAAGAAAATCACCGAGCGATAATTCCTTGGCAATTTCCGCCAGCATTTCACCTTTTACTAAATAAGAA
>NZ_CALMPD010000064.1 GCF_937871865.1 uncultured Legionella sp.
CATCAAAAGATTAGCCAGAAAAACTATCTGTTTCTCTAAATCTGAATTAATGCACGATACCGTGATCGGCTTATTTATCAATCGATTCGAGTTCGGCAGAAATGTTTAAATCAACAGATTTGATACATCACCTAATTGGCCATCATTGTTAAAACTCCGGTAGTGAGCCTGCTAAATAAAATAAGATGCATTATTCTTTAATAGTAGCTTATTATTTTTATAAAAAAATATTGAAAAGAATTATTTATCAATTAGTTAACTTTTTTATCACAAGCTGCTCTACTCCCGGACAGTTAATTACTCTGCAGTTCCCTGGAGTTCGGGTTCATCTGAGGTAGGGGTTTATTTTTATCACAATAGAGCATTGTGCTACCAATTATTGCTGCCGGCATGAGCAGTATATTCACACCGGGGATAAAACTGACTAAATTGATGAATGAGCCGAATCCCAGAGAACGCATTTTATTTTTTTTGATGTTTTCCAGCATGTCTTTAAAGCTAATTAAATTATTATCCATAGCAAAATCCTGATATTGGATACTTAACATCCAGGCGCTGAACAAGAACCATAAAAATGGGTATATGGGTTGGATAAATGGTACAAAAAATAAGAGTCCAATGCCTAAAAGATGTAGTAAGTAATATTTTAAAAATTGCCCCTGGCGTTTCATACTTCTGATTACCATTTGAGAAAACGGTATCGATGGAGGGGCGCTGTTATAAAACATTATTTGGGTTTTTTCTGCCAACAAACCGTTAAATGGTGCCGCCAATATATTAAATACAACAGAGAACATGGATAAAAATAATAAGAAAAAGCAGATTATAAAAATAATAAAAAATAACCCGCTCAAGAAGCTTAGCCAGGATGGTAATTTATCCAGATAGTATGAGGCGTAAGGAAATAAATAATAGTAAGCAACATAAAATAAACCAGCAAACAAAATAAAATTCAATGCCATTGGTATTATAATAAATCGTTTCAACCCTCGGGTTAAAAGATGTTTGATTCCTCGGACCATGTAAAACATGCCATGAATAAATTGGTTCATTTTAATTCCCTGACTATGATGCTTTCTCATTATGAAGTGTTCATTGATATTTAAAAAGCTATTTTTTTATAAACGGAGGTAGGGATCATCTGTTCTTTACAGAGGACAATTTTTATGTACTCATTTTACTTACAACAGTTTAGCTACAATGACAGGGTGGAATGTTTAATTAATAGCACAAAAACAATCTTGCGTATGATCATTGACCATGCCTGTTGCCTGCATGTATGCATATATTATTGTTGAACCTACAAAATTCATTCCTCTTTTTTTAAGATCTTTGGATAATGCATCTGATTCAGGAGTATTGGCCGGAACGTCTTGTATTTTTTGAGGGCGGTTTATTTTCGGACTGCCATTAACAAATTGCCAAACATAGGCATCATAAGAACCAAACTCTTGCTGGATGGCGAGAAATACTCGGGCATTTTGGCGTGCAGAGAATACTTTCAGTCTGTTTCGAATGATTTCTGGATTAGTTAATTGCTCTTCCAGTTCTTCATCTGACATGAGAGCCACTGTGTGGGGATTAAATTGTTTGAATGCTGCGCGATAACCTTCACGCCTTTTCAGGATGGTTTCCCAGTTGAGGCCTGCTTGTGCTCCCTCTAAGATAAGCATTTCAAAATGCTTTTGATCATCATGAACAGGAATTCCCCATTCAGTATCATGATAATGTTCATAATGCGGTTTATTCGTTCCTACCCAGGCACATCGAATCACAGTAGTCTTATCCATAATATTTTATAGCTTCTGGCTGTTTTTTTAATGATAGTATACTGCGATTTGCTATTAATTACAGACCTTAATTTAACTCTATAGTGTATGCTAAAATCCTGTCATAATAATAAATTATGAATTTCAGGTGTTGTTGGCTTTCAATCTAAAATCCATACGTGATGTGGTTTATCCTTGTACTTCATGGTTTTAGGAATGAAGTGTCGCAACAGATTTCGCTACGTTCTCAACACGTTTTGAGATGATTTTATTAGGTTGAACGTTTATGGAAAAATTGCTGCACAATGCTTATTTAAATTATTTTGTCCACTCGGACAAGTTAGTCAATGTTATTTATGCTTTATGTTTGTTTGTTATTGGTTACTTTATAGCAAAACGAGTTAGCCTTCTTGCTGAGCGCGCATTTTCCAAGAAATTTTCGCGTCATCAGACCATGCTAATTCGCCGGTCTGTTTTTTATTCTATTTTTACTATTTTTGCGGTAACCAGTTTACAACACATTGGATTCAAATTAAGTGTTTTACTCGGGGCGGCCGGTGTCTTTACTGTTGCCATAAGTTTTGCCTCTCAAACTGCCGCATCAAATTTAATCAGTGGTATTTTTCTATTATTCGAACATCCTTTTAAAGTAGGAGACACCGTTGAAGTTAAAGGTATTGTCGGCGTTGTTGATTCTATTGATCTGTTGTCTACCAAGCTGAAAACACCGGATAATAAATTAGTGCGAATTCCTAATGAGGCCATGATTAAATCGGAAATTACCAATTTAAGTTATTTTTCTACCCGGCGTTTAGAACTTCTTGTTGCGGTAGCTTATGACTGTGACATTGCTCTGGTTAAATCAATGCTTTTGGATATTGCGAACAACTGTGACCTGGTTTTAAAAAATCCTGAACCTAATGTGAGCATTAATACCTTTGCTAATTCGGCGGTAGAACTTAAATTTATGGTCTGGGTGAGTACTGCAGAATTATCAGGAACGCGTAATATTTTACAGGAAAAAATAAAACAACAATTTGATAAGGCTGGTATTGAGACTCCTGTGTCTCAGTACATGGTACAACGAGTTTAGGAGTCTGAGTGGGCTGTTCGTCTCAGCTTAATTCATGACCATCATTATAATCCAGGTCAGGCTCAGAAAACAGCTCGCACACGGACTCACTTAAAGCCAATAAGGTCATAACGGGTAATGTCGCAATAGCAATTGCCAGGGCAGGAATTATCGCTAATGCGCCTACTGCTAATTCAGCAACGGCGAATGGAAGTGTCAGTAGTGCTGCCATTTGGATTGAGGCAATAATAAAAATAGGGGCTAATATAACTGTCATAATAAAATCAGCGATATTTTGTGGTTGTTGAAAACACGAACTCATCAGGGAGCTTGCGGTTTGAGCGAATAGTTTGCCTGAATATTTTAAAGTGAAACACTCAAAAGAAAATCGCAATGGAGCTGTGGCGTAAAAAAATGTTGCTTCAGTCGTCTGATATATATTTTCTTTTTGTTTCATTTGGCATGGCTCTTTAATGCCCACAGTGTTTTTTATTGTACCGCAATTAAATTGATCAGTATATGGTTTGATGAGGTATTTAATGTGTTATAAATTTCGCATGTCCTACAAAGAAATCTTTGAAATCAAAATGACTCCGTAAATCAGATGTGATATTTTCTGCGCCCTGTGTCACTTTGGGATTATTTATGAAATTATCCAGGCAACAATGCCAAAGAATTGCCAACTATATTGCAGAAGCCTACTCATATCCAGATAATGAATCTGATCTGGCTGGTGCCAAACTGAAAGTTAAGGAAGGATTTAGTAAGTCATTACGCCATTTTGAAATTGGATAGATAATGATTTTGATAAGGAGCAATCTGAGGAAGAATACGACAACTCTGAAGAGGAAGTTATATTCTCTGACGAGGATAGTGAGGAACAATACAGCAATAGCGAAGAAGAATTGATGACCTCTGATGTTGTTGAAGAAGATACTGGGGAGCAAACTGTATGGGGACCGTTTGATACACTTCCAGCTATGAAAGTCGCCCTGACTACAGCATGTCGTGACACTTTTGAAAAATTATCACCTCGTGAGGTGTTAACCGCTTATCTATGCGGCGGAGCTGTTCTTGATTTAATAGAGAATACAACAAAAGCCAATGACCTGGATTTCGTCATTTCTTTAAAGGACATCAATTTTTTAAATTTATTAGGCTACCGAAGAGATGCCTATAACAATAATAGTTATTTCATTAATAGCCCCTACCGCGTGGATGTGAAAGTGTTACCCTATGCGCCTTTTTATCACATACTTGAAATGGGATGGATGCGAGAAGACATAAAAACATGTGATTTTAATATTTGTAAGTTGTACTGTGATCGAGACGGTTCTATATACGATCCAACAGGTAGAGGGCTTTTTGATCTAAATGCCCGCATTTTAAGTATGGCCGGTAATGAAAAAGAAAAATTAGAAAATTCTCCAGCACGAATTATTAGAGCCATGAAATATATGCAACGCGGATTTTATCCTGATGATGCATTAGATTTGGCACTTAGAAACTTTAATTCTCTTCATCCCGAAAAGATCTCTCATGTATACTCGGTGACTCGAAAATTATTAAAAAATAGTGATGATGACGCAAAACAGGTTTTCTTAGAAAATCTCAGGTGCTATGGTTTACTTGGTACTCTTTTTGGTTTGGATCATGAGAGTACTCTTGATGATCTTTCTGCGAGAATAAGTCCTAAGCCTCCAATATTTTATGGAACAACCCAAAAGGGTGCTTCTTTACTATTTCAGAAACCTGAGACTGTTTTTTCGCCGGAGATTTCTTGTGAGCAAAACACAGGTTGCAATTTATTTTAATCAAATTTTAAGTTTCATGTTTTTTCGTGCTGTCATGAAGCTGAGGAGAACTGTCTAAAAATATGCCATTCCCGTTTTTCCCTGCATGAATCTGATCAGTCTAAAATCCTAATGTGCTGTGGTTTATCCACGGCACTCAATCTTGTACACCAAACTTTGGACGTAAGTGTTTGCAGGACAATTAACCGCCCTAACTCATGAAAAGGTTTTATGAAAATAAATACAGAAAAAAATAAAGACAAAGTTCCTGTCATTGAACTTTCTCCTTTACTTACTGCTGATACGATGCATGAAATTTTTCAGTATCTTTCATACAAAGATGGGCTATATGCTTTCCGCCAAACCTCAAGACATTATAACGAACTAGCAGAAAAAATTTTTTCTGGTCAATTAGCGCGCAGGGCAACTAATCTCGAACCCTCATGGATTAGAACATCTCTTGATTCTTTTTGTAGTGAAGGAAATATACGCCTAATTTTAGCAGTAATTAGCGCTGCACTTGGTTTTATGATGATCTCCTATTGTTCGGAAGCGATGAACCAACTCAATGTTCTTTTATGTCTTGTTTTTAGTTGGTCAGGCTTTTTTAACGCTTTAATGCTTACTTACTATCTTTCTAACCTATATAAGCAATTCACGGAAGACGAGATAGAGATTTATTCTGATATTTTTTTTTCTACCATTGGCATGGTAGCAGGAGTGTTCTTTGCATGTCATCTTTGGAAGAATGGCGCTGCAGGTATGACGAACGGCTCTACAGACATGATACAGAATTCAGTCGTGGGCATTACGCTTGGTTCTGCGCCCATCGGAATTATTTCTGGCGTTGCTCCCAAGATGGTTCGTATGGGAATATTTGCTAATAAAACGGTTATTAAAGAGTCTATTGAAGAGCAATTTAATTTAAGGTATCGATAGAGTTTACCATAAAAGGGTTTTAGTCATGGCTTGTTTTTCATCAACTAGCTTGATAAAACGGGCATACCGAATTACCGCTTGTAAAGCCGTGGTAATTCGGAAATAGGAGCACAATTCAGAATTGGATTATATTTTAAAATCAGGGGCTGAAAACCGATCTGCCTGTTTGCTTGCAGCCTCACGAACAAGCTTTTCAAGCCCTCCGTGCTTGTTTACAATACTCCCTAATCGTCCATCTTGCAGTGCTTTTTTCTCTGCTTCGCTGAATACTATGGTACTTGTATGCCCTGTATCCATTAATTGCTCTAGTTTTGATGACGCATTTATCTTTACTTCTCTGCTTTTAGAATTGAAATGATCCGTTCCTAACAGCATATCCTGGATAAAATAGAGAACAGAGAATACTCCCATAAAATTATAATGAAAGCTCCATTCATTTTTTCTTAAGTTCTGATACTCTGCCAGTTCCTGTCTTATCAATGAGTGGGACCTATCTGTCAAAGGCATTTTTTTCGTTTGAAAAAAGGAGCCAGATACTTCTGGAATAATGGGTTTAGGTACGTCGGGAGATTTTACTGAATGGCTAAGTGCTGATAAGGTTTTCTGGCAAGGATAATAACCTTGATTGGCCGTGAGTTTGAAAATACGAGCACAGCTTTGTTCCAGTCCCTTGAAGTCGTGATTACTTTGTCCTGGTGTTTTGTTTAAATGCGTTGCTGCGTTACGAAATAAGGTTAAACTGGACATTAATTTTTGGGCATCCACATTACCGCCCATCAAGGTAGTCAGAGGTATTTTTTGCACTTGTTGTTCTACTAATTGAACCAGCTGAAAATAGCGCTGAAAAAGGATGGGATCTTTTAGGTATGCACAGGCTTCATCCCTATCTTTTATTCCATAGTATTTGGCAGTATCACTAAAACCAAGTGATTCCAGTTGAGGAAAAATATACCAGATCCAATGGCTTGTTTTTTTTCCGTTTTGAAGTTCCTTTTTTGCTTGTTCATGGCCAGAATGGCTTTTTTGAGCTTTATGAAAACGATCGAGGTTCATATGAGGGTCTCTTTATTATTAAAGGCTGTTGATATCCGTAGCAAGTCGCATTGCACCTAGAGAGGCCTGAATATCAATCGCTCCTAGGTATTATTGGTATGTGATGTTGTCTTTTCGATGAGCTCCAGTTCAATTTCAGTACTTTCTTTTTTACGATTAAATAACGTAAATTCTTTTTGATAAGGCCTGGTCTCAGAGGTGTCAGTATCTGGTTTAGTCTTCGCTGGGTGAGTTTTTCCGAGTAATTCGAGCAGATGTTTCGAATGGCTGGGGTTCCCTAAAGATGCAGATTGAGTGACGCTATTTTTTTGCTCATACGCAATAAGTGCTTCATTCAGAATGATGTCTTTTTTATTGATTTCATTCTGAGTTTTAAACTGTTTTTCTTCCTGCTCTGTCATTTTTTCTATAATCCATTTGCCTAAACCAACAATGGCTAATGTGATACCTGCACCTACCATTGAGGGAAAGAATATAGGGGGAGCAACAATGATTCCTATACCCATAAGCAAGGCTACTACAGAAATGGCTGTACCTGCTGAAGTTATACCTAAATTAGTAAGAGATATTGCCAGTTTGGGATCTGCTAATTCATAGTCGAATCGAAGTAAGTGAATCGGTTGGGTAATGCTGATTATGTCTGCTTCAGTCGTTAAAATTTCATTTTGTAATTTTTGAATTTCATCAAGTACTTCCTGATTGCCTTCTAGTTCTGTTTCTGAGGTGATTAAAGACAGGACACCAGTAAGAACTTGCATTTGTTCTTTATGAATTTTATAAAGTTGTGCTAATTGAGACGCTTTATTTTCA
>NZ_CALMPD010000065.1 GCF_937871865.1 uncultured Legionella sp.
GGTGTTGAGACAGTGAAGAAGATGATCCGAAGCTGCCTTGAAAAAAAAATTGCCTGTTTGAGTTTATTTGCCTTTAGTTCAGAAAATTGGTCACGTCCTGTTGATGAAGTTAATTTTCTTATGGAGTTATTTGTTGAATCCTTAAAAAAAGAAATCACCGAACTCAATCAGTATGGCATTCGAATATGCTTTACTGGTGACCGAACGCCATTATCTGCAGTACTGCAAAAAGAAATGCACGAAGCGGAACTGCTAACAAAAGGAAATCACGAATTAATTTTAAATGTAGTGGTTAATTACGGTGGTAAATGGGATATAGTGACTGCAGCCCGGAAAATGTCTCAGGCGGTGATGGCTGGTGAATTATCCCTGGATGACTTTAATGAAACCACTTTTGCGCAATATCTGGATACAGATGATTTACCCGAACCTGATCTGTTTATTCGTACTAGTGGCGAGTTGCGGATAAGTAATTTTTTTCTGTGGCAGTTAGCTTATACCGAGCTTTATTTTACAGAAGTTCATTGGCCAGATTTTAGTGAAAAAGAATTTGAGTTAGCTCTGGCTTCCTTTAGTAAGCGCAAAAGACGCTTTGGTCAGCTCTCGACTTTTTAATAAGGGCAAATTTATGTTTATGCAACGCTTAATCACCACCTTAATTTTAGTGCCTTTAGTTTTGTTAACCCTGTTTTATGCTCCTGCTTGGTTTTTGGCTGGTGTCATTTTGTTAGTATTTATCGCTGCAGTGAACGAATGCATTCACTTGATTCCAATTAAAATGTTTGCTCTGCATATTGGTTATTTATCCTTAATGTTGTTTTCCTTGTGGCTGTGTGGGCATTTATTTTCTTATTGGCTGACTATTGGATTGGTGCTTTGGGTTTTTAATTGTATTGCCATTCTTAGTTTTCCAGGTTCCCAAAAATATTGGGGCTTCCCAGTTATTGTGGGTAGCATTTTTGTCGTGCTTTTACCTTTGTTTGTCCAAAGTCTGATTCATGTTTATGATTTACCGCAAGGAAAACCATTGGTCGTTTATTTGCTGTTTTTAATATGGGCCTCTGACATCGGCGCCTATCTCTCGGGTAAATGTTGGGGGACGCATAAATTAATCCCTCAAGTAAGCCCAGGTAAATCTTGGGAAGGTGTTTTAGGTGGCTATGTATTAGCGATGATTGTCGGAGGAGTTGGCTTCTATTATTTCTCTCCTTATTCTGCATTGATTTGGTTTGGTTTGGCATTAGTAACGGTAACTATTTCTATTTTTGGTGATTTATTTATCAGTATTTTAAAACGACGTTGTCATTTAAAAGACACGGGAGCGATTATTCCGGGGCATGGAGGTATTCTGGACCGGTTGGATAGTTTGATTGCGGCTTTGCCTGTGTTTTATTTTGGATTAACATTTATCCAGCTAGGAATCTAATTTCTGACACTTATCATTCCATTTGGTCTGGAAATGGTTGATAAGTGGACGAAACAGGTTTTAAAAGGATTAATTGGGGACGGTGATATGCTTCTAACTCTGTTATATTTTTTATTGGCTTTATTACTGCTGGTTACAGTCCACGAGTATGGGCACTTTCAAGTTGCGCGCTGGTGCGGGGTTAAAGTGTTACGTTTCTCATTTGGTTTTGGAACAATACTGGCTCGGTGGCATGATAAAAAAGGTACTGAGTATGCGTGGTCTTTGTTTCCTTTGGGTGGTTACGTCAAAATGCTTGACGAATCAGAAGGCGAGGTGGCTGAACAAGACAAGCCTTATGCCTTTAATAATCAGCCGATATTATCCCGTATTGCAATAGTTCTGGCGGGACCATTATTTAATTTTATCTTTGCCTTTGTTGCTTTATGGCTGGTGTTAGTTATCGGGATGAATTCTCTGGCACCTATGATTGAATCTGTAAAGCCTGGCAGTATTGCGGCCTCCGCAGGACTTGGTCCAAAGCAGGAGATTCTTGCACTTAATGATACCAGGATAAACAGCTGGCGCGATTTTCAATATGCAATGATGCCGCTTATTGGCTCACATGAAACAGTTAATGTTACGGTTAAATCTTTAGAAGATGGGCGTCAGCAGCAACTGCGTCTGCCATTAAGTAATTGGAAGCTGGATGATAAAACCCCTGATCCATTGACCAGTCTCGGTATTGAGCCTTTTATTCCGAGTATTCCTCCTGTCGTTGGCGAGGTAGTTCCTGACTCTCCTGCTGCTAAAGCCGGATTGGAATTAGGTGATAAATTATTAAGTGTCGATGGTCAAACTTTTGACGATTGGATGTTCTTAGTTGAGTATGTGCGTGAGCGCCCTAATACTCAGTTAAACCTTGAAATTAATCGTAAAGGTAAAGTCGAGCGTGTTAAAATTCTTACTGGCAGTCAAAAAAATAATAACAAGGTGGAAGGATTTATTGGCGTACGCTCTCAAAAGGTAGACTGGCCTGCTCATTGGTTACGATTGGAGCGAGAAGATCCGCTATCTGCTATCGGTACAGCGCTTAAGCAAACAGTGCATCTTACTGCAACTACCTTTACGTTAATGGGGCGTCTGGTTACAGGTCGCTTGGGGCTAAACAGCATTAGTGGTCCTGTAGGGATAGCCCAGGGAGCTGGAAATTCAGGGCGAAGCGGTTTAGTCTCGTATCTGTTTTTTCTTGCATTGGTAAGTATTAGCTTAGGCGCTTTAAATTTATTACCGATTCCAATGCTGGATGGTGGGCACTTGTTGTATTATGCGTTTGAGATTATTAGACGCAAGCCCTTGTCTGATGGCGTTAAAACGATAGGTGTTTATTTGGGATTGGTTTTATTGGTTGCCTTGATGTTTATAGCATTGACTAATGACATATCGCGATTAACTGGTTAGGTATAAATTTCTTCTCATTAATGGATTAGGTTGAGGGGTACTAAGAGTACCTGGCTGCCAAGAGGTAAAAGCATCTGGAGACAGGTGGGTAAAATAGTATATTAGAGATAAGAAACTTGACAGAGGTTTCTACATCCTATAAAAGGGTTTCAATTTTTTGGCGTGACTGAATCGTTTCCATTTCAGAACAGCGCGTAGTACTGGGCGTAAAAAAATAATGAAAAAAGTCAGTAATAAATTAATTTTAGGTGTTTGTTGTTCTACTCTTTTGACGTGGTCTGCTCAAACTTTAGCTGCTGATGCGTTTGTAGTTCGTGGGATTAAAGTAACCGGGTTACAACGAGTCTCTACTGGAACAGTGTTAAATTATATTCCCGTACAAGTTGGTGAAGAAATTAATTCCAGCTCAACAGGCCAAATTATTCGTACTTTATATGATACTGGATTTTTCCAATCAGTTTCTTTAGAGCGTCAAGGTAATGTATTGATCGTCAACGTGGTTGAGAGAGCTACCATAGGTAGCATTTCAGTCGTGGGAAATAAAGACATTCCCAGTGATAAAATGAAATCGTTTCTTAAAGAAATGGGACTGGTCAAAGGTCGCGTGTTCCAAAAATCGTCATTAGAGCGTCTGGAAAAAGAATTAAAACAGGCTTATACCGCCAGAGGTAAATACAATTCGCGTATTGAAGCTCGTGTGTCTTCTTTAACGGATAACAGGGTAGCCATCACTATTACTGTATCAGAAGGGCGAGTATCTCGAATTAAAGAAATTAAAATAATAGGGAATCATGATTTCACGTCGAGCGAGCTGCTTCCCGAGATGGCATTAACAACCAGTAATGTATTTACTTATTTTACTAAAAAAGATCAATACTCCAAGGCCGGTATGGATGCTTCATTGGAAGCCTTGCGTTCGTTCTATCTAGACAGAGGATATCTAAAATTCAATATAGTGTCGTCGCAAGTTTTGCTAGCCCCCGATAGAAAAGATGTGTACATCAATATTCATATTGAAGAAGGGCCACAGTACCACTTTGCAGGCTATTCCGTTGTTGGAAAAACAATACTGTCACAAGAGAAAATTGCTCCGTTGGTTCAAGTCAAGAAAGGGGATGTGTTCTCTCGTAAAAAAGTCACGGAATCAATCTCAGCCATTGGTTTGGCATTAGGCGATGTGGGTTATGGTTTTCCTGCAATCAATGCGGAACCTCGCGTCGATGAAAATAATAAAACAGTATTTATTACGTTTATTGTGGAGCCTGGTCGCCATGTTTATGTAAGACGTATTAATTTTCATGGTAACACCAAAACTGCAGATTATGTTTTAAGGAATATGATCCGTCAGAACGAAGGTGGGTTGCTGTCCTTGCATAATATTAAAGAGTCCGAACGGCAATTACGTTTATTGGGTTATTTAAAGAATATCGATGTTAAAACCAATCCTGTTCAAGGAACCAATAACCAGGTTGATTTGGACGTGCAGGTAGAAGAAGCTCCATCAGCTGAAGCCAGTGCATCAGTTGGTTACGGTACAAACGGATACCAATTTAATACCTCTGTAAATCAGCATAATTTTATGGGGACCGGGCGTTCAATGGGAGCCTCATTTAATGCCAGTAAATGGGGACAGGATTATTCGGTAAATTATTATAATCCATTTTATACCGACACCGGTGTAGGGCGTGGAGCCAGTCTTTATTACTCACGAATTGATCCTAAAAATCTGAACGTGAGTACCTACAGTTCGAATCGATATGGTGGTGATGTAAATTATAATTTCCCCTTAGGTGAGGCGAGCAGCTTCCAGTTAGGCTATGGATATCAGGATATTGATATTAAATCAGTAGGTGCTGTAATTCCGATTCAAAATTTCGTCCATTTATACGGCAGACATTTCCAGGAAATTAGATTGACTTCTGGCTGGGGTAGAAACACTTATGATCAAATGCCCTATCCAACGAGAGGAATGAATCAGCAGGCAATAGCTTTTGTTGCCTTACCAGCAACGTCACAGTCTTTAACCTATTACAAGAGCTCCTATCAGGCTCGTCTGTATTATCCATTATATCGGGGCTGGATTTTCTCCATTTTAGGTAATATAGGGTATGGAAATACGTTCGGTGATAAGGGGCTACCATTCTTTGAAAACTATTATGCGGGTGGTACGGCTCAACCGGGTCAGGTTCGTGGTTATGATAGCTATTCTTTAGGTCCTCAGGATAATATGGGCAACTCAATGGGGGCAAATTTCTTACTTAATGGAACTGCAGGCCTCATACTGCCATATCCTCTAAGTCGGGATAATATCCGAACTACAATTTTTGCTGATGCGGGTAACGTATTTTCAAATGGCACTCCAGTTGCATTACGAGGAACTGATGCTGGCCCGTTACGTTATTCTGCGGGTGTATCATTAGAATGGAGATCGCCATTTGGTCCTCTAGCGTTTAGCGTGGCGAAAGCGTTAAATCCACAACCACTGGATCAAACGCAGTACTTCCAATTTGCCCTTTCTTCTGGATTTTAGGGCTGAGGAATCCCTGCATATTTGTGCATAACAGGGGGTATAGTATTGAACAAACTGACCTCAATTGTATCGTTCCCGCCCGCGCGAGAACGATACAATCAAGAACATAATGAATTAATAAAGAACAAAATAAGATGGGTAAAAATGCCAGGATTACTCCGATTCTAAGGTCAATTGAATCTTCCTGTCCTTCGTTGCTAGAATGACTACAGCATAGCGCTCTGGCATGATGTACCAAAAAGTCTGAATAATAGTAATAAACAAATTGGATTGATGAAAAGTAGTGCTGTACATATCGCAACCTATTTGGAATTGTGCTAGCATCACTATGTTTAAATTAGGAGATAATTATGAAGCGTTTTGGTGCGGTTCTATTCGCATTGGTTTTTAGTACAAGTGTGTTTGCTGATTGGGCAAAAATAGGTGTGGTTGACTTACAAAAAATCATGCAAAATTCAAGTCAGATGAAAGATATTCAACAAAAGTTGGAAACGTCATTCAAACCACGTCGTGATAAATTAATTGCTGTTGAAGCAAGTCTAAAGAACGACATGGAGAAATTTAAGCGTGACGGCGCTGTTATGAGTGCTTCACAGAAGAAAGATTTGGAAAAGAAAATTGTTGCCTCGCAACAACAATTTGAACGAGATGGACAGCAATACCAACAAGAATTAAGTACTGCTCATAATGAAGCGATGGAAGGTCTGTATACTAAAGTGCGTGCAGCAATTTCTAAAGTTGCAAAAGATGAGAAGTACGACCTTATTGTTCAAAAAGATGCAACACCGTTCAGCTCGGATTCACTTGATGTAACTGATAAAGTAATTAAAGCAATTAACTAGTTCGGCGAACGAGTTGCTGACCTTAACGCAATTAGCTGATTCCCTTGATGGCGTCTGGCATGGAAATGCCAATCACGCCATCTTTGGTTTATCTTCTCTGGTTCGTGCCACATCAAACGATTTGGCTTATTTCGAAAATCCGTTATTAATTGATTCGCTACAGGCCACATCTGCGGGCGCTGTATTATTGAAAGCAGAACATCAGCCTCTGTGTCCAGTTAATTCAATCGTTGTTGCTCATCCCTTGGCTGCGATGAATGCGGCAGTAAAGCTTTTATCTCCGATGGCGCCGCTCTGCACCGGTGTCCATCAAACTGCATTGGTACATCAGACTGCTCAATTGGGGAAAAATGTATCCATTGGGCCTTTTAGTGTGATTGGGGAATGTGTTCGAGTAGACGATGGAGTGACGATAGGTGCGAACTGTCGTATTGAAACATCGGTGGCTGTTGGAGCGAACAGCAAAATTAACAGCGGTGTTACTATTCATTCAGGCTCCCGGCTTGGAGCCAACGTATTTATAAACTCCGGCAGTGTTATTGGAGCCTCGCCGTTTAATTATATAAAACAGCATGGCACTTGGGAGCAAGGACCTGATGTAGGCGGAGTATTTATATCTAATGGGGTGCATATTGGCGCCAATTCAGTTATTGACCGCGGCTCTCTGGGCGATACTTTTATTGCTGAAAGGGTCTGTGTCGATAATCTGGTGCAAATCGCGCATGATGTATGTATTGAGCGTGATTCTGCAATAGCGGGATGTGCAGCCATAGGAGCACATGCACACATTGGTGCAGACTGCATTATCGGGGGAGCTGCGTGCATTGCTGCCTTTGTTCGATTAGCGGACGACGTGGTCATTACAGGGATGACTACGGTAAATAAATCGATCAGCAAGTCAGGGATTTATTCATCTGGAACTTTAGTGCATGGACATGAACAATGGCGGAAAAATGCAGCACGATTCAAGCGTCTTGATGATTATATAGCTAAATTGAACTCCTTGGAGAGAAAAATAAATGATGCTCAAATTGCTCCATATGACATTTAGTACCGGGGCATAAGCAATAAGAGAGGCGAGGGGGACGACGGATGGTGGATGACATGGTATGTTGCGGGAATGCCAGCAGAATCTGAGTTGATTATGGTAAATTGTTATATATTTTGACTTTTACGATTGATTAGAGCAGATTAAAACAAGATAATGATTCTTTTCTGAAAGAATTTAATGATTAAATGAGAAGCAGTGTATGAGTGAGTATATAGATATAAATCAGATCATAAATTTGTTACCACACCGTTACCCATTTATTTTGGTTGACAGGGTCCTTGATTATAAGACCTTGGATTATTTAACAGCCATTAAAAATGTAACTATTAATGAGAATTTCTTTACTGGACATTTTCCGGGAAATCCAATAATGCCTGGGGTACTTATGCTAGAGGCATTGGCACAGGCAAGTGCAATATTATCTAATCTGTCTCGACAACCTAAAGAAGGGCATGAATTTCTGCATTATTTTGCGGGAATAGATAATGCTCGATTCAAACAGATTGTTACTCCCGGTGATCAATTACGGTTGGAAGTGAAATTAATTGGGCAGAAAAGAGATTTTTGGCGTATGCATGGCGAAGCTTATGTTGGTGATAAACTGGCCTGTTCCGCAGACTTATTAAGCGCAGCAAAGGAAATTAAAAAGTGATAGATGAAAGAGCAATGATTCATCCATCTGCAAAGCTGGCAAAAGGGGTCACAGTTGGCCCTGGAACAATTATCGGTGCAGATGTTGAGATAGGTGAAAATACCTGGATTGGACCACATGTGGTTATTGAAGGTCCTACTACGATTGGTAAAAATAATAAAATTTTTCAATTTGCATCAGTAGGTGATGAGCCACAGGATATCACTTATAAAGGTGAACCAACACGTTTGGAAATTGGCGATAATAACGTAATTCGTGAATATTGCATGATTAGCCGAGGTACGGTCAAAGGAGGTGGTGTTACTCGTGTGGGTAATGGCAATTTTTTAATGGCTTATTCTCACATAGGGCATGATTGTGTGGTGGGTGACCAAATTATTATGGTGAATTATGCTGCATTGTCAGGACATGTGATTGTGAATGATTATGCTATAATTGGCCCGTATGCTGCGGTACATCAATTTTGTCATGTGGGCGCTTATGCATTTATTGCTCGCGCTACTTATGTAACTAAAGATGTATTGCCTTACGTCATGATTGCTGGACACACTACTTCTGCCTGCGGCATCAACACTGTAGGTTTACGAAGAAGAGGATTTTCTTCTTCTGCAATTGATAGTCTACGACGTGCGTATAAAATTATTTTCCGTAAAGGCCTGACGGTGCAACAAGCGGTAGCTGAACTGGAATTAATGCAGGAAGAGTGTCCTGAGGTTATTCCAATGATTGATGCCTTGAATCAATCAACCCGTGGAATTGTGAGATAAATGATGATTGCTCCTTATCTGGCTGTAGCTTTAGGCGGAGCCTTAGGGGCAATCTCACGCTATATCACTGTGATTTGCGCACAAAATTATTGGGGATTGAGATTTCCCTACGGCACCTTAATTGTAAACACAGTGGGATCATTTCTGGCTGGTTTTTTTCTTGCTATATTAATTGGACGCTTTAATGCGGAAGAGTATTGGCGTTTATTCTTTTTTACCGGGTTTCTAGGGGCTTTTACTACTTTTTCCAGTTTTGCTGCTGAATCATTGTTTTTATTTGAACAAGAACAATGGTTAAAATTAATAACCAATATATTTGCGAATAATATTGGCTCATTGACTATGGTATTGCTGGGAACTTATTGTGCACGTGGTTTGCTTTTTAGAATATCTTGACTTAATTCATAGAGTGGTAGCTTATGTTAGATAATCAATTACTTAGGGAAAATCCGCAACGTGTTGCATCTCAATTAACAACGCGTGGATTTAAGCTTGATGTTGCTGCTTTTTCTGCTTTGGAAGAAAAGCGTAAATCATTACAAGTTGAAACACAGGCCTTACAAAATGAGCGTAACACGCGTTCTAAAGCTATAGGAGAGGCCAAATCTCGCGGAGAAAACATCGAGCCCATGCGAGAAGAAGTAAATCAATTAGGTCTAAAATTAGAACAGCACAAGGTAGAACTTGAGACGGTACTACAGCAGCTTGATGCCATTGCTTTATCCATGCCTAATATTCCTCATGAGTCTGTTCCTGTTGGCAAAGACGAGCAGGATAACCTGGAGGTAAGACGTTGGGGAACTGCGCGTGTTTTTGATTTTTCTGTAAAATCTCATGATGAACTGGGTGATGCGCTTGGACAAATGGATTTTGCTTTAGCTGCTAAAATTACTGGCAGTCGTTTTGTGGTTATGAAAAGCCAAATTGCACGCCTGCATCGAGCCCTCATTCAATTCATGTTGGATATTCATACCGAGCAGCATGGATATCAAGAAATTTATGTACCCTATATCGTTAATGCAGACAGCTTGCTTGGTACAGGCCAATTGCCTAAATTCGAAGAAGATTTATTTAAATTAACTGGCGATAGTGGGTATTATCTTACTTCTACGGCAGAAATACCGGTAACCAATACTGTACGTGATACGATTTTAACTGCTGAGAGTTTGCCTGTTCGTTATGTGTGTCATTCACCATGTTTTCGCAGTGAAGCGGGTTCTTACGGTAAAGACACAAAGGGCATGATAAGACAGCATCAGTTTGAAAAAGTGGAGTTAGTCTGGATTACCAAACCAGATGCGTCTTATGAGGCTTTGGAACAGTTGACTCAACATGCCGAGGCAATATTACAGCGCCTTGATTTACCTTATCGTGTATTGGCATTATGTACGGGGGATATGGGAGCTGGTGCTGCTAAAACTTATGATCTGGAAGTATGGTTGCCCAGCCAGAATACATATCGTGAAATATCTTCCTGTTCCAATATGGAGGCATTTCAGGCGCGTCGTATGAAGGCGCGTTATCGCAATACAGATACAAATGAAATGGAATTGGTTCATACCTTAAATGGTTCTGGATTGGCGGTGGGTAGAACCTTGGTTGCTATAATGGAGAATTATCAGGATAAAGAAGGAAATATTCATATCCCTGAAGCCTTACAGCCCTACCTGGGTGGCATGAAGGTTATATTAAATACTAATAAATAAATTAAATGTTTGAAGATAGAGATCTTTAAAACATCCCTGGTTTCTATCTTCCAAAACTATTATTTATTAGATTAGAAAAGTCCGAAATGTTATTTTCGGTTTTTTCTATCGCAGCCTTATATTCACGACTACTCGTGAGTCCTATGCATTTAAATGTTCGCGATCTTCGGCTGATAAACTGGACGCCTGCCGTTAAGCATTTATTGCTCCTTTTATCATGTGTTGCAAATTATCATTTATTTTTTATGCGACTGATAGCTTGCTGGATTCGTGTCATCTTTAATTTGTTCGGCTTAAAAACATCACGACTAATTCTGCTGGTTCTAGCGCGTTAAGTCTCAGAGAATCTACACCCCAGGCATAACTTAAGCAAATAACGCCTTCATTCACATTGGGGTGATCAATAAAGTAAGCAACTTTAGGTAATTCGTCAGTGAGAATACATGATGGAATATTCTGTTTTTTCCAGAATTTATCGGCAGTTAAGATAAAGGTTTTTGAGGATGGGATCATATATGAATTTCTAATGGCCCTTCGTTCATCAGAATTAAATAGAAAAACTCCATTTTCAGAAACATTAGACAAATTTAGTAAATAGGCGGCGCTGCTTGTTCCGGTATAAATGATTGCATCGTATTCACGTTCAAAGGATTCATTCGTTTGGGTATGCTTGCCTCTAAGCATTGGGCGGTTTGAATGATGATTGTAATCAAGAGAGAGGATTGCTGTATTTAAATGAACGCAATTTTGTTGTTTTAGGGAGGTTAAACCAATATTTGTTTTTACTGGTTGAGCAAATAATCGATTGATAAATTCAATCATTCCTTGTTCCACAAACATATGACTTTCATTATAACCGTTTATGAGCATTCTTTATAAATCAATAAAACTGATAGAGTATAAGGAATGAAATCCCCCATGCCCAAAGCCAAGCAACCCCAATAAATGAATTAACTGATCATTTTTAGCCAGAGGAGTGTATTCATTTAGAACTTCAAGCAAACTCTTACCGCCGTATTGATTGATGCAGTACTGCCACACTTTTATTACCGTCTCAAAATCACCTATTTGCCAGGCATTGTTTATGCGCTCTTTGATGGGAGAAACAAATAAATGCCATAGGGCATTGAGTGTATCAAATGGGGGAGGGGGAGGTGATTTGCTTTCCAGGCGTAAGTAGAATTGCAATATTGAATCAAGGTATCTGTCACTCCCGGATAAGGGAATGTATGAAGCAGATTGAGTTTTAATAGCTGTGCATAATGTAAAAAAATATGACTTGATGGCGGGATGCGCATCGCACCTAATTCGGCATAGGGCTGATTTTTAGTGCCAGGATAATTAAATGCCTGGGTATGTATTCTACCCCCAATTCGGTTGCTGACCTCGAATATTGTTGGCACTAATCCTATTCTTAATAGTTCATACGCAGCACAAATACCTGCGGCACCTGCACCAACTATTGCGACGGTATTTTTTTTTGAGGGTTCCGGTAGTTCTGCTAATTTGCTTTTGTGGATAAAAGGCAAGTACCCAAGTAGCACATCGATTGAGGAATTCGGTATAAAATTTCCCATGAAAACTCCTTAATCAATCCTCCTTGAGCAAATAATTGAGTCATCATTATTGATTAATAAGAAATCTTCCTTTATTTATACCTAATCCCTTGTTTCAGTTTCATTTATAAAACTGATTTTCATATTCAATGCACGTTCTTTCTGGTGAATGACCTATATAAGTATAGAATATTTTTGCGGATGTGTTGGTTTCTTCCGTGTCACAAGGGCGTGATTTTATGCCTCATTGGGCACTGCCATTAAGTTAAGGATTTGGCCGTTATCCTGAGGAGCTAGCGACGAAGGCTCTCCCTGGATTCAGGAGGTCCTTCGCCATGCTCAGGATGACGTACTTTTCTTAACTTAATGGCAGTGAATGTCCGGTGGGAATGAGTGCTCAAGCCTTAGCGCTGTTGTTGATGCTTTAAAAAACGCTCATCCTTATGAGACTCCAGCATATGAAGTGTATCAATTGGAAGATTTTTAATGCTTATCATGTCCGAATGTTCATGGTCATCCAAGCCGGATTTTATTTATCTGCTGGCTTAACTTGTAAATCTATATTCAGTTCTGAATACAGCACAACTCGATTTCGACCATTATTTTTGGCGAAATACAAGGCACGATCCGCATTTTCAATCAGAGTTTCGATCGTTTGTCCTTCTTTGGGGTACTCTGAGATGCCTATGGACACCGTGATAGGACCAACTATTTGAGCACCATATCTTATCTGAATCATCGATACAGCATTTCTGATATGTTCTGCCCGTATTCTGGCAGAGTCCGCATCGGTATCATATAAAACCACAATAAATTCCTCTCCCCCAAATCGAGCCGCCAGATCACTTATTCTGATATCACTCATGATGACTTTGCCAAATTCTTTTAATGCCGCATCTCCTGCATCATGACCATAAGTGTCATTTAACTTTTTGAAGTGATCCAAGTCCATCATCATGACGCTTAATACCGACTTGCTTCTATCTGCCTGATGAATTTGTTTAAACATATAATCTTCAAGATATCTGCGATTGTATAGGCCAGTTAATGGGTCTCTAATGGATTGATAACGTAAATTTTCTCTCAATCTTACGTTGGCTAGAGCTAGGGCTGTGAGTTCTGAGAACGCATTAATTAATAATTTATGATCTTCCAGGTTTATGGTTTCTTCAGGTTGTAACTCCAGATATAACATGCCGTAAATATCATTTTGTGCCATTAGAGGGACACATATCATTATTTCTGAAGGTTTGGGTTCAGTGACGTGATCGCAAATCAGTTCTTCGTGATCGGTATTTACCTGATGGATACGGCCGCGTCGAATAGCCCAGCATTGCTCTGGGGTGAAGGTAATCAATTGGCGTGTTGCATCTCCCCATTGCGCGATGATCTCAAGATAGTTTTTCGAGGGATGCATCACATACAAACAACCATCAGCAAATTGCAACATACGGGAAGTATATTTTATCATCACGTTACTCAGTTCTTCCTGCGAGCTGCACGCTAACATGATGTCGCTCATCTCAACCAACAGGGTAATTTGATGGTTTTTTTCCTGCAATTTTTTCATTCCTACACCAAGTGATTCATAGGATTTTTGCAGTTCAGAATGTTCGTGCACCCGTTTGGAGATATCCCTGATAATTTGTACTGAGCCATCGGTTTCATTGTCATCATTTTGTATGTCATTAATTATCATTTCATATACAAAGTGTTCATTATTTTCATTGAACTCAATTTGTTTTTTTGATTCATTGGTTGTTAATGAGTTAGCCCATAATAATTTAAGTTCATTTTTATCTTCCGGAACATCTTTCAAGGCTTCGTCCAAAGGCATGCCTAGAGTTATTGATTTATTAAACAGATATTTGAATTCACGATGATAAGGTTGATTAAAAATGATAAATTTATTTTCTTTATCAAAAGCGGCAATCATATCAGAGGCACTTTCTATGATACTGCGTAATTGAATTCGTGATTTTTTGTTTTTTGATTCCATCTTTTTACGAATGGATAGCTCTGAGTTCACCAAAATGAAGGCCATAAATAAGGCCAGAATACTGATTGAACATACTATGAGCATTATAGCAATCGCTGAATTTGCTCGTTCGAGCGCTGCTTCATTCCTTTCTTTTAATAAAACAGATTCAACTGATATTATTTCTTGTCCTTGACCTTTGACTCTGCTGGAAATCTCCTGGCTGCGGTTAAACTGGGTCAAGCCATCAACGCTGCCAAATTTATTTTCCATTTTTAATTTTGCAACTGCAGACAGCATAGTAAGCCGCTGCTCTATTAATTTGATGAATTTGGTGGTTCTGGCTGCCTGTTCGGGATTATCTTGGGTGAGTTGTTGTAACCGATTAAGTTTTTTTTCTAAATTGTCTTTGGCTTGTTCAATTTCATTGATGTATTCATCGTTATTGGTAATTAGGAAACCTCGTTGATTGGATTCAACAGCCACCATTTCATATAAAATTGAATCAGTCGTCTGTATCACTTCCTGAGTATGAACAACCCAGTGGTTTGCTTTAATTAAATGATCTATTTGATAATAAAGATAAATACTGATGAACAGCATTAATAAGAGAGCGGGAACAAAAATAATATTAAGTGTGAATTTGTTCAGCCGAGCAAAATAATAGAAAGGCAATGCTCGTTCTTCCTTATCCTGCATAATTAAAGTCCTTTTATAAAGAAGACAAATAGAATGTGCTAATTAGTTATGATTATAGTATGAAAATGCTTAATCGTTTTGTGTCATTGGTTGATTGAGCCTGTAATAAGCCCTTAGCCAGACTAAACCAGAGACAAATTAATGAGGAAATAAAATTTATCCTTGGACTAATCTAACTACATCGGGGATTTATACGTCATATATAGTCGAGCAAAATAAATTGTTTTTAAATTAGCTATACTTCAATATGAATTGTTGAATATTTTGAAATTTAGCCGCGAAACTATTTGCCAATATTTAAAATTAGAAGAACCTGTTCAGATTTTTGTTTTGTGTTCGACGAAGTTAAATAATGGGTAACGTTTTTATACATGATTTAATCAAAATCTTCTTTAAATAATATTATCTAATCAAGATAAAGGACTATTTTAATGAACTATTTACACACAATGGTGAGAATATCTAACCTTGATGCATCTTTGGATTTTTATTGTAACAAGCTTGGTTTAATTGAAGTGAAAAGAATAGAGAATCAAAAAGGGCGCTTTACCTTGATATTTTTAGCGGCTGCAGGCGATCTGAAACAAGCAGAAGAACGCCATGGACCTATGCTTGAACTGACCTATAACTGGGATTCCCAGCCCTACACTGAGGGACGTAATTTTGGGCACTTAGCATATTGCGTTGAAAACATTTATGAGACATGTCAACGATTAAAAGATGCTGGGGTTGTAATCAATCGGCCTCCACGTGATGGTTATATGGCGTTTATCCGCTCTCCGGATAATATATCCATTGAGTTATTACAAAAGGGACAAGCCTTATCTCCGCAAGAACCATGGCTATCAGCAGAAAACATTGGTCATTGGTAATCTGAAAATTGGAATTAGTCGCTTATTTCTCTAGACACTGCAATTAAGTAAATCAATTTCACGTTGTTTTGTGGCCTACATTAGCGTGTAATGTGGGTAAACGTGGTTTCTTCCCTATAGTACGCTGTGCTCTGAGTGAGCTGAATATTTTTTATTACTCTATTCTGCTCTTTATCGGCTCATTATGATCTTTATTGTGTCGTTCCCACGCAGGCGGGAAACCATTTCTCAAGTTACTTCCTTACTTTGTCTGAATAATGGATTCCTGTCTGCGCGGTAATGAAATAATCGAGATCAGTTTGTTCAATACCACATCGCTTATGGTTGTGCACAAATATGCCAAGATACTCAGCTGCGCTGTGTTAATACAGGCTTGTATCTTAACTTAATGGTCGTAATTGCGGTGAATTCTTTCGTTCAAAACATAAAATTGCCTTGGTTTAGGTTTGGTTGTATATTCAGCCCTCTTCCATAGAGATATGTGGATACAACGATATGATGCTTGTTATATTTACCTTATTATTTATTTCTTTACTTTTTG
>NZ_CALMPD010000066.1 GCF_937871865.1 uncultured Legionella sp.
AGCATCGCGTTATTCCTGTAAATAAATTACAGTCTAGCTCAAAGTTAAATTGACGGCGCCCTTAGGAGTTCCAATAAAAAAAATTATTTCAACACATTTAGGCTATGGCAAATATTTATCGTTAAAAGCCTTCATTAATAAATTTTAGGTAATGGAATAAAACAAACACAAAGAAATGCCCAATGTCTGCGAATTACCACTGTTACTCATGATAAGTATTTTCCAAAATTCAATCAATAAGTGATATAATGCGGCATCTGATTTATAGCGAGAGTACTTATGAAAACGAAAATTGAATTGCGTTCCATATTAAATTCCCCAGAAAAACTAACTGATGTTGGTTTCATGAAAGAACGTTTTACCCAACTTTCAGAACTGCGGGAACTATTGAACCTTTTAACAGAACATAGCCTTAGTGCAAATCGGGCTGACGTGATTAATTTACTTCTTGCTAATAATGGCATACTTGAAAACCTTTGTGCCAGAGCACATGATGTTAAGGAAATAGTCAATTTACTACCGGAAGCTAAAGATGCGATTATAGAAAAAATTAATACAATCCCAAGCGTACTCTCAAAATTTGTTGAAAGTGGTGGGCTGCCAAACTTACGCCCTTTATTTGAGATTTGTCAATTAGTTTCACAGCGTGACCTCTTATTAAAAATAATTTTAACTAATGAAACATTATTACTCCTATCCTTACAACGATTCGATCATCTTACAGAGATGATTTATACCTTAACAAAGACCGACAGTGCTGTAATGCCAACAGTTCTATCCAATCACCACTTATTACGACTCTTCCTAAAAGAAGACTTAGGTAAGTTTATAAGTCTGCTACCAGCTTATAAACATGAGATATTGGATAAGATATTAAAAGAGGATGTTCTATTCAAAGAAAAGGAGGATTTGAATGCATCGACTTTACAAGAATTAGCAACTTGTTTTCCTGAACAACTAGAGGCGATAACGCAGAAATGTAAGGTGTTTAATGAAACCTTGTTCAACGAAATTCTACAGACAAGTAAGCAAATTAATATTCTATTTTTACCTGCTCGATTTAACAATTCACCGCTAAGTGCTGCAGTTTTCAATTGTGAAAAAGAGAAAGTAGCCGCCCTAATAAAAGATGGCAATAGCATCAATGCAGCCTGTTCAGAAGGTTTTACTGCACTACATTGGGCTTGTATGCGACGTGATGAGACTTTGATTAGTGAATTAATGTCTCACGGTGCTGATCCTAATGTAAAAAATAAAGATGGGAAAACACCATTGGATTATTACCGCTATCAAATTAGAGTAGATGATTTTAAACTGACCTTGAATTATTCGACATATCAAAGGCTTAAAAAGGAAGGCATCCTCACATCAGGACCAGCTGAAATGAAGGAATTTAACTTGGTTTTTTGGAATGATGCTGCTAAAGACATGGGAGCAACTAGAAGAAACCAAAAACCCATAAAGATGGATATGTTTAATGTCACTAAGAAACCCGAAACTGAGCAACTAGCCGTTATTGCAACTAAGCAATTTATTGCAAGTCCAGTTTTTGCAGCGGAAGTTAAGACATCCGTGGATCATTTGGTTGACGCTAGTATTCAGGAATATAAAAAAACTAACTCGTGACTACACTATTCCACAGAGTAACAATTAATTAGTGATAAAAAATACCGGGGGTTAGAATCTATACTCCTGGTATGAAAAATACTATCCCGCTAGAGAGTTCATTGCCAGTTTGGGCTGGATATGCGGTAAAACCCTAATCAATAAGGCGCACAATAAAAATTGAAATCCGGTTTTTTTAAACATGTAATTCCTTTAGATGGGTTACGGAGCTTGAAACGCGCCTATTTTATGATGCAAATAGTGATAAATAAAGGAAGCAATTAACAATTGGAAATTAGTCCTAATGACGCGTATGATCAATTACCGGGCAAGCGAAAAAAAATATAAATTTTTATAAACATTTAGGCGTACACAGTACGCCTATTGCAGAACCCTGATAAATATTGACGTTTCAGTGGTTGTTCAGATAAAGCCTGAATTGTCCATCTAATTAAGTCGAACTCATTTGATTAAAACGAACATGATCTTAATAAGAAGGAATTCATTCGAAAGGAATTTGGTTATTTGGAATCACCTTGGATTGTCCCAGGAAAAGCGAATTTTTCCCCGAGGCGAATATAGACAGAAAACTGGAATATCGTACCTGATTCATCGTTGGAAATAATCCTATCGGTTTGCTCATTAGCAATTTGAATCATAAAGGGATAATCTGTTTCATCATCGAATAAAATTTCTAATCCACCGGGAATAATTGAAATTAATACCGATTTACTCGACCGCATTTCAGTTAGTAGAGGCTTTTGATTATCTGGTACTAAAAGTCGTGCACATCCCGCATTCCACGTCAGGTAAAACTCTCCTGCTTTAGCTGCTGGTGAATCAAAATAATTGGTTCTTTGCTAAATGATGCCCGTATTTTCGAATGTATACAGACCCCCGGGGTGAGTAGACCTGCAAGATCGCTCCTGCAAGCCCCTCCTCAGAACCGGACATGCAGAACTACCGCATCCGGCTCCCGATAGACCAGTGCCCCTACACATATTCAGTGTTTCGGGAACATCGATGTTGTTTTACCCATTTTTGGGAATCCCATCCCTTGCATCATTTGATTAAACCGATCCCACCTAAGTGGACGGCGTCTGCCTCTTCGATTAAACCACCGGTGGATTGTTCGCATACACTCAACCCTAAATGCGTCGACCATATGGCTGTTGTCCGATATATGATGATAATTAATCCAACCTCGAATAACAGCTATAGCGGTATGTAGGACATTCCGTGGGTCACGGGCATTTAGGTTATCCCATAAGAATTTGCGTAGTCCTTTAAGTTTTGATGCAAAGCGATCTCTACGGCTTTTAAATTTCAACCGCCAAAAATTCGCTCTCACCTTGCCCCAGTAACATGTAAATCCTAGAAAGTGGAAAACTGGTATGCGTTCTCCTCTCTGGTTTGCTCGTTGTGCTGCATAGTTTCCCGCGCGGATAAGCTGTGACTTACCTTCGTGCAAAGACAGTCCAAACTTGGCAAATCGTTTTGGCAGTACCCGATAAAAGCGCTTCGCCTCTACTGGGCACCCAAATGTGAACACCATATCATCAGCATATCTGATGACTTGTGCTCTGCCACGTATGTGTGTTTTGCTAATTTCAGCAAACCATACATCAATGACGTAGTGCAGGTAAATATTCGCCAGAATTGGCGAAATGATGGAACCTTGAGGGCAACCACAGACATTCTCAACAGCTTTATCTCCATTGAGTATTGGCGCACTAATTAAAGTATCAATTAACTTTAAGAAGCGGCGATCAGATATTTTATTATTCAGCAACTTCATCAGTGCCTCATGAGGTATTGTGTTGAAGTATTTGCGTATATCGATTTCCACTATTGCGCCATTTACATTGGGAAATACCGCGGCTGTTAATGCCCTTAGTGCATCGTGGCAATTTTTACCTGGGCGAAACCCAAACGAGCAGGGCAGGAACAAGGGCTCGTATATTTCACTAAGGATATTGCTGACAGCAAGCTGCACAATCTTATCCTCTATACATGAAATAGCAAGCGGCCTTGTGCTGCCGTCTTCCTTTGGAATTTCTGTCAGCCTTGCAGGCTTTGGTTTGTAGGTGCCACGTCGGATGCGTCGAATCAGAGAGTTAATGTTCTCATCAAGTCGCTTGCCATATGCACGTTTGCTTACTCCATCGACACCAACAGCTTTCTTCCCGTCAAGCTGTCGATATTGCTCCTTTAGCATATCAGCACTAATCAGATGACCAAGGTTATTAAACACTAAGTCATCATCGGTGGCTGAGAGCTCACCTATACGTTTGAGTTTCGTTAACCATGTTATTCCGTCTTTGCTGTGTACGGCCACTGTTTCCCTCTTACGTTTAATCTATCTGACAGCCCTTCGCTCCGCAGGAATTACCCTGTTTCATTACTACTATGGCTGACTCCGACTTCCAAAGCACCATTTCGCTGACCTCGTGTTTCGCACTTGAATCAGCAATACTTCATCCATGAAGAGTGATTTGGATCTCACAAGTTCTACATCCATCTCTACAAACTCGCCGACGCCTCCAACCCCGGTATTTGGCAATGGTTCGTCACCAGTTTAACCTTACCATCGCCTGTTGCCTGCCACATCCCGGAGCGTGTCGGCTCATACGATAACCTGATTTCGGGGCTACAGCGTTCACCTTGCGGTTCCGGCTCGATTGTTTCGCTGTCTACGTTTCACGGCCATCGTTACCTTTGGTCGCGCAAGACTCGCTATGTGGTAGTGCTGGTTACACCTTCCACAGCAGGACTTTCACCTGCAAGATGGGTGCAGCTTCTTGTCGCACCCGGGATCCTGGTAAAAAAGGGTCATGTTCAGTTTTGACGCAGAAACCCCGGGTTGCTTGGTTAGACCAGCGGACTAGCAATACGAAAACCTGCGGTTATAAACTTTATAGCCAACACACGATAAATTGATTATTAGCAATGGCTCTGAAAAAGCTCATC
>NZ_CALMPD010000067.1 GCF_937871865.1 uncultured Legionella sp.
GAATATAAATTAAAGTACTAATTGGCCCAGATAAGGCATAGGTACTAAATCCTGCAAATAACACTATAGCTGGGTTTAATGCTATTGCTACAAATAATATGATCAATACCAAAACATATAAAAAGGGAACCTTACCTTTAAAATCAATCTCTTTAAAACTATGATAACGTACGTTACTCACCATCAATGCTGATGCAGCTATTGCAAAGATGGCCGTTAAAACCGATATAAACATGCTCTGCCATTCATTCTGATAACATAGCCAGGCAAATGATGCCATCACAGCTGCTGCTGGAGGACATGGCAAGCCTTGAAAATATCGTTTATCCGCGGTTTCAAGTTGCGTATTAAACCGTGCTAGCCTTAAAGCAACAGCGGCAGTATAAACAAAAGCGATTAACCAGCCAAACTTTCCTAATTGGCCTAGAGTTAAATTATAAAGTAATAGTGAAGGGGCTACACCAAAGGTGACCATATCGGATAAGCTATCGTATTGAGCTCCGAACTCAGTTTGCGTGTTAGTTAATCGAGCAATGCGTCCATCAAGACCATCTGCTATCATTCCAATAAACATAGCGATCACTGCCGCCTCATATTGCCCCTTCATAGAGGAGACTATAGAATAAAAGGCTGCAAACAAACTGGCAGTTGTGAAAATATTTGGCAACAAATATATCCCAGAATGATTTTCTTTTTTCATTCGCAATTAAGCCTCATTAATATCAAAATCAGCACCATGCTATCATAAAAGAGATAAAAACTACTATGGAAAACCTACTTTAAAGACGTAATGTAAATAAAATACTACAAAATTAACAAATATCCACGCAGTGACAGCACGATGATGTTATACTTAACATACTGTATTTATAATGCATAGATTTATGACTAAACCAGAAAAGAAAACTATTGTTATTGAAGGAGTAACTCCTCAAGGTAAAAGATTTCGCCCCCGAGATTGGGCTGAACGGATGAGTGGATCTTTAGCAAGCTTTAAAAACAGCCGTATTTATTACTCTCCCTTATTACAGCCGAGCGTGAATAGTGAAGGATATCATTGTGTACTGCTCGACCCAAAACTGAAAGAATCAAGCCCCCAAGTCTATCAATCTATTATCGATTTCGCTAAAGCCAATAATCTTAAAATCTGCGGTGACGAAGAATAATATCGTAACATCCAAGATGATCTACATGATGTATGGAATGAGCTAATACCCCTGGCTCGCTTTTATTGCCAATGTCCATGTAAGAAACTTCCCTAAGATATAATTAATCATGGCAATTGTGTTGTCGAAATTCATTGCAAAGATCCCTGCAATGATAAAAACCAATCCTTTTGGGCCTTCCTGAGTCCCTGGTTCACTGGCATGTGCCACCAATACACAGCCCCTTATAAACCATATCACTCCGGCAGTACGAATGATGAGCCCCATTGAACTATAAATATTGGGCGTTGGGGCCGGAGTGTAGGTTAACACATTGCCGACTCCAAAAGCAGTATTTGCCATAATGTGCATTATACTGGGCAAATAGATTAAAGCAGCTCCAAACATTAAATACATCATCGGGGTAAACATTTTCTCATGAGACGAAGACTGAGCTCTGTGATCCCCTATTTTTTTAATTTTACCAAGAGCTTTCATTACAAATATCAAACCCAATAGATAAGCAGCTCCCGAGATTAAACGTTGCACGGGATAGAGAGATTGGCTTACATTGCCTAATATAGTGACGAAGTCTAGTATGCTCATATGTTAATTATATGTTCTTAACTCTTGCAATGCATAATTTTTCCCCTATATTAAGCACTTTATCTTAAAAGTTGATTTTCGTCATGCAAGTAAATACATTTCCTATTATTCTGGAAGAAGCGTTTATGATTTCTCCCAAAGTAAAACACTTTATATTTAAATGTGACAATAGCCCTGAATTTAATTATCTTCCTGGTCAATTCATAACCATACATTTTGAACGGGATGGAAAAAGTCTAAAGCGAAGCTATAGTATTGCCAACGAGCCCAAACGGGATAATCGTATTGAATTTGCGGCAGGTTATTTTGAAGGCGGTCCCGGCACCGAATTATTATTTAATTTAAAAAAAGGCGAATCGATCAATATCAATGGTCCATTCGGTCGATTAATCTTTAAAGATGAAATTCCTGGTCGATACATCCTGGTAGCAACCAGTACAGGAATCACGCCTTATAGAGCCATGCTCAACGAATTAGGTAAACGAATGGAGCAGCATCCAAATCTTCGAGTAGTCATTCTTCAGGGCGTACAACGAAGAGAAGAAATTCTTTATAGCCAAGAATTTGTCACTTTTACTAAAAAATATCCTCAGGCAACATTCAGGCCCTATTTAAGCCGTACCGAACCACATGACCTACAAGAGAATGAATTTAAAGGGTATGTACAACATGCATTCCCCGAACTTAATCTTGATCCTGCTGCGGATGTTGTTTATTTATGTGGAAATCCCGGTATGATCGACGATTCTTTTAATTATTTAAAAGAACATGGTTTTGCAATGCAGCAAATTATTCGTGAAAAATATATTTCACGTTAAGATACGATGTCTTTGGGCTGTGGCTTTTTACATAGAAAGTAGCATCCCGCAATTGAGGAGAACACATATAATGATACATTTCGAAGAGCTGGAAAATACAATGGAGCAAATGCTACAGGATGGCAAAGGCATTTTAGCTGCCGATGAAAGCAATGGCACCATAGGCAAACGTTTCGCCACGATCAACACTGAAAATACAGAGCAAAACCGTCGTGATTATCGATTGCTCTTAGCTACTACTCCTGATTTAGAGCAATACATTAACGGAGTTATCTTGTTTGAAGAAACCTTCTATCAAAAAGATGATGAAGGCACTCCTATTGCAGAACTATTCGCTAAAAAAGGTATAGTTCCAGGCATAAAAGTAGATAAAGGATTGGTTGATTTAGCCAATACAGAAAATGAAAAAGTAACCCAAGGATTAGATGGTTTAACTGAACGCCTGGTTGAATTTAAAGCACTAGGTGCAAAATTTGCAAAATGGAGAAACGTTTATTCTATTTCTGACTTTACTCCAAGTTTAACTGCGATTAAAAGCGGAGCCGAAAATTTGGCTCGTTACGCAGCAGCCTGCCAAGCAGTTGGAATCGTTCCAATTGTTGAGCCAGAAGTTCTAATGGATGGAAAACACAGCAGTGAACAATGTGCCGAAGTGTGTGAGATGGTTTTACATGAAGTCTTCCATGCCTTATTCATTCATCAAGTTGAATTAGAGCACATCATATTGAAACCAAGCATGGTTACTTGTGGAAAAGAAGTTAGTCCTTTTAGCGACCCAGAAGAAGTAGCAGATTACACCATCAGTGTATTCCGTAACAATGTGCCAGCTTCTGTACCAACCATTAATTTCTTGTCTGGTGGGCAAACACCTCAACAAGCAACAGCCAATTTGAATGCCATGAACACAATTGGTCATCAGCCTTGGTTACTCAGCTTTTCTTTCGGCAGAGCATTACAAGAAGATTGTTTGAGTACCTGGAATGGTAAACATGAGAATGTAGGAAAAGCGCAGGAAGCACTACTTAAAAGAGCACGCCTGAACAGTGCTGCTTGTTTAGGTGAATATCAAAGCGATATGGAATAATGTTAATTTAGGCTAGATTGAAAGGACATTAGTCGAATTTAGCCATCACCTAGATATGAATCCTCACGGTCACACCATGGGGATTCATAAAAATGGCTAAAGCCGAATATTTAATTTTAATCAGCACCGTCTTTTGATGAATAATGATGGGTTTTAAGCTCAAACTGTGCATAAAGCGGTAGATGATCAGACAACATGCGCCAGGGTTTACCCTGCAAACAGGCAACTTCTTTTACCTTCATCCCACGAAAATAAACCCGGTCAACACATAAAGACGGCCTGATTGCGGGAAAAGACTTGGCATGCTGCCCCTCAACGGTCACAAAGGCCTCTTCAATACCTAAATCTTTAGCAAGCGTTTTAGAAATCACCGTACGCCAATCGTTAAAATCACCAGCCATCAATAATGGTTCATTATGAGGAACCATATCTTTAATTCGCTTCATCAGCGCTTTACATTGTTCTGTACGTTCCGTTTTAAATAAACCCAAATGAACACATAATAAATGAACTGTCACGTCATCAATTTTCAATTGAGTATGTAATATGCCACGAGAAGCTCTATTCATGGTTGAAAGATTGATGCTCTCAAAGCGATCGAAAGGAAGTTTGCTCAATATAGCATTACCATGATGACCTGATTGGTAGACCGCATTTTTAGCATAGACATAATGCGGCCAGATATTCTCGGCAATATATTCAAACTGAGGAGAATCAGGCCATGAATCAATTCGTTTCTCACGCTTTCTATGCTTTCCCTGAACCTCTTGCAAAAAAACAAAATCCGGATTTAATCCTGTAATCGCTTCTCTCATTTCTGGTAGCAAAAAACGAACTGCGCCCACACCAAAACCTTTATGAATATTGTATGTGATCAGCGAAATATTGCTTTCACCTTGATGCATATTAATTATACTCTTA
>NZ_CALMPD010000068.1 GCF_937871865.1 uncultured Legionella sp.
AATTCGCCAAGCTCTCTTTGCTTACGTCATAAAAAGTTAAATTGACGGCGCCTCTCCTCGCTATCCCTTATCTATCAGTATCGATGTGGGCTAACGAAGCAAACAATCAGTTCGTATTAACTAATTTATGAGAAATATAAGGATTATGTTTCTTTGAAGACCACAAAGTCTTCAATGGATAATCATCAATAGATGATCGATTATTAAAGTTATTAAGCGCACGTGACTCAGTAAATCAATTGACGCTAACATCCATTGCACCCTTTTGTCCGATTAAATCATCGGAGTAATTAACATTATTCTCTAAACATTGGCCAAGAAGTCCATGGGTCATTAGTACATTTTCAGCTTCTTCCGCAAATACCTTTTTTGCTTTGTGAGACAACTCACCTGATGCAAGTAAAATCTCCATGTGTTCAAGTAACGCTCGAAATGCAATATGGATATGTCGCTTATCTTTGTTATGCGGCATCTGATTAATGTTAATGAACAGCTCCTCTTGAGTCACTGTTTTAATTTCAGACATTTTCACATGATGGTATTGTGGCTTTTTTCCTGAAAAATAATTATACAGATAGGCAAGGCCATTCGTAATCCTTTTGGGGTAGAGGAGATGATCGAATTCGTCCATACACAAAACAGCCGCATACTCTTCCATTTGGTATTGGATTGAAGCATCCAGGGATTGTGTTGCACTTAAGCATTTCTCCCAGGTCTTTTTCATTTTAAGATGGAAATGAGAGCCATCGTTATTATGTTCTTTCACCTCGGAGAAACGTTTTGCAAAAACGTCCTTATTTCGACTTGCTAGAAAGTCCTGCCATCGAACAACATGCAATCCGTCTAATATGTGGTGATGTTCTTGTAAAAATTGTTCGCCCTGCTCAAGCGATTGAGCCTCTGTATCGCAATTATGTCGGTTTAAATAATCACAGACTAAAATAGTAGTGCGATCCTCATAACGATGAGCGCGAATGGAGTTAATAATGGCAGCCAATCGGTCACCGCGTTCCAAAGGTTGACTCATACTAATAGGCAATACTATTGTCTCATTGGCTGGAATTGAACCTGGGATTACGGCTGAGAAATTCGTCTGCATTAAGAACCTCCTTGTTAAAACTTCAGGCATAATAACACAACTGGCCAAATATTGTCCAGATGATATTGTTTCAATCATCCTGTTTTAACAAAAAGCATTTATCAATGAACCGCCTATACTTAATATAAACGTAAGGATAGAACATATGGATTTAAATTTTATACTTCAACATACGGTTGGCAATCTTTATTGGAAAGACACAGCAGGTCGCTATCTTGGTGCAAATCAGGCGTTTATATCATTGGCAGGATTAAAACATTTTGAAGACATTATTGGAAAAACAGACCGAGAGCTATTTTATTCAGTAATGAGTAACGAAAAATTAACCCTTCTTGAAGAAACCGATCGAAGAATAGTCGATTCAGGGATCGGTGAAAGCCTGAAAGAGGAAGGTATTGATCCGAATGGAGCTCCTGCATTTTACATGACACGAAAAATCCCATTACGCAACGAAAAAGGAGTGATCACTGGCATCATGGGAACCTCTTTGGATATTACCAAAGAAATGCAAGCAGACATTGCACGCACCGAATTTCTTGCGAATATGCGCCATGATATCCGAACTCCGCTCTCAGGAATTGTAGGCTTTTCTGAATTATTAAAATCAGAATCGAATGAACCACGAATTAAAGATTATGCGGATAATCTCATCGCCTCAAGCCATGCACTGCTCGATTTAATGGATGAAATACTTGAAGCCGTCAGAGTCAGTTCTGGGGAAATACCCATGCTGAAACGCAAATTTAATGTAACTCAAACTTTAGAGCAAGTAATCGCCCTATACCAGGCGCGAGCTCATGAAAAAAAATTGCAGTTATCTCTCTCTTTAGATGAAAAACTTCCCCGCTTTGTGATTGGGGATAAAATAAGACTGCACCGAATAGCTCTTGAGCTGGTCGGAAATGCGTTGAATTTTACCGATAATGGTCATGTGAGCGTCAATGCAGTATTAGCCCAGCAAGAGAATCGCGAATTAGTTATTCAATTGACCGTAGCTGATTCTGGAATGGGCATTCCTAAAGAGAAACAACAAGAGATTTATCTGCAATTCAAACGACTAACTCCTTCCTACCAAGGAATATATAAAGGGGCTGGGCTCGGTCTCTATGTAGTAAAACAATTTATAGATGAATTAGGTGGGGAAATATACGTAGAGAGCGAACCACGTAAAGGCACTGTGTTTACCTGTCTGATACCAATGCAGGTATCTCTTTTAAATGACTCCTCAGGTGTTGATTCCGTTGAGGAGCTCAATTTAGAGCAATCGTATATACCGCAATTAAAAAATCAAAAAAAACCGTCAGATAACAGTGAACAATGCACCGGGATAAGTAGAGTACTTGTGGTAGAAGATAATTTCATTGCCCAAACTGTAGCGAAAACACTGTTGTCAAAAATGGATTGCCATGTCGATGTAGCATCCAATGGAATCGATGCATTGACTCTCTATGATCAAAACAATTATGACTTAATCTTTATGGACATTGGTTTAGGCGAGGGTATGGATGGTTATGAAGTGACTCATTACATCCGAACTAAAACCAGTACCACAAGACAAATTCCCATCGTAGCGCTTACAGCGCACGGTGGTGATGAGAGCAAACAACGTTGCATCGAAGCTGGAATAGATGCAGTATTAATCAAGCCTCTGACCCAGGCACATGCCACAGACATACTTAAATCATTTATCCCCGCACGACATGAAACATCAACGGCAAAATCTGCAACAGCGAGAAGAGACTTACCTGACAGTGATGATGAGATGTTTCAATTAACACAATTCCCCATCTTAAACAGTGAGGAAGCACTGAAGAACTGTGGAACCCATGAGATGTTAACCGAATTATTGACCCTAATGACTCAAGAACTTCCTGCTGATTTGACGCGCATGAAAAAAGCCTTCGCCGCAGGTGATTATTCACTCGTTGAACAAACGGCTCACAAAATCAAAGGAGGTGCTGTTTATGTAGGTACAACGCGCATGAAATACGCCTGTCAGTATGTGGAACGTTACTGGAAAAGCGGACAACGTGACTTATTTGATGCACTCTATCATCAGGCAGTAAGCACTATTGAAGAAACCCTCACCTACATCGAAGGTTGGCTACATGTTCCTTGAACAGTACTTTATTTCTGCCTGATATATTTCAGATGCAACGAGCTACAGCGCCATAGCCCCTTATGAATTAATTTTTTTATGGCGCGCGCAGCCCCGGTTTTGGCCTCTCAAAAGAACTCTCATTGTGCTCCTCTGCCGCAAAGAATCGGGCATTGTAAGTACTGTTGAGGTGCCGCGGACTGATAGTGTATGAAGCATTCCCATTTATCTACAGTTGCATTAAGCATTAAGCGCGTTTTTTCATTATCTATTGTATCATCAATACGATGAGTCATTTTTAATAAATGATGTAGATATTTATTGTTTTGAAGTGAAAGGCTGGCGCATAAGAATGGGAAATAATTATAAGGGATGTTTTGAATCAAGACAGGTTGTTGTCTCTCTTTAATCAAATCATTCAAATTATCAATTGTGTTAAAAGAAAGGGTATGACAATCAGTTTCTTTTACTGGCTTCTCAATATGTAAAATTACATCATACCGAAAATAATTTAATTCATTAGGGTATTGGCCATGTTTAATATTGATATCAACCCAGCTGATTCTTTTAAATTGTTGTTTCAATGCATAAAAAAATAACGGAGAGAGAACAATTTCGCTATCGCGCGATTTGTACAATAAATTGGGAGGACAGGTTTCCATATCCGAAGGGTGGTGGTGTAAATGTTTAATAGCAAGGTAGATATCCAATAACTCCAGAGAGCGAACATCTCCGATGAGTATGCTTCCCCCTGACTTTGTTGCTTTGATTAGTTGTTTTAGTGAATCGATAAGTGATTTTATACTTGGCAAATACTGAACTACTGAATTGACTATGATGCAACTAAACCGGTTTACTTCATGGAGATTAACCATAGATTCAAGTTTGAAGATAATTTTATCTTTAGTCGTGTTAGGGATGAGGCTTTTAACATAATCTATGGCCTTTTGAGAAAGTTCCATTACGGTAATATTTTGAGCATGCGGTAAATAATCCAGCAGAAGAAAGCCGGTGCCACACCCTATTTCAAGTACGTGCTCCAAATTGGAGTTTCTAATATATTTTTTAATGTGTTCATAGGATTCTAATAACTCTTCTTCAGGAAAGGTATGGCCTGTAAGCGAGCTTTGCCAGCCACAGGTATTTATGTTTCGATAGTCAAATTCATTTGCATGGGAATAGGTTTCATCATAAATTTTTTCTATATAATGAGATGAATCCTCATTGATTACGTGAGTACCATGGGTAAACAGAGCCTCTTCGTCAATTTCCACATAAGCTGCCATAGTTTTGTAGTATTCATTGTGCTCATGAATTTTAACTACAGCTTTTTTAACAAAAGCCACTTGCTCTATGGTCGCCTCTATTTCCCCTGACTCGATGCGGATGCCGCCAAATTTGAGCTGATTATCGATCCTTCCTGCATAGCACATATTGCCATCTTCTGAAGATACTAAATCACCTGTTTTGTAATAGCGGATTGTGTCTTCCATATCGACAGTAAATTTAGATTGAGTAAGTTCTTCTGAGTTTAAATAACCTCGTGCAACACCTCGTCCACCGATATACAGTTCGGCTTTTGTAGTGTCTTCTTGGTATATGAGTTTTAATTGGGTATTAGCAATAGGTTTTCCTAAAGGAACTGAGTCGGTAGTTATGTCACATTGAAGAGAATAGATCATAGACCACATGCTGGTTTCAGTTGGACCATAGACATTCCAAACGTTCCCTTTCTCATAATCAAGTCTTAAAGCAAGACTGGTTTTAAATTGTTCGCCACCTACTAAAAGACGGGTTATACCCTTATTTTTCCAGCCATTTTTAAGTAAAATTTCCCAGGTTAGGGGTGTGGCTTGCATGAAGCTAATGTTAAAATCATTGAGATATTTTTTTACCATCAGCAACAGCACCATGCTCAGTAAGAACAATGGAGGCGCCAATAGTTAATGGCATTAATAATTCTATTAAAGATATGTCAAATGTATAATCGGTTAAAGCAAGAAATAAATCGTCGTTTGATAGAGAAAGTATCTCCGTAAGTGAAGAGAATAAGTTCATCATAGAGCCATGCTCAATCATTACCCCTTTAGGTTTTCCTGTTGAACCTGAGGTATACCTAACATAGGCCAGATCATCGTTTTCGCAAAAACTTGTGAAATGATTATCATCAATTTCAACCAGTGTATTCGGATTTATTAGTTCAGCTCTTGGAATGGCGAATGAGACAGACAAGTCACAAAATACCAGTTTTGATTTAGTTTCCTCTAAAATATATTCAATTCGTGAACAGGGAGAAGATGGACTAATAGGTAAAAAGGCGCAGCCGGCCTTTAATATTCCTATCATAGTAATAATGATTTGTGGCGTTCTCTCTAATACCAGTGGAACAATTGTTTCTTTGGGAAGAGCAAATTTTGATATGATCTTTGCTATATTATCAGACAATAGGTTAATTGTTTGATAGTCATATGTCTTTTTATTGAAATATAGCGCTGGCTTATCTGCATAATGTTGCGCTGCGGTTAAAAAATGCTGTATGAAATGATTATTAATCATTATATCCTATTCGTTTTTATAATTTCCATATTGGTAATTATATCATCATTTGAGGTTTGTTGATTTATCGTATTTTGCAGAAATAGGAGTGCTGTAAGAGCTAGGGGCTTTTCATGAATATATTTTAAACAATTATTTCGTCAGCAATATGTTTAACAACGGGGTATTGGGGAATAAAAAACACCATATTTGCGCATGGTTTAATGATGTGAGTAGATAGAAAATTTTGCTTAAACTGGGGTTAATGGAACCGTTAACCCACTTAAGTATTAAATTGACGCTGCCGTTGAGAAAGATTTGAGAAGAAGAAGTCTGTATTAATGCAATATAAATCAATGTGTTACGTACTAATTGGAACTATTAAGAACTGTTATAAAATAGTTCAATGGTACCGAGAAGAGGACTCGAACCTCCACGGAGTTACCCCCACTAGCACCTGAAGCTAGCGTGTCTACCAATTCCACCACCTCGGCATAAGGCGCAACATTACTTAAAATAGAAGGTTCTGTCAATGATTTCTTTATTTTGAGTAAGGAAAACCTGCTTTTAATATGCGCTCTCTCACTCCTTGCCATTCGCTGGTTTCTGGTGGAAGTTCAATTGCGATGCAGATTGCGTTAGAAGCATCGGCATTTCTTAATTGGTAATACAGGTCATATGCTGCTTTTTCCGGATTGTCTCCCAAAAGATGATAGTGGTTGTCTTCCACGCCCGTTGGTTGTTGGCTTGCAATGACATAGACATCACCCTCTCTTTTCTGACAGAAGTGCGACAGAGTGTCGTAACGGTCAAAATAGTATAAATTTTTTTGCGGTTGATAATGACTGTCTAGCTTGCCAGGCACTTTGATGTTGTTCTCTTTGGCAACGTAGTTCGTTGGAACTACAGCGGCTATTGCTTTTTCATCAATTAGTCCATGGCGCAGGATTTGATAGCTTTTCGGGTTTGTTACATCAACTATTGTCGATTCAATTCCTATTTGGCATCGCCCGCCATCAAGTATGGTGAGTTCTTGGTCCTTAAATGATTGTTTAACATGTAATGCCGTCGTTGGACTGACTTTACCAAATGGGTTGGCTGAAGGAGCTACTATAGGCGTATTCAGTTTGTGCAATAATTTCTGCGCTATTGGGTGCGCTGGACATCTGATTGCAATGGTCGGCTGTCCACCGGTAATGAGTGGATTCACTCTATTTTCTTTGCATTTGAATACTAAAGTTAAAGGGCCCGGCCAAAATTGGTCCATTAGTATTTGGGCGTAAGCAGGAATTTCTTCGACAAGTTCATTTAAATCCCAATCTTCTGCGACATGAACAATTAATGGGTGATTTAATGGCCTGTTCTTCATGGTAAAGACGGCTTTTATTGCCAAATTTTTGTTAATCATTGCAGCCAATCCGTAAACAGTTTCTGTT
The DNA here is from genome assembly GCF_937871865.1 of uncultured Legionella sp. Classification (GTDB taxonomy): domain Bacteria; phylum Pseudomonadota; class Gammaproteobacteria; order Legionellales; family Legionellaceae; genus Legionella. The sequence goes on from NZ_CALMPD010000068.1 coordinate 7,169, forward strand.
GGAATGGCAACGGGCTTCCCATCTTTTAAATCAGTAATTGCCCGATTTAGATTAGTGGTAATTGAGGACATAAATAGATCCTGATAATGGTTTAATTAACAAATGAAACAAGTCGGTGAGAAGGTAAAACAATCACGCATTATTTTTACACAGATCGCCGTGCTAATGGAATAGTTAAGAATAAAATAACTGCTAATTAAATGAGATACGTGGATACACTTTTCTAAACTTGGTAGCTCGTTAAAGCAAGCATGGTTCCCTATTGTAACGGGAACCATGCTGACTCGCAGATTATTCAAAATATTCATAATGAGGAATGACATCCATCTTGTCGCGGTCTGGATAGCTAAGAAATAACCCTCGGGGCTGGCGATAGATATGAGAAAATTGTTCACAAGCCTGGCCAACAACAGGGGTGTATATAATTGGCATGATTTCTTCCAGATTCTCGATGATAAATCGATAAAACAGTATTTCATTTCGATCCTGCAAGGCACGCAAATAAATATGTTTTTCCAGAGGAGTCTCTTTTAAGTCATAGGCATCTTTGCATCGGATAATTTGTTCTTCAAGTGTTTCAATAGTTGGCGGCAGCAGGCCATGCAATCCATAATGATCTCGTTCTGCATTGCTAAAGGCAGTACCTTTATTTAGCAAAGAATCCCTTATTAATTCCATTCCATGCTTTGTGACTCTTATGGTCATTGCAACGCTCCTTGTCATGAATCATTTATAACCGTTAAGTGAGGTGCTTAATGGATTATTGAAGATACATCTAGTGTAGTTGACTTTTATATATTTTGTAGTGATTTTGCCTTTTGTGACGGGGAAGCATAGAATAAGTTTTTGGAATTAAATGATAGGGATGCATAGGGTGTTGCTTACGTTAGCAGAAAAAATGATGAACGGTTGTTTTGCGGCAGTGCCAAGGCATAAACCTGTTCGTATTGAAGGGGCTAAGTTAATTGCCCATAGAGGCGCCCATAATAATGTGCGTGGTGTTCTGGAAAACACTCATGAAGCATTCCGATTGGCGCAAAGCGTTGGCTGCTGGGGACTCGAATTAGATGTGCACGCTACCGTGGATGATGTACTGGTTGTTAATCATGATCCCACTTTAAATCGGCTATGGGGGCATGATTGTTCTATTGTTGATTTAAGCTTTAATGAGTTAAGAGATTTGGAGCCAGGGATCCCTTCCCTTGATGAGGTGGTGTCAGAATATGGAAAAAAAATGCATTTATTCATTGAGTTAAAAGCTCCGTTTAATGCAGAAAAATCTCTAGTAACTGCGCTGCAAGGATTGTCGCCATCTGAGGACTTTCATTTGCTGGCATTAGATGCTCCTACTTTTGATGAATTGTCTCTCTTTCCGAAGGAATCCTTAATATTAGTTGCCGTACATAATAACGTGAATCATTTTTGTGAATTAAGTATCCGTAAACATTATGGGGGAGTGATGGGCAGTTATTTACTGCTTACCGATAAACAAAGACGTAAATTAACGAAGGCTAATCAGGCATCTGGAGTTGGTTTTGTTAATTCGAAAAACAGTTTGTACCGAGAGTTGAATCGGGGCATCGATTGGCTCTTTACGGATCAGGCAGTGGCGGTAAGCCGGCATTTGCTGCAATTACGTTCGGAGCAAGAGAAATAAGTGCTCTCTGTGTAACGTGGGTTTTATCGCTGATTAATAAGGAGTCTGCAGAACCATGATGGAATTTATACGACATTTGCATCGGACGTACCAAAACTCATGCAATGGGCTTAAAAAGGCCTGGCATTTGGAATGGGCATTCCGAGTGGAGCTTGTTGTATTTATTTGCTCTGTTCCTGCCGCAATTTTTTTGGGGAGCGCAGCAGCAGAGTATATTTTATTAATTGGTTCCTTGTTGCTGATTTTGATTATGGAGTTATTTAACTCTGCGATTGAAGCTACAGTAGATCGTATTGGACGGGAGCATCACGAATTGTCTGGGCGTGCTAAAGATTTGGCGTCGGCTGCTGTCCTGGTGGCAATCATTAATGCGGTAATTACCTGGGGCTTGATTTTTGTTTATTGGATTTTAAGCCATACAGGGGGATAACAGGGCATCAGTGCGATGATGCCCCTGTTTTTTACTGGGTGAATTGATTGATGGTTAAAGTCAGCCGTTTTACCAATTCATCGAGTTCATTTTCATTGATAATAAGAGGCGGTAACAGCCTGACTACGGTATCAGAGGTAATATTAAATAATACTCCATTGGCAAGACCCAAAGCTCGCATGTCATTTGCTGGTCTGTCCAGTTCGATACCAATCATATAGCCTTTGCCGCGAATGGCTTTGACATTGGGATGCTCACCAAGGTTGCTAATTAATTTATCCATGAGCAGGGCGCTGTTTTTAGTTACCTGTTCACAGATTTTCTCGCGCTCGATGATTTCCAGAACGGTTAAGGCTGTAGCACATGCGAGGGAGTTACCTCCAAATGTTGAGCCATGATTGCCGGGTTTAAACAAATCATTTGCTCTTTTGCTCATCAAACATGCCCCGATAGGCATGCCATTGCCCAGGCCTTTGGCTGTAGTTAAAATATCTGGTTTTATTCCGTAATGCATATAGGAAAACAGTTTGCCGGTGCGACCATTGCCAGTTTGGATTTCATCTAAGATAAGCATCCAATCATTTTGTTCGCAGATTTGGGCTAAAGCACGAAGGTAGCCTTCTTCTGCCGGATAGATACCTCCTTCACCTTGAATAGGCTCTAACATAACGGCAACTACATCTTCTCTGTTGGCAGCTATTGTATGGACCGCATCCAGATCATTGAATGGTGCGCGAATAAACCCAGGAACTAATGGTTCAAACCCTGCCTGCACCTTTCTGCTTCCTGAAGCGGTTAGAGTCGCCATAGTTCGTCCATGGAATGCACGTTCCATGACAATAATTGAGGGGGTTTCAATCCCTTTTTTATGACCAAAAAGCCGGGTTAGCTTGATTGCTGCTTCATTGGCTTCAGCGCCTGAATTGGCGAAAAATACCTGATCCATACCAGCCATGGCTGTGAGTTTCGCGGCCAGTAATTCTTGTTCTTTAATATGAAATGCATTGGATGTATGCAGCAATTTAGCTGCCTGTTGTTGAATGGTCTTTGTTACCTCTGGATGTGCATGACCTAATCCACACACGGCTATCCCACTCAAACCATCAAGATATTCTTTTCCTTGGTCATCATACAGCCAAACTCCTTTGCCATGAGTAAAAGTCACTGGCATGGGGCTGTAGGTAGTAATTAAAGCCATGATGTCTCCCTTTGTTCTTATTATTATTTAACTGGATGGTTTTATATTAAACCGGATCCCCTTGTCTTTAGCTGGGTTTGTTAATGTATTTACTGTTTTGGCCAAAATGAAATTGATTCTTTGCGCCCTGATATGCATCAGTGCGCAGCCATTTTCGGCGGTGAAAAAATCACCTCATTTTGGCTCAAACCAGCGAAATGTCAACAGACTCTTTAGTCATGTTATTGCGGAGATCTTGTTAGGGGCATTACCATTCGGTTAAGAACAGTGCGTCATCCTTCGTTGCGAGCTTCTCAGGATGACGATCAAAATTGGGGCGGAATGTTACTTTAAATTACCGGCAACAAAATCCCAGTTAACCAAGGACCAGAAAGCACTGATGTAATCAGGACGTACATTGCGGTAATCAATATAGTAAGCATGTTCCCATACATCACAAGTCAGTAGCGCATTTAATCCTTCTGTCATTGGAGTGCCGGCATTGCTGGTACTGATGATCTTTAATGCGCCAGAAGCGTCTTGAACCAGCCAAGCCCAACCAGAGCCAAAAGTAGTTGCTGCTGCTTGGGTGAATTGTTCTTTAAATGCTGCAAATGAACCGAAATTTTTATTAATCGCCTCAGCCACTGCACCTTGAGGCTCACCACCACCATTGGGGCTCATGCTGTGCCAATAGAAGGTATGATTCCAAACCTGAGCGGCATTGTTAAATACACCACCTTTTGCTTTCATAATAATGTCTTCAAGGCTCATTGATTCGAATTCGGTGCCAGGGATCAGCTTGTTTAAATTGGTTACATAGGCATTATGATGTTTGCCATAATGGTATTCCAGAGTTTCCTTGGATATGTGAGGGGCCAGTGCATCTAAAGCATAAGGCAATTGTGGTAGTGTAAAGGTCATTATTATCTCCGATTCATAAAGCGCCTAGTGTAGCAGGATGGATGCGATATTCAATGTGATGAAATCCATTCGAATACTATTTATTGCAAATGTAGTGTATACTATTAGTCCAATTTGACTTCTTTTGTCAAATTTGATTATAACTTTGTAGGACAAGCTTCGCTGTTGATTTTTGGCAATCATAATGCAAATGCGAATCATTAGTTGCGACCTTGTCTGGTTTTCGCCATAATTAGTATGATTTATTTATTTTAAAGGTGCATAAGTGGATACTTTAGATAAAATTAAAAAGCAAATTGAAGAAAATGCAATTATGCTTTATATGAAAGGAACACCCAAAATGCCACAATGTGGGTTTTCTGCTCGTGCAGTTCAATGCATAGAAGCCTGTGGTGTGAATTTTTCCTATGTAGATGTTCTTGCCAATCCTGATGTTCGTCAGGTGTTACCACAAGTTTCTGATTGGCCTACTTTTCCCCAATTATACGTGAAGGGTGAATTGATAGGTGGTTCTGACATTATTGCTGATATGTTTCAGCAGGGTGAGTTAGAACCCATGTTACGTGATGCGATTGCTGCATAATTATAATAATAACGCGAAGAGCACTTCGTGTATTGCAATGGAGATCATAGAATGAGTGTATTAGTTGGGCGTAAAGCACCAGATTTTACTGTAGCAGCTGTAACCGGCACTGGTGAAATTGTTGATAAATTTAATTTACACGAGCATTTAAAAGGCAAGTATGGGGTTGTGTTCTTCTATCCTTTAGATTTTACTTTTGTCTGCCCTTCTGAATTAATCGCACTAGATCATCGTATTGATGAATTTAAAAGCAGAAATGTTGAAGTGGTTACGGTTTCAATTGACTCTCATTTTACCCATAATGCGTACAGAAACACTCCAGTAAATCAAGGTGGAATAGGTCCTGTGCGTTACACTATGGCTGCTGATATGACTCACAGTATTTGCCAGTCCTATGGTGTCGAGCATCCAGTTGCCGGTGTTGCGTTCCGTGGTGCTTTTATCATTGATACTAATGGCATGGTTCGTTCACAAATCGTTAATGATTTGCCAATTGGTCGTAATGTTGATGAAATCCTCCGTACTATAGATGCCGTTCAATATTTTGAAGAGCATGGCGAAGTATGTCCTGCTGGATGGAAGAAAGGCGATGCTGGAATGAAAGCCTCTCCTCAAGGTGTTGCTGCTTATCTTGCTGAGCATTCAAAATCTTTATAATTATTTTTATTTTGTAGCCCGTATTTGCATCGCGCAATACGGGAAGTCCTATGACGCGGGTATCGATTAAATGTACTATGCTGCGCTTGGGGTTCCCTGATTTCGCGGTGCTGCATCCGGGTTATTTTTGATTTTAGACTGAAATGCCAATAATCTTATTATAATAAAGACATGTTCCGCCATTTGTTGGTCATATCACAAAACAATTCTGCTGTTTTTTCTGCATCATAAATAGCGGAGTGCGCTTCTTGCTGGTCAAAATGAATCCCTGCTGCGTGTACCGCCTTGGCTAAAACAGTCTGCCCATAAATAAAACCACCCAAAGTTGCGGTATCAAAGCAGGTGAACGCATGGAATGGTGATTTTACTCCCGTTCGCTTAATTGCTTCTTTGACAAATAACAAATCAAACCAGGCATTATGCCCGACTAAAACGGCTCTTTGACAGCGTGATTTTTTTAACGCCTTAAAAATAGGCTGAAATAAGTGTTCAAGAGCTACTTTTTCATCGACAGCAAAGCGCAGCGGCTGAAAAGGGTCAATTTGATTGAACTCAAGGGACTTTTGATCTAATTCTGCACCGGAAAATGGTAAAATATGTTCAAAATGGCTTTCCCCTCTTTTCATCTGTCCTGTTTCGTCCATGTCCACTAAAACAACACACATTTCCAGGAGAGCATTTTTTTGCGGGTCTAACCCTGCTGTTTCAACATCAACAACTACGGGTAAAAAACCACGGAACCTGTCTTTAATATTAATGCTTAAAATACTATCACGCGGTGCCATGTATGCTCCAGGTCAACGTTTCACCAGCAGCAATAGGAATTACTTTATGCTGCCCTAATGGTAATTCTTTGGGAATGTTCTGCGGGGTTTTAATCAATTCAATGTGCTCTTTATTTATGGGTAATTGATAGTATTCAGCGCCAAAATGACTTAGAAACTGATTTAGTTTGCCTAATTGGCCCAGTTCATCAAAAATCTGCGCATAAAGAGCTACTGCAAAAGGTGCTGAATAGATACCCGCACAACCACAGGCATTTTCTTTGGTTGCTAGTGCATGAGGTGCACTGTCTGTTCCGGCAAAAAATTTGGGATTGCCACTGCTGATGGCCCTTTGGAGTGCGAGTTGATCGCGCTCATGTTTTAAAATGGGTAAACAATAGAAATGAGGCCTTATTCCTCCTGCCAGCATATGGTTACGGTTGTAGAGAAGATGGTGAGGCGTAATTGTGGCTGCAACGGTTTCTGGTGCCTGGGTAACAAATTCAACTGCTGCCTGGGTCGAAATGTGCTCCAGCACTATTCTTAGTTTGGGAAAGTTCGAGACTATCGGTTGTAAATATTCTTCGATAAACAACGCTTCTCGTTCGAAAATATCGCTATGAGTTACTTCACCATGAATTTGCAATACCAGGTTGTTTTTTTGCATGGTTTCAAATAACGGATAAAGAGCCGTTAATGATTTGGCACCGGCTTCCGAATTAGTTGTTGCTCCCGCTGGGTATAACTTTCCTCCCAAAACAAAAGGATCTGCTGCTCCTTTTTCTAATTCATCTGCAGTTACCGATTCATTCAAGTAAAAAGTCATATAAGGAATGAAGGAAGAGCCTTCAGGAATTGCGGCAATAATCCTGTTTCTGTAATACTGCATTAATGACAAAGTAGTCAGTGCCGGTTTGAGATTGGGCATGACCAGTGCTCGAGCAAAGTGTTGTGCAGTTGCGGAAACGGTATGGTGCAATTGGTCTTCATCCCTAAGATGGACATGCCAGTCGTCAGGGCGGTTAATAATCAGAGTTTGCATAATAAAGATTCTTGCATTAGTGCCGATAGCTAAGGATATCACGAATTAAGTCATTGGGATGAGCAAAAAATGGCACTTGAGCATAATCCAGGCAACAGACTAATAATTGGTATAGCCAGCTATTTATTCTATATAAGTAGTGCTATTGCGGTACCGCATGTGAATTATGCAAGCCCAATGGGGGATGAAAAATGGAAAATGAGTGGAAGCCCTATTCGCTGCGGTTTGTCCTTGGCAATACCTAATTATGGAATAGGATATTTTGAGCAATATGCGACAAAACCACCTCATTTTATTTTGCGAAAATGGGATCAGGTGCAAAGAGCGTTACCTGCCCAGGTAGTAGCAAAACCTCCTGTATGGAAACCCAATCTACCTAATTCTTATGTTGTAGCCAGATCTTATATTAAGCCAGGAGAGTTCGGAATTTTTCTTGACCGAGAGCCTACTTTAAAATTATTAATCTTCTTGTCGCAAGGATATCAGGCTAATTTTAATTATTTGTCGGAAGAAGGATTTAGTATCACGGTTGCCCTTTCTCCTATACGGTTTCAAAAAGTATATGCCAAATATCAGGAGTGTCTCGGGGGATTGTTGCCATTCGATTACGACGATGTCAAAGAATCAGTATTTCATTTTGATACCGACAGTAAGCAGCTAACTGATGAAGATAAAACACAATTGCGGCGTATTGCCCGATATATAAAAGCAGACTTTCAGGTGGATGTGATTCGGGTTGTCGGTTATGCGGATGAAAGTGGGCGCAAAGGGTATAATAATGCGGTGTCGCAATTTAGAGCTGAGGCGGTCGAAAATTATTTAATTTGGTTAGGCGTACCGAAAAGCAAGTTGTCAGTAACCTGGGTTGGTGCATCAAAACCTATTGCGCGCAATGATACTGATGAAGGTCGTGCTGCGAACCGGCGCGTGGTGATTAACTTGATTAGAAAATAAAATGATTTTATTTCAGCGTTTGTATGTGTAGGCAATCACGCTACCGGCTCCTTCTACCCCTGATTGTTCTTGTTGCGGGATAGAAGGAATAAACAAATTAATTAATAGCTCTCGCACAACGAACGTTGCGCAGGCGAAACTTATCTGTACTACCAGTCCCCGGATAGGGAGTGGAATCGAAGAACGCATACCCCGCTGGAAAGGTGAGAGCTCCAGTAATTACCGTCAGCAATAGTACCAAACCCCAACAAATAGAGCGTGTCAAAAATATTTTGTATCCCACAAAAACGCATTAGCTCACAAAGTGATGGCAAATACCTGTCGCTGTAGGTGCCGTCATCATACTGAATACATAGTCCTGCCGCATAGGTGTTAAGGCTTATAGGATAGCCCGGAGGGGTTCCAGTACAACTGCCAACTCCGGGACCTTCGTCAGATAAACATTTTACAATCCGCTGGGTAATACATGCTCCATCAGACCCATTACACGAATCAGGGCCTGCTGTGGCGGTGTCGCCAATACCGCCAACCGCATAATTCGCTCCCCACTTTAGTTATCCCTCCATTGACAGAAAACACCCGGCCCCCCTGATAGCGAAAAGCCACATAAGTAGTGATTGATTGTGCGTTATGGGTCCCGTTAATTGTAATTTGATCTGCAATAAAGGGGGCGGTAGCCTCAAGATGTATGGTGCAGGAAGCTCCTGGAGCAACAGCGGTGCAATTGCTGTATGATACGGTGACGTTACTTCCCCAGGCTAGGGGCAATTCAGCGGTAATATCGGTATTGGAGGTTGCCGCCAGGTTGTTGCTTTCAACGACAATATCCAAAGGGCCATTATTTACAGGAATCACTCTATTTGCTGGAGTGGGGTCTGTAATGCTCAGGACAGGGGCTATCGGGGAGATGATATTAACAGTGACTGGCTGCATGTTGGTGTTTTGTCCTTGAATCGTAGCACTAGTCGCACCAACGCTGCCCCCAGCGCCCATCTCAAAAGTAATCTCGCAGGTATTATTGGGTGAGACATGGCTCAGAACAAAGCCGCAAGTGCTTCCACCCACGGTGACGCCCAGGTTTGCAGCGTCCAATACCGCCACCACATTATAGGCATCTGCAGTGCCTGTGTTGGTCACGGTTACTGGAACTGAATGCCCGACCTCAGTGGTCAGGGTGATGTTTGCTGGGGCGCTGCTTATGGTGGTTTGTTGTTGTGGGCATTAAACAGGACGGTGCAATTGGAGGTAATTGCACCTGTAGTGTAGGTGGTTCCTGCCCACTGGCCCAAAGGACAGGTGCCTCCCGGCACCGCTTCAACCACATAGCTCGTTTCCGCGTTGACGGTAAATTGCAGAGTTGTGCCTGCATTCACTGTTTGCACGCTCGCGGGTATGATACTGCTTATATGAGCACCTGCACCAGGGGTTACCTGATAGGTAACACTGGTTGCGCGATACACTTTTAATAGATTCTTATCGCTTGGCTGATAACATTGTGATGGATTTCCTTGTTCACATAACATCGGTCCTTCCGTGATGCCTTGTGGTGGTACCAGACTGCCGTTAATGGTCAATGTTAAAGAGCAGGTGCTGCCTTTTCCTGCCGAGAGGCACTGATGCCTTCGGCATTCAATATCAGATTTTTAGAACGGTGTGATTTGTTGGTCACTGTATAATGAACGGTGGCAATCTCTCCATCGGTCAATGTCACGCTGGCAGGACTCGGTACTGAATAGGTCCACACTTCTGTTGTTGCATACAGGGTACTGTTTAGCAATAAACCTGTGGCGAGAATCTATGGAAGCTTGTCCATCTTCCTGTTTTTTTCCTTATGTCTCATCTGTTTCCTTATCTTATTATTCGGTAAATGTACTTATCAACTCTATCAGCGAAAATGGGAAGGGCGGTATAATTTTATGAGTTTGTATCCAGGTGATTTTATAGTCAAGAACTTGGATTTAATTGGTATACTTATACAGAAATGAACAGGCGCTGGAATGCTTAAACGCAGAACATAGCGAGAGGCTTTTGTGGTTCCTAAGGTTGTCTTCTTATTACAGGCTGAGATTCTGTTTGATGGAATGATTCATCAAGCTGAGCAATTTCCATGGTCCTTAATGCATCAAGTCGGGTAATTAAGGTCAAATTAGTCTCCATCGATTTTTTTCTGGCCCCAATCATATAGCCTCCTGCTCCAGGAGCTCCTTTGATTATTGCCAGATCAAAACCAAGGCCTGTATTATCTGTTGGTAAGGGATACCAGAAGTTATATTGTTCCGTGTTTACATTAAAAAATGTCAGCTCTTGTGGTAATTCTGTTTCTGTAAATGAGGAACGGGGGATACAGCCACTATTTTTTCGGCAATATTCATATACAACATGGACAGGGACATTCGCTTGAGCTTTTCCTAAATGGAGCCATGCTTTGCTCATTTCTTCCCAATTTTTATCGCTTGCCCATCGATCATAGTTATCAATATATCTTTTGTATGCATTTATTAATGGAGTAAAATCGTAATGCACGCTATTGTTTTTTTGCTCATTTTGGTAGTACGTCAAGCCTGAGGGTTTTCCGGTGATAGGGTCGATGTGCTTCATATTATCAATGGCTATTCGCATCATTTTTTTTGTGTCTTTATCCATAAAACGTTTTAACACAAGGCACATATGTGTGTCTTTAGCCCAATAAGCGTATTCATAGGCCGTGCAATGGAATGTTCTTCCTGAATAATCGGTAAAAAAACCTGGGGTTCTAAGAAAGTTTTGCGCCTGTTTTACTGAGGCAGACAATAGCTGGATAACATGCTCTCTTTTTCCTTGGGCTACTAGATGTAAGAATTGAAGCGTCTGGAATACAGGCATTTTAATTATTTCTGTGGGCAACAGATGGAGGTGTTGTTCACTAATACGAGTGGCCAGGAGTTCTGGTGCGATATTAATTTGGCTGGCAAGCCAATTATTATGATGAGGCAATTCCTTCAGTGATAGGCTAGAAAAATCCTGGCGAATCTTTGCATAATAATCTTGATTTGGCAGCGATAAGGAAGCAATTTCAGCGAAATTAATACAGATGGAGCCTTGATGAGAGAACATTTTTGCTACATCTCCTGGGGCTTCTGTTTCTAAAAGCATGAATTCATCCATATGTGGATTTTCTTTGGTCGCCGTGACTGTTTGATAATTCCGTCTAAATTTTTGTTTTATCTGTTCCATATCGTCAGCATTTAATGTTTGGGATAATGCAAAATCTGTAGCATGCTGATTGATAAACTCACAAAGAGCAGTTTCTACATCATCCTCTCTCATTAACGTATCATTCACCAGGTTACATACGTGCTCACTCAAATCAGGTGACTGATCAAAAATAGTTCCGAAATTTTTATTGCTAATTGCTCGTGCCTTGCAATAAACATTCATTTGGGCTAAGAAAAATTGAGTGAGAACGGATAGTTTCTCTATCTGTTCAGATGAAGCCATTTGTGGTGAAATGTTATAAAACGGAGTGGAGGCAATAACATAGCCAATATGTAGAGCACAACTACCTAACAGTGCTTCAATATACTCTTGTGGGGATGCCGTGGCATCAAACCCCATCAGATTGTCCAATTCCTCCTTCTGTAACGGATTCCCATAGCTATCTATTGTAAAATCAATCGATAACGAAAAAATATTTTGACACTGCGTGCTTAAAGTCTGTTGAATTTCAGTAAAACTTGGCGATGGTGATAAGTTTTTTAGTACGGCACTCATTAATATTGATTGAGGGTCCGGTATGTTTATTGCTGTTGCGAAGATACGATGCATTGCATTATACAGGGCGGATAATGGGGTGCCATGGCGATCATTTTTACGGTTTAACGAAAAGATGGGGTTAACGATTGCTGACACAGGATCTTGTTCACGAGGTCTTAGCTGGATCTGGTATAAGTTCGTAGGCTTTTCTAACAACGGCAATAGTTCACTACCATAGCTGAACCGCATGGCGTTGACTGCTTCCAAATAGATATTAATCTGAGCCAGACGCTCTTGTTTTTGTGCTTTTAATGGTTCTACGTCATGGGCGAGGAGAATATCAAAAATTAGTTTTTCCTGGTAATTTTTTAATTCGCGAATCGCATCGCCATCAAAAAAATTTTTTAAGGCAACAGTGGTTTTACAGGTGTTATCCGTTGAAATTTCTTGCCCACCGACTATAGGTACCATGAGGTGCACTCTATTCGTACGGCGATTAACATAAATATATCTTGGCGATACCGGTTCAACGCAGGAAATAATACTCATTACATCGTTATTTAAAGCTGATAGTACTTATATTATATCTGCAACTAGCACACATTGTGAGCTTTTTGTTCCCAAATTTCTTATGGCTTAAATTTGACGAGGTGATTACTTATAATGCAGCACATTTTCTTGGAGCCATTCTTTCCGCGGTATGGCTGACTTATTCTGTAATTATTTGTCCAATCAGATTATTTTATACAGATTTTCTGACATGGAGGTATTCATTATCCTTACCTCTATTATCTTTGCTAATTTTTGTGATGAACTTTATCGTGCAATTGGGTGTCAGGAGTTTATACCGATAACAATGATAAAGGCGCCCCTGATAATATCGGTCTGAGTTTCTTTGTTTCTTCTAACCATGAGGTTAAGAAACATCGCTCGCCATTAAAAACACCCTGCTCAACAATAAGTGCTTGTCAGGATTTTTCAGGGGTAATTATCAGCTGCAATGGCGCTTCAATCAAGAGCGAAAATAATTGGAAAATGCTGGATTGCAGTTGATTTTTATTGGCTTGGCTTGAAAAATCAAGACGGACAAGAGTTGGCCAAATTTTGTAATCCCTGCCTAATAAAT
>NZ_CALMPD010000069.1 GCF_937871865.1 uncultured Legionella sp.
CTTTGCCTTTATTGGACAGTTTGATTTCATCGCTAATTGTAGAACCATTCAAATTGTTAGGAGAGCGCCCGGGGATTGGCGTTTTTGAATGAGGCGTCGGTAAAATACGGGCGTTTAAATCTTCCATACAATATATTAATTTTTTTGTTGCTCTGTCATACCATTCATTATCGACTACGCCATGTAAAGAAGGGTAGCTTCCGGTTGCTATAGTGGCATGGCCTGCACAGGTAGTTGTGTTTGCATGAGGATGATGAGCATTATGATAATTAATGCCATGCTTTAGCATGTAATTAAAACCAGATGGGCCGAATTGTTGTTGATGTTGGTGTATTAAATCGCCTCTTAATTGATCTATTACAATTTGAAGAACCAGTTTAGGTTGAGCTCCGTGTACATTCCCAATAAGGGCACCGATAATGAATAAGATCCTGCAAACAAATTTCATCATTTTAACAACTACGCATAAAGGTAAATTCGCGGATAAATTACCTCATTCAAGAGATCAAAAGCAATAAATAAATGGGGGCTTCTTTATTTTTTTCATAAAAATCAATCGTTTGAAATTTAATAAGTTAGTAAAAAGAAAACACATGACGAACACCACGAATTAGTTTAAACTGATTTTCGGTGAAAAAATTCACTTTTCCTGTTAATGGAGTTTAAGGAGAAACAAGATGGCATTTAACTTGGTAGAGTATGATAAATTAAAGAATGCTTTAATTGAATGTATAAAAACTGAGATTAAGAGTTTTGATGAAAAAAAGGATACTAGCCCTGACAAACTGTTTGAATCAGCTAAATGTTGTTCTCCGGCCAGAAGAATTCAAGCGCAATTTATATTAACTACAATTAATATTTTGGATGCTTATCCATCCAATACCAATGAAGAAAAAGTAGAAAAAGCCCGAATATTAAATACATTAGCGTTCTGTATTCATGAAGAGATTGACGATTCCTACTGGTTGCTTAGTTCTGATCGGAGCCGTTTTAAACTAATATTGGCAGCCTCACTTGAATTGAAAAAAGGGAATGAGCCAGCGGAAACTGATCTACACGATATGTATCCCAGTTTGATTAAATGTTTAAAAGACAATTTATATAATGAGGGGGACGTTAGGAGAGGTTATTTATCTCAACCTAAATTTGTAATCGAAGGTTTTTCCGTCAAAGAGTATATCGATACATTAGATACTAAAAATCTTGCTAACTCACTGGCTTTGGCTAAAAAAGCACAGGAGAAAGAACGGCAGTTACAACCTTCATCGTCTTCTTGGTGGTTCTTCGGTGGCAGTACTTCTTCGACTCCTGCTCAAGAACAAAAAGCCACTAAATTGACGGCTCAAGATGACAGTGCTCATGGAACACGGCCACAATAAACTCATAATACTAGGTTCCGTTGATGCTTCATGTGGAATCCTACGCCCGCGCTTTGGCGCGGGCTCAATTAATATCGTGATAAACCATGGCACATCGGGAGGTAACTGCTTCTAAATAAGTACACTATTTTCTCAAATGGCCTACTTATTATTGTTCTACAGGGTATCCATACATCGCCCATTCCATAATGCCACCGTCAACGGAATACACGTTCTCATATCCTATATCCATTAAACATTGTGCAGCATATAAGGAACGAACACCGCTTCGACAATGTAAATATACTGCCTGGGATTTATCATCCATGGTTTCTTTAATTCGAACGGAAATTTCATCTTTAGGAATATGATGCGCCGCAGGGATTCGGATATCTTGCCATTCTTCAAGTTCACGAACGTCAATTAAACATAAATCAGATTTAGCTTCCATTTGGATTTTTAATTCATGAACATCAATAGTCTTTATATTATGCTTTGTCATATCGAGTTTCTCTTATTGAAGGTCTGGTTAAAGTTGAATGATGTAATATCCAGTAAATAGTTGCAGTAATCACTCCACCAATTAAGGTCGCAAATGCCCAGGTGGCTGCTGATACTAAAACGGTTTTTTGTCCTAGCCTATTCATATTGCCTGCATCACGAGCAACAGCGCCCGCGAAGATGACATTTAATAGTCCATTAATTAAAGCAATCAGGTAAAAAAAAGTTTGAATTTGAGCGCTGAATTGATTAGCCAGTTCACCAAGCATGAATCAGGTTCCTTGAATTTGTCTTGATTGCCTCCATGATAACAGAAAAATAGCTGAAATTACTAAAACAACGGCTATGCTCTGTATCGATGTAGGGGTTTCATCAAAGATTAGGTATCCCCAAAATAATCCTGTCAATGCAACGGCCCCGCCTGTCAGGCTATAAAACACCGGGCCTGCCATTCGTATTAAAATAAAAAAGAGTAGATAACCCAGACTGGATAGGATAATTTCTAAAACAATGACTTGTTTTACAAGTGTAAAGGGACCTGTAAGCGAATAAAACGCATTTTGTTGAATAACCAGGGGAGTTAATAACAGGGTGGCTGCCAGAAGCATTCCTGTTGCTGCTTGTAATGCATTTATATCAGCGAGTTGCTTTTTGCCAATATATATTGAGCATAAAGCGAATGCTAGTGGACTAATTAATGCGAACAATGTCCATCTGGAAAATAAGCCAGAAGTGTTTATACCAACTATTAATAATATTCCTGCCATACCCAGCATTAAGGCTAGTAATCTCCATCCATCAATTTTTTCTTGTCTGGTTATTAAAGCTAAAGGGTAAACAAGCAAAGGTACGGTGTTAACCAATACTGCTAACAAACCGGCAGGAATATGATTGGCTATAAAATACATATTGGTGTTAGGTATTGCAATTCCAATAAGTCCGCAGACTAAAAAATAGGACCAATGATGGGCTCTAAATTTTATTTTATTGGTTGTTGCCATGCATACTCCACTTAAGAATAAGGCAGGTCCTAATGATTGCCAAAAGGCATAACCTAAAGGAGGTACTCCGTTAGTCATGGCAAATTTAGCTAATGAATAGCCTGAACCCCAAATAAAACCTAATAAAATAAGCAGCAAAACGGACTTTAAAATTTTTACTTGATGCATCATCTCTGATAGATATCACGGTAATTGTATTGATGAGATTATGCCATTCGAGATGAAAATTCACTATAAAAATTAGTGACGTTTTGGGGATTCGTTATCAGGGATTTTTCCATATTATTTTGATATTTTCCAAAAATAAATTTATTCATCTATATTTATATCTGGATTAATTACAAAAATCACTTGGCGCAAGGATAGCTGATCTTTCATTTTATCATCAACCTAGGTAACATCAGGTCATTCCCTTTACTCAGAGAGCAAGTATGAACGTTGACGAACTACCAGTACCACATTTGACTACCGCTCATTCGGGACCCTTATATCATGTTGAGAAAGTCATTTTAAATCATGTTGCGGTGATTGAAGCCTGGTTCAGGCAAAAATGGAAGGAAACTCCGGCCTCTTTAACCTCTTCTGTAGATTTACGTCATGCCGGATTTAAAATTGCTCCGGTTGATACTAACTTATTCCCTGCTGGATTTAATAATCTGAATCCAGATTTTCTGCCTTTATGCATTCAGGCTGCTCAATCGGTGTTGGGTGAGTATATTCCTGACTGTACGAAAATTTTGCTTTTGCCTGAGAGCCACACCCGTAATAAATTTTATCTACAGAGTTTAAATGTGTTACGCACTATTTTTATTAAAGCCGGATTTATTGTACGTATTGGTAGTTTAGATCCTGAGGTGACGAACCCAACAGAGGTCGTACTTGAAAACGGAGATAGTTTATTAATAGAACCCTTGAGAAGGCAGGGTGATAGAGTTGGTCTGGACGATTTTAATCCTTGTTTTCTGATGTTAAATAATGATTTATCTTCTGGAGTGCCTGAAATGTTACAGGGACTCGAACAACAGATAAAACCCACTGCTAAATTAGGTTGGTCTACCCGATTAAAATCCAGTCATTTTCATTTTTTTGATGAAGTTGCGAAAGAGTTTGCGGAGCTTGTTGATATTGATTCCTGGCATATTAATCCTTATTTCAGTGCTATGGATGGGGTTGATTTTATGGCTCAGGAAGGAGTGGAGCAATTAGCTCAGGAAGTGGATAAAATTCTGGGATTGATTGCAGATAAATATGCTTCGTATGGTATTAATGATAAACCTTTTGTTGTCGTTAAAGCAGATAATGGCACTTATGGTATGAGTGTGATGATGGTTCACGATGCAGATGAAATTCGTCAGCTCAATAGGAAGCAACGCACCAAAATGTCGAGCAGCAAGGGCAGTAAGAAAGTAGATAGAGTAATGATTCAGGAAGGGGTATATACCTTTGAAACCATGCCTGATGGTTCAGTAGCTGAACCTGTTGTTTATATGATTGGACAATTTGTTGTTGGCGGTTTTTATCGGGTTCATCAAGGACGAGGTATTGATGAAAATTTAAATGCACCTGGAATGCATTTTGAACCCCTTGCTTTTGCTCAAGCCTGTAATATGCCTTGTGATGAACTGGAAGTAGTAGATTGTCCTAACCGTTTTTATGTTTATGGAGTGATTGCACGTCTAGCGGCTCTGGCTGCCGCACGAGAAATTAGGGCTATTGGAGAATAATAATGAAGCTTGCAGTTTTAATGGATCCATTACATCGGTTAAAACCATATAAAGATACAACTGTTGCAATGATTTCCAGAGCTAAAGCTTTAGGCTGGTCATGTGTTTATTTTACACAAGAAGATTTATTTTGTAGTGAAGGAAGCTCCTATGCACATGTTCATGACATCAGTATTGGTGATGTGCATAGTGCCTCGTGGGCAGAAACCAAAGATTTGGGTGAAAAGCCATTAAGTGATTTTGATATTATATTGATGCGTAAAGATCCTCCATTTGATATGGAGTATATTTATTCTACTTATGCTCTTGAACTTGCAGAGCGTGATGGGGTGTTGGTGGCTAATAAGCCACAAAGTTTACGTGATGCCAATGAGAAATTTTTTACTTTGAATTTTCCTCAGTGTTGCCCTACCACATTGGTTTCCAAGGATATCAATCGATTAAAATCATTTTGGAAAAAACATAAAAATGTAATTTTTAAGCCATTAGAAGGGATGGGGGGCAGTTCAGTCTTTCATGTTGATGAGCATGGACGAAATTTATCGGTTATCCTGGAAGTATTAACAAAAGGGCAGAGCATTAATATTATGGCCCAACGTTATATCCCTGAAATAGTTGGGACAGGTGATAAACGTATACTTATAGTTAATGGAGAACCAGTGCCCTTTGCATTGGCGCGGATTCCTGCGGAGGGTGAATTACGGGGTAATTTGGCTGCTGGTGCCAGAGGTGAGGTTGTGCCTATCACTGAAAGAGATCGATGGCTTTGTAAACAAATTGCTCCTACGTTAAAAGCTAAAGGTTTGTATTTTGTGGGTATTGATGTCATTGGTGACTATTTGACTGAAATAAATGTAACCAGTCCAACCTGTCTTAGAGAGATTTCAGATGAGACTGGTTTGGATATTGCCGGTGATTTTCTGTTGGGTCTGGAGAGGATTCGACTAAAAGGTGTTAAAGACCAATAGATTGAACCTCATTTAATTGTTACGAGTGTTTTTGTATTGCTGAGCTTCGCACGCTCAGCGCCAGCCTCTACGCATTGGTTTTATGGTAGGCTGGGCTAAATGAAATGCAGCCCAGCTTTATGAGCTTACTCATCT
Source organism: uncultured Legionella sp. (assembly GCF_937871865.1). Classification (GTDB taxonomy): domain Bacteria; phylum Pseudomonadota; class Gammaproteobacteria; order Legionellales; family Legionellaceae; genus Legionella. The sequence continues at coordinate 5,688 of NZ_CALMPD010000069.1, forward strand.
ACATAGTCATTCGCTGCAGCGTTTTGATCTGGCTGAACGTCTTCCGCATAAAGAGAGCCATTGTCTTGCTCTGCGCCGGTGATGAGATAATTTCTATGCTGTAAATAGGCGTCTCTGATAAATGAGTATTTATCTAATGCCTCATTCATAAGACGTTCGGTTTCAAAGAGTTGTGAGCGGAGATCTAGATATCGCAAACCAATTAATCCAAAGGCTAGAGCGTCGTTATCCATATAGACATAGGGACTCCACAGCGCGAATTGGAACAGCCACCCGGTGCCATCTCTAATCGTGCTGGGACCAATAAATGGAATGACCAGGTATGGAGAATTTTTGTCACCCCATTTAGCAAAAGTAAGCCCCAAGTCATTATAATGTGGAGGCAAACCAAATTTGCTTGCAACATCGAATATACCGGCTACACCAAGCGTTGAGTTGATAGTAAAGCGCCAGGTATCTCTTATCGCCCATTTACCTTTTGCCTGCAGAATATCATTTGCTATCGTGGGTAACATATCAAGGTTATTAAAGGCATTATTTACTCCCTTGCGAACCACGGCAGGGACAACGGTAACGTAGAGCTTTGCTGGCGGTTTTAACAGGGTCGCGTCAATCGCCATATTAAAGTTATGAACTTTGCGGTTAAATGATTCATATGGATCTATGGGATTAGTTCCTTTGTGAACACATCCTGTTAATACCAAAGAACCAACCATAGTTGCACATGTGACAGTTAAGCGCATATTTTTTCTAATTATTTATATACTTGGAATGATGTTACACCAGTTTAAGGTTCTTGCAAACAACCCTAACTATAAGAAATCGCTTGAATTATCAATAGATAAAAACGGGAATGAATGGTTTGAGTCTTTATCTGCCGATTATGGCTCCAGTCCTATGTTGTAAATGTGGCATTTGGTAAAGGAATCTGGGCTTCTTACCGATCTATTAGTGCGGGTCTCAACGAGATGTAGTGAGGGTGGCATCTTACATAATTCTGGTAAAACTATTGATGTCATCTTGTTTTTATACTGATCTTTTGTGTTTGACCATCAGAATAATATTTTTTTTGCTCTATAATTAACACAAAAGCGTTCAATAAATCGCTCGTTTCTTTAAGGATAAAAGGTTAACTGATGCGGCATATTGCAGTTATTCTAAATACTAAGGCGAGAAATCACTCTGAAGCGATTAGTTATTTGGAGGGATTGAAGGATGCAGATATTTCTTATGACCTCTATGATACAACACCCGAACAATTAGCTGATACGATACAAAAAAGCGTCAAGGATTATCCTATTATTTTAATTGGTGGTGGTGACGGAACAATACGCACCGCAGCACATTATTGTGTACACACGGCAGTTATTTTAGGCGTGCTTCCCTTAGGGACTTTAAACCATTTTGCTAAAGAAATGTGTCTGCCTCTTAGTGTTAAAGAACTGGTTGCTAGCTTGAAAGCCTCACATACAACTACAATTGACCTGGCGAAAGTCAATGATCTTGTTTTTATTAATAATTCATCTATAGGCTTTTACCCTCAATTCGCGGACAAACGTGATCAGTACAGCAAGTACTACAATAAATGGTTAAGCTATATTCCGGGTTTTATTGAGAGCCTTAAAAAACATCCCTCGTTTTTCCTCACTATCAAAAGCAAAAATTTGAATCTTTCTTTGTATACTTCCTTTTTGATGATAAGCAATAATGTCTATTCATATGAATTTCCAGCAACGATTAAAAGAGAAAGCTTTCACAAAGCATTACTCGGCCTATATTATTTTAAACAGGGGAAAATTCGTATTATTAAGCTCATAAAACGCTTGCTAAGCAGTAAAAATCTTTTTGAAATCAATCAGTCAGAGTATCCGATTGAAATCCATTTTAATCATGAAAAGGAAATAACTATTTCCTTGGATGGCGAAACTACTCAAGTTAAATCGCCTTTGTATTATGAAAGCATACCTGGAGCTTTAATTTTATTAACGAGCCCATCATGCGAATAATTCATATATCTGATTTGCATTTTGGCATGCATAAGCCTGCATTGATTGACCCGTTTCTGGAGGAGCTTGTTTTATTAAAGCCTGAACTTATTATTATTTCAGGAGATCTTACTCAGCGAGCGCGGAAGGAACAATATCAGCAATTATCCGCATTTTTACAGCAATTAATTGCTCCTTTGCTGATTGTTCCGGGTAATCATGACATTCCGCTGGATAATCCTTTTGTACGTTTTCTTCATCCCTTTAAGCGGTTTAAAGAGTATGTTTCTCCCGAATTGGGAGCCAGTTATAACGATGCCGAAGTAAATATTCTGGGAGTGAACAGCGCGACTCCATACAAACTTAAAGACGGAACATTAAGTAATAAAACATTAAACAGGATAAAGAACCATTTTTCTGCTGATTCAAGGCAATTAAACATCCTGTTTTTTCATCATAATCTTAAATATTTTTCAGGAATGCATCATCCATTAAGCAATGCTGAGGAGTTCCTGGATTATTTAAAAATTAGCCCCATTCATATTGTTTGTACCGGTCATCTTCATTATTCCAATTTAAAATTAATTAGAAAAAAACAAAATACACACTGTGCTTTGTTGCACGCAGGATCTTTATTTTGTTCACGAACCAGAGATGGAAAAAATAGTTTTTATTTTATTAACACAGAGCAATTAAGATGTTCTATTGAACGACGAGTTTTTGTAAATAATTCCTTTGCTTCTGAGCACATCTATTCTCTTGATTTTTCTAGTAATTAATGGGGCTTTTCCTGACTTTCTTTATTTAAATAATTTTATCAAATTTAAAAGCAGAAGTCCTTTTGATTGTCTATAATAAAGTCATGCTGACCAAATGGTGTGTGTCTGATATGTCTCATCCCAAATCGCCCAAAGGATTTTTGGCTATCGATATTGATGGAACTGCACTGGTGCAAAAAATAGATAAGAATCCAGCATATGGTTTATGGAATAGTCAAAGCAATGTGAGATTGGCATTAATCAGTTACATTCAACAGGCTCAGAAAGAAGGCTATGACATTATTATATTAACAGCGCGTCCTCAACAAATTGAAGGGGCTTTGAGTGCTATTAATGTGGGTACAAAACCAACACAAAGCATTGTTGATGATTTAAAAGAATATGGAGTGGTGGTTAAAGAAATTGAACGAGCTCCATCAGGCCTTAAAGGCGGTAAAATGCAACAGATTTTGGAGCAATATCCTTCTGGGGCTATTGGTATGTTGTTTGATGATCAATTAAAGCAGGTTAATGATGTAAGGCAGCTGAGCAATGTCAATTTAATAGCTTATGACATCAACAGTAAAAAAGATCTTGAAGACTATGCCAATCAAGTGCATTTGAGCCCTAAAAATACTTTTCATCCCTTAAAAATTGTATCCAGGGTACTTTCCAGTAATGAGAAATTAAAGTCATTACAGGCCAGTTGTGATCAACTGGATAAACAAATTTATTTGCATGAACGTAATTTGGCTCAAAATGTTATTCATGAGTTGTGCATCCGATCATTTGAAGCTGAATATCGAGATTATCAGCCAGAAATCGAATGGATTAATATAACTGCAAGGCATGTTCAGATGTTCCTGGATAAGTTAAATGCTCAACAGGAATTAACTGTTGAAGAAGTCGAGCAAGCTACCAGAGAAATCTTTGGTACTAAAAAACTGGATAGAGTGATACCTAATTCTAATTGCGATCTGGCAGTGAAACAGCTTTTAGAAGAAAATGCCCGGAATGCTCTGATTACGGAGCTAAGCAGACAATGCGATCATTTTCTGGAAGAAATTAAAAACAATATCAATATAATAGACGAGTCTGAGTTGCATAGCCTGCAAATCAATGTGGTTAGTGCTTTGATTAGTGATTTAAAAAACCCGAATAAAACACAAGCCATTGAGCAATTTGCAAATGACTTTAAGTCCTCAAAAGATCTTATCCAGAAATACCCAAGTAGTGGAGGTTTTCTTGAGTCTATAAGATCTCTATTAGCTAAAACACCACTGATTGGCACTTTGTTTCAAACAGAAAAGGAAAAAATAGTCGATAAAATGGAGGGAGGTATTACTTCTGCCTATAAGGCGATGTTAATGGAGGCGCAGGCTCAGTCAGAACACAATGCAGGGTTAATTTTAGAGGACGAAGGCAATCAAAATAAAGGTCCTACATAAGTTTATTTCATGATTAATTTTTTCTCTTGTCTTGATGAAATCCGATAAATCAGGTTATCTTTCACCATTGTTTTAAATGGAGAGGCTAGGGTCAATACACCTAAAGGATTATCAATGAAAAAATTAATTTCTCTTGCTCTGGCAAATGTTTTAATGAATGTTATACCGCCTGTTTTTGCTGGTGCTCAAGGAGCTATCTCTCTGATTACACCCGGATTATATATGGGAGTAGGGGGCGGCTGGTCTTTGACTGAAGAAGACTATCATTCTACTTTTCGTACCAATACCGGCAATGGAGCTATTGATCATTATAATGCCGCTCAGAATCGAATAATTCCTATGGCACAATTGGGTTATTGGGCTCCTGTTCATTCAGATTGGTTATGGGGTCTTGCTGGTCAATGGTTGTATGCGGGTTATAAAACAACGAATGAAAACAGCAATCTCGGCCAACACATACCTAATGCGTCTTTTTCCAGCATCAATATATTTGGTCCAGATGTTATCAGAGATTTTAGTGCGCAAACCAAAGTAACTAATGAAGCTCGAGTGTTATTGTACGCAGGGCAACAATTGAAACAAGGATATGTTTATCTGGGAATTGGACCAGCAGTGCTTGCTGTTTCTAATACGATGTATGTTTCATCCATCCATTCTGCACCAAACACCAATAGTGACACGCTATATTCTAATTCTGCTAAAACTAACAAAACCTTGTGGGGTGGTGCAGCACAAGTTGGTTATAATTACTATATCAATCCCAGCTATTTTATAAATTTTAGTTACACGTATACCCAAACAGCAAAGCATCAATTTGACAATTCCACCAATACCGCTTTATTTAATGGAGCGATGAGTGCTGGACCAAATCTGCTCAGCATGAATCGTAGGGTATCCATTGCACAACAAGATGTGGCAATTACTATCAATAAAGTGATTTAAATAATCATTGCTTTGTTTCGTGCAAGGTAATCGGTTATTACTCCCCACTTCATCTCATTGCTGTCAGAAATAAAAAGTCGTCCCGGATGCTGCATAGCAAAATCCGGGAAGACTCATGCGCAACATGACATATTTTTAACGGTACTCGCTGTGCGGGATTTCCTGGATTACATGCTTCTGGCTACCTTTGATACAGCAATTCTTTAGACATCTCTTGTTCTAAATTGATATTTGTTTGCTTGGTATTCTATAATTGAACATATTGGTTTGTTTGTGTTCTTCTGGGGTAGTGCAATGCATGAGAAACGTGAACGTGACAGAGTAACAATTAGCTTATTTAGTGTTGAAACAACAGAAGGTTTTTCAGATGCTCTATTAAATCAAAAAGACAATATAGAACGTATGCAAAAAAAAATGACTGATGCGGCAATTGCAGCGGGTCGTGAACCTCCTGAGTTTGTTGTTTCTGTATTATTGGTACCTGACTGGAAAAAAGCAGGGAATGGATATGAGAACGCTTCTTACAAAGAGAAGCAAGCTAAATTTATGGAAACAACCCGGAAGCATTTTTCAGGTGTCACTGTAGAGGATTTTTATAATAAGGGACGTTTAACTAATTCCGAGAAGCAATTTATGAATGGCTTGGAAGCTTTGGGAAGTAACGCGGATATTATTAAAAACAGAGCGATTATTAACAATCAGGACAGACGCCATTTACAAATTGACAGCAATACTCAAATTAATGATTATTATGCCTTTTATGCTCAAACCTTCGGGGCTCCCGATGAACAACAGGCCGATGCATTAAATGCCAGCTACTATGATAAAAACACTTTATCAGCCCATAATAAATTAGTCTATTCTCCACCTCAACCAAATGGGCGTATAGGTGCTGCTTTAGAAAAACATTATGTGGCTTTTTGTGAGCAAAATAAAAATAATAATGCAGCATGGATGAAAGGGGCGGGAAGTAATCGGATTTATACTGCGTTTAATAAGGCATTAGAAAGTATTGGTTTAGTGGTTGGATGTCGTGTTCCTTCCTGGAACTGGGATTTCTTCCGTGCAAAAATTGAAGGAAATGAAACAATATATCGATTAACCAACACAGTAGTTACTGCAATTAATATGTCCTGGGCTGCTAAGCCAGTGTCACTCAATGAACCGAGTTTAAAGGGAGTCACTGTAACTGTTGGCGATGCGGTTTGTGATTTCCAGGCTTTTGATTATTTAATTAAAAAATACTGCGGGAGACTCTGGGGTAAGGTAGAACAGGATAGTGGATTTGCTAATCTCTCATTAGAAAAAAATAGTACTCAAATTGATCCTAGAACGAGTTTAATTGTAATTTCAAATGAACAATCAGATCTGACAGTGTTAGCATCTTATTATAACGAAATTTTAGAAAAGCATCCTGAAAAAATACCTTTGATAGTGGATAAATTAAAATCTATTAATCCATCCGGAGGTGGCGAGAATTACAATTATGATGTTAAAGAGGCGAATAAATTATTCCAGAAATTGTTTCATTGTACTTTGGAACAATTTTATAGTAATCCTCATCAGAGGGCTATCGTTCCTCCCAGAATAGTAACGTTAGAAATACCTTATGAGTACGGGCATGATGGTAAAAGTAGATCTCATTTTCATCAAGTTAAGTACAAAGGGAATGAGCCTGATCTGCAAGGGAAAACTGGAGATGTTCATATGCAATTTTACAAAAATTTAAAGATGAAATAGAACGATGTACTTCTTCGAAAGAGCTGATCAAGCTGCTTGATGAGAAAAAAATAGTGATGAATATAAAATTCTTGCAGAACCTCAGCGAGTTACTCTGAAACATCTTACCCCTGGGGTATTGGGTTTAAAAACTTCAGCCATTGATGCGTATGAGAAAATGGAACTATCGGCACTAAAGCAAATGAACGTGCATATTCAGTTGACAGCCAGGGGGCTACATAACAAACCAGATAGTGAACCGGACATTAAACCAGAAAACGATGTGCAAAACAGTGCAAATAGTTTTAAGCCATAATTAAACAACAGGTTGAAACGGTAAGCGTGATTTTGGCGCAAAATAGAGGAGCGTCAGATAACTGATACAATTAGTTTTAAAATGATATCGTCAGGTATTAACTATATAAACAGATGCATTTATTTAAGGATAGCCTCTTAATGGGAATGGGACGTGTTTTTGCTAGTATCGCTGTATTTTTTTGGGGAGCTGCCTACATCTGGGGGAAAATAGCCATGACCTGGCTATCTCCATTGGAAACTACAGCAGCACGATTTGGTTTTGGTGCTCTTATCCTTTTATTACTTATTCTTTTTATCAAAAAAACTGTCTGGTCTGGTTTCAAGGGACACTGGTGGCATTATTTTTTACTTGGTTTTATAGGCATTACCTGCTTTCAGGGGAGTCTGTTTTTTGCTTTAAGTATCACATCCCCAATTAATGTTGCCGTTATTATGGCACTATCGCCAGTGTTTACTGCAATTGCCGAGAGTATCGTCAGTGAACATGTTCCTGGCATTCATACGATCCTGGCCATTATTATTTCGGTTTGTGGCGCGACGCTGGCTGTACTTGGTTCCAGTTTCGACGGCACTTCAGCGATTAATTTTAACTGGGGTGATTCTATTGCCGTCCTTTCAGCCCTGTGCTTTACATTTTATACTGTTGCTTCACGACGTTGGTTACCGAGTCATATACCTTCGTTAATCAATATCACTATTGTCGTGTCTATTGGAGCAATTCTTTTGTTACCTTTAACTATTGGATTAAATCCAATGCCTGGCTTTCCGCAGTCAATGGCGCCAATATGGGCATTATTGGGTCTTGTTATTGGTTCGACAGTGATCGCTTATCTGTGTTGGACTCAGGCTATTGAGCGAATTGGGGTAACTGAACCTAATCTGATTTATAATTTCATGCCACTGGTTGCTATGGTTTTATCTTCTATTCATGGCGCTCCACCGACCCATATGCAAATTATTGGTGCATGTCTTGTTATTGGTGGGGTAACCTGGGCTCTGCACCAGAATAAAGCTATTGTCAAGGAAGTTGATAAAGCTATTGGCTGATAGGCAGAAAACAGGAGTTGATTTATGAAAGAGATTTCTATTTGTCGTGTTTATAATCCCCCTGCTTCTAAAACAGGTTTCTGGATTTTGGTCGATAAACTATGGCCTAGAGGCCTCAAGAAAGACCGTATAGCTTTTGATTTGTGGTTAAAAGACATTGCACCGGGGACTGCATTACGGCAATGGTTTCATCAGGATCCAGTGGCACACTGGGAAGAGTTTTCGCGGCGTTATGTAGACGAATTACATCATAATAAAGCTGTAGTGGAGAGGATTCTGGAACAAGCCGAATATTCTCCAATTATTTTATTCTATGCTGCCAAGGATGACGTGCATAATCATGCTCTTATTCTGCAGGCAACGTTAATTGCCTGGCCAGAGCTTCCTGATATAGCATGATTCACAAACGAGATTGAAAATTTGGCGCATCAGGAGCATGTTGTTCCTGATGTATAGGGAAAGAATAGTATTCAAAAAACACAGAGCTTACGGTTAATATTCCCTCTTTTTTTCCTTGTTCCTTTATTACATGATCAGAAATTACCATTTTTGTTTTTACCGGTTTCACGTAATGTTCCAATGCACCCAGAGCTATTTCTTCCATTAACCATTCATTGATATGATCTAAAGTGTTAAAGAGAACTATTCCATAATTAGGTTCACAAAAGATATATTTGTTATTGAGCTTTAGCAGGCACAATTTGTGTTCCAGAGTATAAACTTTTCCTTTTGAATCCAAGTGATATATCGCATTCATTAAAACTAGTTCATTCTTATGGACGTTATTGAAAGAGAGCTTATTTAATATTTCAAGAGGATCTGCTCCGAATCCGTCTTGGTCAGCAAATCCTGTTTCATTTATTTTTAATATATCCCTTATAAATATAGTGAAATAATCAGTAACATTTTGTTCGTATTCATTTTGTAAATTGAGGCACCGAGAGGCTGAGGGTAAGAAAAAGTGCCTTGCTGTTGGTGCGAAGAATCGCAAATTATTTTTAAGCGGGACAATGGAGCATTCTAATAATGCGGCAACTACTCCAGCGCAGGCACCATCAAATATTTTGTGATTTGTTTGTTCAAACAAGTCTTTTAAGGAGTTTTGTTGAAAAGGGATGAGGTATCCATAATGTTTTTCTACAAAAATAAAATTCTTAGGCATAATCACTCTTATGTAAAATAAATGTATCCAATAAAATTCTTTGAATTTTGAAAAGGAGGTTGGTTTAATCGTACGCAATAAGTGGGTAAAATTTGATTTGTGTGTGTTTATATGTTTCGCATTGTACGGCAATATTCATTTGGAATAAACAAAAACTACACTGTTGTTTTTTAGTCACTTAAGTTCTTGTTTTGAATGATTTTATTTTTGATCAATCATTTTCTTTTAATATATCATCAATTGTGAGTTCTTCATTGGGGCTAAGAGGGTGTCTTTTTAAATTAGCACAAGATTTCACAACGAATTTTATTTCGGTAGCCGCAATACAATACACCATGTGGCCTGATTTATTCACCATCAAAATTTTTACAGTTGCCCCATTCCCTTTACCAGGTTTTTCAGAGCGAACATAGACTTGGTAATCTTGAGGATTGGGAATTGTGTTTAATGTGGTCTGAACGCATCGAGGAAATGCTGTCATATCCGGATCATGTGCTTCGATTTTGGAATAGCAATGATGCATAATGGCAATGACTTTTGAGGGGTAATCATTGGCAAAAACCAGCCTCCAGGGCAGAATAATAAGTATGATAAGAATAACTTGTTTTATTGGCTTCATGTTAGGAATCAAAAATAATCCTTTTGATTTATTATAATACATTTTTAGTGGAAAAGTAGAAAAGAGAAAATCATTCATTTTAATTTGAGGCTGAATTTCAATAGGGTTGTTATAAATTAATTGACTTCATCCTTTCTAGCGTTAATTTATTGGGAGATGAACACTGAGTATCATGATGAAACCGATAAACCAATTAATTAATTGGATATCAGAAGAACGTCAGCACGGCGTTATTAATCCTCAACAAGCTGTGTTATCTACGACAACGAGTGATGCTATTCCACACGCTCGAGTTGTTGCTGTTCGTGAAATAAATGAAGACGGTTTGTTGTTTTTTACTCAAAAGGGTACGCGAAAAGTAGTAGAGCTGCAGATTAATCCTAGAGCTGCAATGACTTTTTGGTTTGAGGTATTACAGCGTGAAGTAATTATTGAGGGAACTGTTAACGCTTTATTAGCAGAAGAAAACGAACGTTATTGGTCTTCCTATCCTCGTGAGGCGCAGATTAGATTTCATAGTTATGCCGCGACATCTTCCCAACCGATAAGCAGTAAAATGCAATTAGAGGAAAAAAAGAGAACTATCGAGAAGCATTATCATGGTAAAGAACTTCCCATGAATGAATTTTATTGTGGATTCAGATTCGTGCCACAACGTCTGATATTTTATGCTTATCGAACCGATGAGTTGTCGGATGTTGATGAATATCTATTGTCAGAGAAGCAATGGATTAAGAGGTGTTTATCACCATAGAATATGTAGCTTCATCGACTTGCTTCTACCTCAGGATGACGGCCAAATCCTTAACTTAATGGCAGTGAACATTGTCGAGAGGTAGACATAGTAGAAATTTCCTGATTTAAAATTGCATTAAAAAGGTAACTGGACCATCATTGCACAGGTGAACTTGCATGTCTGCGCCAAAAATTCCGCATTGGGTATCAGGATGCAATTGATGAGAATGGCTTAATAGTTGCTCGAATAGTTGGCTTCCGAGCTCAGGGGAAGCCGCATTCGAAAAACTGGGGCGGAGTCCTTTTTGAGTATCGGCCATTAAAGTGAATTGAGGCACTAATAAAAGGCCCCCATTAATGTCTTTAAGGCTTAAATTCATTTTGCCCTGCTCATCGCTAAAAATACGATAGTTTAAGCATTTATTTAACATGCGAGTTAAATTCTGTTCAGTATCATTTGGCTCAAATCCACAAAGAATAAGTAATCCTTGAGTGATTGAGCCTACCATTTCGTTATTTACTACAACGTTTGCCTCGGTAACGCGCTGTATTACGGTTAACATGCATCTAATTCCTGTTTGGAAATTTCTTTTGTTGCATAGATAATCGCATCAGTAATGCCAGACTCTCTGTCTGAGTGCCCTGCGTCACGGACGATTCTAAGATTAGATGCAGGAATTGCTTGATGAAGAACCCAGGCACTATCCAATGGGCTAACCAAATCAAAGCGGCCATGGATTATATAAGTTGGTATGTGCCTGATTTTATGTACATTATCCATTACCTGATTCTCTTCAATAAAATAATGATTATTGATGTAATGAGATTCAAGCGTGGCAAGGGCCAAGGCAAAATGCGGGTCGCTGTATTGATCTATAACGTAGAGATGGGGTTGCAAACTACTGCAACGAGCCTGCCATAGTGCCCAATTTTTTGCTGCACTCATACGCATCAGATCGTTAGAACCTTGCAGACAGTTTGCATAATATTGAGGAATATTACCCAGCATATCTTCAGGAACCTGGCTTGTGAACTCTTGCCAATAATCTGGGTATACCAGACTGGCTCCTTGTTTATAAAACCAATCAATATCTTTTTGTCTGCCTAAAAATACCTGATGTAATAACAGGGCTTTTATTTGCTGAGGGTATTTTTGCGCGTACAGCAGGGCGAGTAATGAACCCCATCCACCGCCGCTTAATACGAATTCGGATAAACCAAGGAAATCTCTGATTGCATCAATGTCATCAACTAATAATTGAGTATTGTTTTCACTTATCTCAATATGAGGAGTTGAGCGACCACACCCGCGTTGTTCAAACAGGATAATTCTATAACGTTGTGGATCAAAAAAACGACGCAGATGAGGATCTGCTTCTGCTCCTGGTCCTGGATGAAGTACAATAACAGGTATTCCTTCAGGATTCCCTGTTTCTTCTACATACAGTACATGAAGTTTACTGACGGTTAACTCATGCTGAGCATAGGGTTTAATTGCTGGGTAGAGCGAATGCATATTAGTCCTTTATATATTTTTTATATATTATACTTATATTGTGTTATAGAACCACAATATTCTGCTCCCTGTATAGGTTTATAGCAATACCAGAATTATCTGGAATTTCTCAACGTCTTTTAGAATATCTTTGTCTTTATGGGGTAAATTGAAGATAATGCATGCATTTTATTCTGCTGGATTTATTTTATGACTATGACTGCGCTGCTTAAGGGCTTGAATGAACGACAATGTGAAGCGGTTAGCGCTCCCTTAACTAATATGCTGGTTTTAGCTGGAGCCGGAAGCGGTAAAACACGTGTTCTGGTAAGCCGTATCGCCTGGTTAATTGAAAAAGAACGACTATCTCCCCATGCTATTTTGGCAGTTACATTTACCAATAAAGCGGCAGGGGAAATGAGACATCGATTAAGCAGTATGCTTACTGATCCGGTTATGGGGCTTTGGGTTGGCACATTCCATGGCTTATGTCACCGTTTGTTGCGTCGCCATTTCAAAGAAGCAAATTTGCCAGAGCAATTTCATATTCTTGATTCTGATGATCAGGCGCGAGTTATAAAAAGAGTGATTGCCTCATTAAATCTTGATTCGGATCAATGGCCAGTGAAACAGGCGCAGTCCTTTATTAATGGCAAGAAAGATGAAGGCATAAGACCTCAACATGTGAATGCGCTAAGTTACGGTCCCACTAAAACCCTGGTTTCTATCTATGCTGCTTATGAACAGGCTTGCAAGACTGCTGGGGTAATTGATTTTGCGGAATTATTGCTGCGAACCCATGAGTTATTAAGAGATAATCCAGAGATTCTTGCACATTATCGCCAACGATTTCAAGCAATATTGGTTGATGAGTTTCAAGACACTAATACGATTCAATATGCCTGGATTCGATTGCTGGCAGGAGAGAAGACTCCTGTTCTGGCTGTGGGAGATGACGATCAATCCATTTACGGTTGGCGAGGAGCCAAGGTAGAAAACATTCAGCAATTTTCTAAAGATTTTAAAGACGCGCAGATCATTCGTCTGGAACAGAACTATCGTTCAACGGCTACTATTCTTGAAGCAGCGAATGCACTAATTACTAACAATAATTCGCGAATGGGTAAGGATTTATGGACTGCTGGAAACAGTGGTGAAAAAATCGTGGTTTACAGTGCTTTTAATGAACTGGAAGAAGCTCGATTTGTTAGCGAGCGGATCATGATGGAAATTAATCAGGGAAGTAGTGCTGATGAAATCGCCATATTATATCGCTCAAATGCGCAGTCCAGGGTTTTGGAAGAAGCATTGTTGCGTGCTGGCATTGCTTATAGAATTTATGGCGGCGTACGATTTTTTGATAGAGCTGAAGTCAAAGATACTTTAGCTTATGTTCGGTTATTGGTGAATACCAATGATGATACTGCTTTTGATCGAGTGGTCAATTTCCCTGCGCGGGGCATTGGTGAAAAAACATTAGATGATTTGCGGCATCATGCCAAAGCAGAGCAATGTTCTTTATGGAATGCAGCCAAAGCGTTGCTTGACTCAGGAACTATGGCGCAACGAGCAGGAGCTGCCTTAGCACGCTTTATCGATCTTATCGAGCAATTGCAAATAAAAACGGTACAAATGGAGTTGGATGAGCAAATAACAGAGGTGATTCAATCCAGTGGCTTATATGCTCATTTTAGTAAAATAAAAGGGGATAAATCCGAGTCACGCCTGGATAACCTCCAGGAATTAATTAATGCGGCCAAGCAATTTCGCTACGAACAAAATGAGGAGGAGGATGAATTACCCTTAGTGAATGCCTTCCTTGCTCATGCATCACTTGAAGCGGGTGAATTACAAGCCGAAGAACATGAGCGTTATGTTCATTTAATGACCCTTCATGCCGCGAAAGGGCTTGAGTTTCCCGTTGTTTTTCTTGTCGGTATGGAAGAAGGGGTCTTTCCTGGAAAACAATCTCTTGAGGAGCCAGGGCGTTTGGAAGAAGAGCGTCGCTTGTGTTATGTGGGAATGACTCGAGCGATGCGCAAGCTAGTGCTTTCTTATGCTGAAATCAGGAGGCAGTATGGTAGAGAAGAATATCACAGACCATCACGATTTTTGCGTGAACTTCCCGAACAATTATTAGACGAAGTTCGTGTTAAAGCACGTTTTCAGCCGGCTTCAACCAGACCTAATAAAATCCCATCGGTTGCAGAACAATCCGGTATGCCTATGGGGAAAAATGTGATGCATCCAAAATTTGGCCAAGGTATTGTTTTGGCTGTTGAAGGAAACGGAGCACATACCCGAGTGCAAGTTAAATTTAGTGAGCATGGGGTTAAATG
>NZ_CALMPD010000070.1 GCF_937871865.1 uncultured Legionella sp.
GAGCTTTTTCAGAGCCATTGCTAATAATCAATTTATCGTGTGTTGGCTATACAATTAAAATAGATATCCCACAAAGTATTGCATCACCCCTCTTTAAAAATCGAATTAGCGTGGCTTGACCACGCTATCCAGGAATCCTACTTGGGGATACCATGGATCAGCTGTAGTAATTAGAAACAAAAATTTCTCTGGTTATTGGGATGCTGTTTTTTATATAACTTATTGAAAAAAATGAATTATCTTTTTAAATTATATATTTAATCGTTTGCTTAATCTGCTCTTATAAGAGCAAACAAGCTATTAAATATCTTTTGGAGTAAATTTACAACCAATTGATTGTTAAACAACCAAAAAAATTTATTGAAAAAAGAAGAAAATTCTTGATTTGTTTGCTAATATCTTAATGGGTCAAAATAAAAACCTTTAACTATCAAGGAAGTAATATTATGAAAAAATCAACAATGGCTGTAGCTGCACTGCTAACTGCTTTATCTTCAGCTCCTATGGTTTCTGTAGCTTATGCTGATGACACAAGCACTACTCCTGCTGCTACTTGCACTGGCTGTAAAGGTTGCAAAGGCTGTAATGGTTGTAAAGGTTGTGCTGGTTGCAAAGGCTGTGCAGGTTGCAGTGGTGACTAGTAATTAGTTTGTTCCAACAAAGAGGTAGTTCTACTACCTCTTTCTTTATGTAGTAGCTGAACTATGACAACTGATTCAAATTTTATATTACCCGAATTAAGTAAATGGCGTCAGAAAGTGTTTTTGGGATACGCAACCCAGGTTCTTGAAGCGCAACAACAAATGACTACTTCAAAGGGGAAAAACATTCTCCATCACACGCTAAAAAAAAAGCGAAAGCATGAGCGGATGAGTCACTATCCCAAAGGCGATCGTATTGATCATTCTACCGGTTCTCAATACTTTTATCACTGCCACAGAGAAAACTTTGAAAGTACCGAGCACGGGCATTTCCATTGCTTCATGCGCTACAAACAGATACCCAAAAGAATAAAGCCATCGGCATTGCCCGATTGGGATAGGTATATGGATAATCCCATGACTCATCTTGTTGCTATTGGCATGAATCAATTTGGACTCCCTATCAGGTTGTTTACTGTTAATCGCTGGGTTACTTCTGAAACCTGGTATGATGCGGAACATATTGCTTATTTCCTGAAACGCTATCAAATGACGCTGGATGATGATCCTTATTGGCAGATTTTAGATAAGTGGGTAGAAGGGATGTTACATTTGTTTTCTCCCCAGATTGGCTGGCTGCATCAAAAACGCGATCAGGAAATGAAACAACGCCTGGATAATAATCCTGAAAATAATCCTTATATGGATTATGAGCTGGAAGAACTTTCTGAAATTCATATCGATTTAAAAAAACAAATAGAATGGATAATAAGCTGAACTCCTAAAATATGTAGGTCGGGCCCTTGGTCCGACAGCCTGTTGTGCCAAAGACACAACCTACATTTAATTACTAATTCCCAACTAATGGCAGTGTCGACCCAGTGTCCATGGCCAATGTATTAATCAAAAATAATAGTTACTTAAAACCGCTATTTTTTAATTGCTTAAAACCCATCTATACCGATACAATACGCCCCAATTACAAGATAAAAATTAACATCATTGTCAGCTAGGGTCTGTTAACATTCGTTAGTGTGAGCCAACGATAGTGTGAGCCAACGATAGTGTCGCTAAGCTCGTGATTGATTTAAGCCATCCGTGGCTAAAATCG
>NZ_CALMPD010000071.1 GCF_937871865.1 uncultured Legionella sp.
GCGTTATTCCTGTAAATAAATTACAGTCTAGCTCAAAGTTAAATTGACGCTGCCGATCAAAGCCTTCCTGAATTAAATCGACTGTTCTATCGGTAGCGTTTAATACAATATTTACTTCTTTATATTGTTGCATAAACCGGGTAATCGTATTGGCAAAGGCCGATTGAGCAAAGAGAGCAGGGCAGGTTATGCGAATACGGCCGCGCGGGGTGCTTTGCACTTGTTGAGCGGCTTCATGTGCATATTGCGCTTCATTGACCATTGCCTTGCAATGTTGATAAAACACTTTTCCTATGTCAGTTAATGCCAATTTTCTTGTGGAACGATGTAATAGACGAACACCCAAGCGCTCTTCCAAATCGCTAATGCGTCTGCTTATTTTTGATTTGGTTATTCCTATACTGTTTCCTGCTTTCGTAAAACTGTTTTGTTCCACTACAAGACAGAAAAAATATAAATCATTGAGATCAGGTAGCATATTATTCTCATCGTAAATTGTGATTTAAAATGATTTACAACGCTCATTGACTCTAATTATAGGACAATAAATCATATAAAAGCTATCTTATCATTTATTGTTTCAGGACTATGCTATTAATAGGCCCATTAAATTTTAGGAATAATGAAATGAAACTACTCGCACTTGATTCAAGCATATTAAGCAAATTTTCTGTTTCTCGTCAGTTAACTCATAGTTTTGTTAACCACTGGCAGCAGATGCATCCTGATACAACGGTGACTTATCGCGATTTGCATGCACAACCAATTAATCATTTGTCTAACAGTATTTTAAGCGCTGGTACTTTGGATGCTACACAAATTGCTCCGAGCATCAAAGAGGAATTGGATTTATCACAGCAATTAATTTCAGAGTTTTTAAGTTCTGATGTGATTGTGATTGGCGCCCCCATGTATAATTTTTCAATATCCTCTCAATTAAAAACATGGATTGATCGGGTTCTTGTTACTGGAAAAACATTTAAATATGTGGATGGTAACGTTCAAGGGTTAGCTGGAGGAAAGCAGGTTTATATTATATCAAGCCGTGGAGGCTTTTATAATGCGGAACCGATGCAAAGTCTTGATCATCAAGAACGTTATTTGACTACTGTTTTTAACTTTGTTGGTATCAATGATATTCGCTTTATTCGAGCAGAAGGTGTGAATATGGGAGAACAGATACGCAATCAGTCTTTGCAGCAGGCTGAAGCACAAATCAGGGAGCTTTTTGAATTTCAGGTTGCGTAATGGTATTTTGAGTGATTATGAATCAGAATTTTTAGATCCACGAAAGATAGTGGATCTATTTAAAATTGAAAATCAAGGCGTAAACTGGTTGTGCTCCCGAAAATAGACTGCTCGTGTGGAAATTGGCTCCTTCTGAACAAACTGATATAAATATTTGGAATAAATACGGTCCTACTTTCAACTGTGGTTTAAATGTTGCTATGATAATTAGGGTATTCGTCTAAATAATGGATTACTCCCTGACTGCGAGGGCTATTAGGCTTCTGGGTAGGGTTTATGGCCACTTAGGCCGTCATCCAGAGGGGCTAGCGACGAAGGGAGCTCCTTAGATTCAGGAGATCCTTCGCTATGCTCAGGATGACGTACTTTCTTAATGGCAGTGACAATGGATCGAGAGCTTCAAATAAATAGAATGAATCATTATAAAAGGGATTTTTATGAACAAAAGAATATATCTATTTATTCAAATTGTGACATTATTTGCTTTTAGTTTTTTCCTCATTGGTTGCGAGGATAATAATAGCGTAATAGCTCCGACCATACGACCTGTCAAAACATTATTAATTGAAGTGGAAGCCAGTAATGCCAGACGTTCTTTTCCTGGGCGAGCGCAGGCAGTTCAAGAAATTGATTTATCGTTTAAAATAGGTGGACGATTAATAGAGCGGCCTATTAATGTTGGTGATCTCGTAAAAAAAGATCAGGTTATTGCGAGGCTTGATTCTCGTGAATTTGAAGCGAGATTAAGATCGGCCCGTGCGGAAGCGCAGCGGGATGAACAAAACTACAGAAGAGCACAGCAGCTAACCCGAGGTGGACACATATCTAAAGCCGATTTTGAATTATTGAAGACAAAAGCAGCTATTGCTAAAGCGAATGTTGATTTAGCGGAAAAGACATTAGCCGATTCAGTAATTAAAGCTCCTTTTTCTGGCCGCATTGCAAGTATTTCTGTTAAAAATCATCAAACCGTAACCGCAAACCAGCCTATTGCCCGTTTGCTTGATACCTCACACATTGAGATGGTAGTTCAGGTTCCTGAAACGCTTATTAGCGTTATTCCTCATTTAACAGAGATTACCGTTCAGTTTGATGCCTTTTCTCATGTGCGTATTCCAGCTGTGATTAAGGAAATCAGCAACGAAGCATCAACAGATACTCGGACATTTCCCGTTACCTTATCGATGGATCAACCTGCCAATGTTAAAATTTTACCAGGCATGGCTGGTAGTGCAACGGGGACAATTGTTTCTTCTGATAATGCCGATGGCTCTCTGATAACGTTACCTGTTGCAGCGGTGTTTTCGCCTGGCCAAGATAAGAATAGCTATGTTTGGATAGTTGATAAAAACACTAAAAAAGTTCATCAGCAACAGGTGAGCATAGGTGAACTTACTGCGACAGGGATCGCAATTACCAGCGGTCTTAAGGCAAATGATCTGGTTGTGATAGCCGGGGTTCATTCCTTGAGAGAAGGAGATGTTGTTACTCTATTAAATCAGTCGGGTGAGTGATCCTATGTTTAATTTAGCAAAACTGGCTATTGAAAAAAAACAAGTAACATATTTTATTGTCTTTATGTTATTCGTTGCGGGCTGTTTCAGTTTCTTGAAATTGGGACGATTGGAAGATCCTGAGTTTACAGTTAAAACGGCTATAGTGACTACTCAGTATCCTGGCGCGAGTGCTGAACAAGTTGAATTGGAGGTGACTGATCGTATTGAAAAGAAAATTCAGGAAATGGCAGAGGTTAAAGACATTTCTTCTATCTCAAGGCCAGGTTTGTCTATTATAAAAATTAATATCAAAAGCCATTATTGGTCAGATCGATTGCCACAAGTTTGGGATATCTTGCGCAAAAAGATACAGGATGTCAGCCCAGCACTTCCTCCTGGAGCCAATGCGCCTATGGTGGGCGATGATTTTGGAAATGTCTTTGGTTTTTTATTAGCGGTAAGTGCGGATGGTTTTAGTTACAGTGAGTTGGAACATTATACTAAGGAATTGCAACGGGAATTAAGTATTGTTCCTGGAGTTGCTCGTGTCGACTTATGGGGCGTGCAGCAAAAACGAATTTATTTGGATATAAGTAACACGCAATATTCTGAATTAGGTATTTCTCCTTCGGATCTGCAACGTACTTTGAAACTGCAAAATCAGGTTGTTGATGCAGGTTCCGCGGATTATCAACAAGAACGATTGCGCATAGCCCCTACGGGTGAATTTAATTCAGCTGAAGAAATTAGTAATTTAACCATTACACCTTTAGTAAGTGGTTCAGGTCTGAATAAAAATAATGAGCTTCTACGCATTCGTGATTTTGCTACGGTCTGGGAAGGCTACGCTGATCCGCCTCAGCAATTGATGCGCTATTCAGGTTTGCCTGCAATTGGAATTGCGTTAGCTCCTTTAGCGGGAGTTAATGCGGTTCAGGTGGGCCGTGATATAACCAAGAAATTAAATGAACTAAAAGCTCACTTGCCACATGGCATTGAAGTAGAGACGATCTCCTGGCAATCAGACATTGTTGCTGAATCTATTCATTCATTTATGATTAATCTGCTTGAGGCCGTGATTATTGTTTTAGCTGTGTTGGCCCTGACAATGGGGATTCGTGCTGGTTTGATTATCGGTATCTCGGGATTGATCTTAGCTATTCTTGGAACGTTCATTGTGATGTATTTATTGGGAATCGATTTGCAGCGAGTATCCTTAGGAGCACTTATTATTGCTATGGGTGGCGCCGTTGACAATGCAATAGTTGTTGTTGATGGATTTATAACTCGTTTATCCAAAGGTATGCCACGAGAAGAAGCGGCAGTTGAGGCGACACGCTATTCGGCCTGGCCTTTACTTGCTGCCACTGTTGTTGCTTCGATGGCATTTTATCCTATTTTTGCATCAACCAATGATACTGGAGAGTATGCCGGTAGTTTGTTTACTGTGGTGACTACTGCATTATTAATAAGCTGGATTCTTTCGCAAACCATCACTCCATTGATGTGTATGGCATTTATTCCTAATCCGAAAAAAACGCAAAGTGAAGAGCTTGTTTATAACGGACGTTTCTATCGTGGGTTTAAGCGCTTGTTAATCGGAGCAATACGTTTTCGTTTTGCTTTTTCTATCGTTATGTTTGCGCTGCTTGCATTGTCATTTTATGGCTTTCGCTATGTGCCCATTATGTTTTTCCCTGATTCATCTCGGTTGCAACTTACCGTTGACTATTGGGCACCAGAGGGAACTCGAATTCAGCAAGTGTCAGAAGAACTTAAAATTTTGGAACATAAGCTGTTCAAAGATCCCGGGGTAACCAGTGTCAGCACTTTTATTGGACAGGGACCTCCGCGGTTTTATTTGCCGGTAGAGTCTGAATTTCCATATTCCTCTTTTGCTCAATTGGTGGTTAATACCTCCAGTTTATCGGATATAGAGCGTTTGGTTGATACGATACCCTCCTGGAGCAAGATTCAGTTTCCACAATCCATGGTTCGAGCACGCAAGTATACTGTTGGGGCTTTTAACAATTGGCGAATTTCTGCACGTTTTAGTGGGCCAGCTAATGCTAACCCTGAGATTTTACGTCATCTTGCCGATCAGGGGATGGCTATTCTCCGGGCTAATCCAAATGCCATTGATGTACGTACAGACTGGCGGGAGCCTGTGTTACAGATTACGCCAGAATATCAAGAAGAACGTGGACGATGGGCAGGAGTCAGCCGTCCAGACCTGGCACAAGCATTTCGTCGCGCTTATGATGGCGTTTTGCTCGGATTATATCGTGAAGGGGATGATTTAATTCCTATCATGATGCGCCAACCTCAGGCAGAACGGATAAAAGCAGCTGTTGATTTGGCTTTAATTCAAGTGAGTTCACTGCTCAATAGGAATACAGTACCTGCCATACAAGTACTTGATGGGATTCGTTTACAATGGGTTAATCCTATTATTTGGCGTTGGGATAGGCGACGTGCTATTACGGTACAAGCATCACCACACTTGGTTACCGCTGATACTCTTCGTGACAGTATTTTGCTTGAGTTTGAAAAGATTAAACTGCCCCCGGGATATACTCTGACCTGGGATGGTGAGTACAGAAGCAGTCTTGAATCACAGCAGGCATTAATTCCTGGTTTATTTCCCACTGTAGTGGTGATGTTGCTCATGATTGTTTTACTTTTTAATTCGTACCGTCCCCCCTTAATTATTATTGCTCTTATTCCTTTTGTGATGATTGGGGTAACTACAGGGCTTATTATTACTCAGGTTCCTTTTGGATTTATTGCGCTATTGGGTGCTATGAGCTTATCGGGGATGATGATAAAGAATTCTGTGGTTCTTTTGGATCAGGTACACTCTAATCGGATGGCTGGAATGTCGCCTTATGATGCCGTGTGTTCGGCTGCGGTCAGTCGTCTGAAACCCGTCGTGAATTCTGCTGCAACAACTATCCTCGGAGTTATCCCTTTATTACAAGACGTGTTTTGGGTTTCATTAGCCGTGACGATTATGTTTGGCTTGGCCTTCGGAGCACTACTTACTATGTTTTTAGTACCTGTATTTTATTGTATTTTGTATCGTATCAAACCGGAAAAAATGCAACATAATCAAAACCATGATTTGTAGGCCAGTGCTTAGCCGCACATCCATTAAGTTAAGAAAAGCACGTCATCCTGAGCATATAGCGATCTCCTGAATCCCGGGAGATCAACTTTGTTAGCTTCAGTGTAATTCCATCGTTTAGTCAGAATGTATCATCTGGGATGATGTGTACCTTTGTTTGTAGCAGTTTTTGGTAAATAAATTGCTCTTTTCGTAATAAGCCTAGATCATTTAGCAACAATTCAACTGGTCGCCATAAAGCGACCCAGCCAATGACGGTGAGTCCTTCAGTTAAAACACTACGAAATATCGGCATGTTAGGTAAAATTCCAGGGCTATTCAAAAGGGTAACGAGTCCCATACAGAACGTAAGAAATATTATTGCATTGCGTAGGGCATGGGTTAGATTTCTGCGAAACAAAAACATATTATCTGTGTTTTCTTCGATACGATTTTTTATATAATGATAAAACATGTTGCTCACTATATTGTTATCCGTTTCATTTGCTTTGTTAGTTGGTAAATGAATCATCACATTTGAGAAATCATAACAACCAGTCGATTCCCATCTGAGAATTGCTCTTGGAAGAGCTGCCTGACCGATACATTCTGGTTCATAGTCTGAAAAAGGATTTTGTTGAGGAGCAATGACAAGATCTGCAAGATCATGTACTTTGACGACAAAATTTGTTGATTCCATCATATTCGTTTGACATCCATTTTGTCTGATTGCAATTGCGTATTTAGTTTTATTTTAGTTCATGATAGATGTCCTGTCTAAATGAATCATAGAAAAGCAAGCGTTTTTATGGTGATACTAAAAATTGATATTGATCAGCAGAATCCCAACTATCTATCATCAATAAGTCTTTGATATTTTAATAAATTATTATATGCTGCGCTTCAATACATTGGAGATATGTAATTATTTTTGAAAAAAATAAAAGTGATTTACATTGCCACTTAAATGGGAGCTTTAGTCTAGAGTTTCTCAAACAACTAGCAGAAAAACATGGATGTATCGATGTATATGCTTCGTATAAAAAGCTCAGGCAAGAGTATCTTGAGGTGACTAAAGAGCAGCCCTCCCTTGGATATCCTAAAAAAATAATCGATATGATTTGGGGCCTTTTCGGT
>NZ_CALMPD010000072.1 GCF_937871865.1 uncultured Legionella sp.
GTGTTGCACTAATCGAATCATTGATGCTGCATTGGGGTACACATTCAATCTGGCGCTTACTTGCGATTTTATTTGTTCAGGAAAATCATCCCAATACAAATCAATACCTGCACCTGCTAAAACGACAGGATGCTTCATTGGAATCTGGATATTCTGTACTGCACTGACTTGTTCCTCAGCCTGAAATTGCCCCGCTTGGTAATATGCCCAATACATCTCATGCATGCGTGCATCAAGCACTGCCAACACAGCTGTCGGTTCATTATATTGCTGTTCATGAGCAGACCAGGCAATTGTAGCCAGGCTACTTACCGGAATTAACTCCAAGTCATGGGCAAAAGCTAATCCCTTCGCAATACTGCATGCTATCCGCAAACCAGTAAAACTACCCGGACCACAACCAAAAATGATTCCATTCAACTCACTCATTTGCAAACCAGACTGTATCATTTGGCGGTCTATCATAGGCAATAACAATTGCGCATGTGTTCTTTGACTACCCAGTTCTTCGCTGGTTATTTTCTCGCCTGATAATACAGCCACACTGGCCATTTCAGTTGAGGTATCAATCGCTAACAGTTTCATAATCCAGCGCCAACTCTTCAATAAAATTCAAAACTTTTTGTTCATCACGGGTTCGCGGCAATTGCGGCAAACTGGCCAGTATATTCCGACCATACTCTCTGGAAGTAAGACGAGGATCAGCTATCATCAATACCCCTTTGTCAGTGATGTCTCTTATTAAACGCCCTACGCCCTGTTTTAAAGCAATAACGGCATTAGGTAGTGACAGCTCATCGAAACCAGACAAGCCTCTATCCTTTAAATAAGCCATTCGGCCACGGGTCACAGGGTCTACGGGACTGGCAAAAGGTAATTTATCAATGATGACACAAGAGAGCGCCTCGCCTTTAACATCCACCCCTTCCCAAAAGGTTGCCGTTCCTAATAATACCGCATTACCTAATTGCCTGAATCGCTCCAATAAAATAGGCTTCGCTTCAGCTCCCTGTATCAATAATGGATAGTCTAAAGTATTGCTCAGCATTTGTGCAACTAATTTTAATGCTTTATGGCTTGTGAACAAAAAAAAGCACCGCCCCCCACATGCCTTAATAACCGGTAATGCACGTGCCAGTAAAGCGTGATAATACCCAGAATCTTTAGGATCCGGAAGTCCTCGGGGCAAATAAAGAAGTGCCTGTTTCTGAAAATCAAAAGGGCTTGGTAGTAATAAAGTCTGAGCATTGTTCAGCCCCAAGGGCTTACTGAAACAATCAAAGGAAGAGGCCATGGTTAATGTGGCGGAAGTAAATACATAGGCACTCTCTTGCGGCTTGAGCAACTCGCTAAATGTTTCAGCTATATCATAAGGTGTTGCATGAAAAACCAAAGTATGTTTAAAGCGCTCCAGCCATCGAATTTTGTCATTTTGAGTTTGTGTGAAAGAAAGTAACAGCTGTTCAAGCTCTTCAAGACGCTCTTTACAACGAACCAAACCAGGAACTTCTGCAACATTTTCATCATTTAAACAAACAACTAATTCATCCTTTAAGGCCAACCAACTATCCCAACTCCGCACAAACTCTTTGTTACGTTTAATATCATCCCAACTTACCCTGTCTTCTCGGAAGGGAATAGAGCCCAAGAGCTCATCCATGATCTTATCCGCTTTATTACTTAAAGCTTTCAGGGGTTGATTAGCCAAGTCTAAAACAGGCCACTCGCCAATAATATCAGCTACCAAATCAGTAAATTGGCGCGTTCCAATACGTTCCCCATTAAAATTAGTCGCAATTTCTGCAAGCTGGTGTGCTTCATCAAAAATGACAATGTCTACACCTGGTAATAACTCCCCAAAACCATCCTGCTTCAAACGCGAATCGGCAAAAAAAAGATGATGATTAATAACTACTATGTCAGCTTCCAGTGCACGTTTACGCGCCTTGACCAAAAAGCAGGTCTCATGATTAGGGCATTCAGCACCGAGACAATTTTCCGTAGTAGAAGTCACGTAATGCCAAACGGGTGAATCCTCACTAAGTTCGGGCAATTCCGAGCGCTCACCATGAACCATTTGGGATAACTTATCTCTTACATGGAGTACTTCATGGGCACATTGTGGACTTTGAAACTGACCTTCCTCAGCATGCAATGCAACACGATGCTGGCAAATGTAATTAGCTCTGCCTTTTAGATTCTGAATCCGTGCGGATAAGCCCAAGGCCCGAACCAAAGTAGGCAAGTCTTTTTGAAATAATTGATCTTGTAATGTTTTGGTAGCTGTGGAAATAAGTGCTTTTTTACCGCTTAATAAGCAAGGTAATAGGTAAGCGAATGTTTTACCGGTTCCGGTGCCAGCCTCAGCAATCAAAGTAGATTTCTCGGCTATTGCTGTAGCAATAGCAACAGCCAAATCTGATTGGGGCGTTCTTGCAACAAATCCGGGAATTGCTGTAGAAAGCCGTCCTTTCTCACTAAGATATCGCCGACAGGATTCAGCGAGTGATGCTATTTCGTCCACTCTTTCTGCAAATATTGAAGTTTATCCTTAACGCCTTCCCAATCCTTAGCATCATCAGGAGCGTCTTTTTTAGCCGTAATATTAGGCCATGTTTGTGAGAGTTCTGCATTCAATTCTTTAAACTGCTGTTGTTCTGCGGTTAAATCATCCTCAGAGACAATAGCATTCACAGGACATTCGGGTTCACAAAGCGCACAGTCGATGCACTCATCAGGATGAATCACCAAAAAATTAGGCCCTTCATAAAAGCAATCCACCGGGCAGACTTCCACACAATCAGTGAATTTACACTTAATGCAACTTTCTGTAACTACAAAAGTCATAGCAAACCCTTTAATTAGCGATGATAAATGGGGGATATTAAAGCATAAAATACCCCTTTGAAGATAGTATTAAGGCAGATAACTAGCAATTTAATCCTTTTGGTTTTTAAGGGTGCATTCATATATTGAATTTCTCCAGTGTAATTTAAAATACTTATAGCGATAATTTATTTCTTGTTGTGTATAAAATAAACTTGCAACAAAAATCAATCCGTGCTAGTTTTGCTCAAATTTTGCCCAGAACATTTTTACAAAAAATTATTATTAAAATATTTTTATCTCGGAGTCAGTTATGTCCATGAAGTTACCGCCCAAGAGTCATATAGCATTATCTAATTTAGTTATTGAATTAAATAAAGCTCCTAAAAATGACCATGTACAAAGACTCTTTTATTTACAAAAAATTAACTATGAATTAAACAGTATAAGACCTGACGAGAATTTATATAAGTGGATAAACAGTGATGATAAAAAAGGCTTCCACGCTCAATTGGCCACGTATTCTATCAACTCTAATGCTTCATTTTTCCTGAAAGGAATACAATTTGCACAAGCTGTTGCTTTGAAATTGGGACAAGAAAAACCAGAAGAAACCGACAAACAGGATATCAGAGACAGAGAATACGCATTAATGCAGCAACGAGACAATATGCTACAACACAACGTTTTTGCTGATGTTCATGAAGAATATAAGGCATTGTCTCTTGAATTGTATCATTTAGCTTATACCAATGCACGAATGAAAGAGCTCGTTGAAAAGCAAACCCAAATATTAAGGGATGTTCAGCCCAAGATAGAAGCAATTAAAGGAAGCAAAAAACCTGAAGAGATTGAAAAATTAGGGATCTCTTATAAAACAAGTCCTTTGGGTGCTCAAGGAAATAATCAAAACTACACATTCAAAATGGGTGGTTGGAACGAACTGATGATATGGAGAGTAGAAGACCGCTCGGAGCTCAAATTAGAGCAAAGACTGCATTCACATCCTGTCTCTAAATATTTTATAAACGATTTTGCGTTATTCACCAAAAAATTACAAAATAAATTTGAGCCAGTTGAATACAGACCCGTAGTATTAAGTCAATTTGCCAACCAAGGAAATTTGGCCGAAGTTGCAAGACGATTACAAAAAGAATCAATCAGCAATATCGCCCCACAAATTGGTTTTTATTTTGATCAACTGACTCATTTTGTCGTCTTGTTAATGGATGCAAAGGCGTATCATCCAGATATTAAATTAACTAATTTTCTTGCCGACAGAAACCGAATATTAATCAGCGACAGAAAAACCCTGATTGACACAGAAAACCCAATGGCTGATACCGTGCGAAGTAGCCCAATGTATGCCCCAGATGAATATCTTGAATGTCTGGATTTTGATAATGAACCTCTGGATTACAATGCAAAAGCAAACACAACGACGCTAAATATGCCGCAATTCATGTCTTATCAATTAGGAATGATTTTAAAAGAGTTTCTAATTTTAACTCAAATGGATGAATTACCTCCTGCAGAAGAATTCAGAAATTCTGATAAAAGTGCTGCATCTTATTTTATTACTCCTCCCAGACAAATAATTAATTTATCTTTTCTGGTCCAAGAACTAACAAGAACTGAAGCCAGTAAACGAATGACAATTAAACAATTTCAATCATTGCTTGCATTCAAAAATCAAGATCCAGATAACTTTTATAAGCAAGTTGAAAGAGTATTCCCATCGTCACAATTAGGCATTGAAGACGAACTCAATGAAATAAAGGCACTTTTAGATGAGCGCAACAATGAAAATGTATTCCAAAGTATTGCCAGATCGTTTATGGATTCGGTAATGCCTAGCTATTATGGTAACGATCTGTTACACAGAGCAAACAAGATTTTTGATAAAATTTCATCGAGCGCCCCCAAAGAAACACGTTTAACAAGAATGGCAGAAAAACTTGCTGTAAAATGCTATAAAGAATACGCCCATATTTATTTCACTCAATGTTCGCAATCGGTTGAGAACGCGTTGTTTAACAAAGACTGGGAGCAAGCGCCATGGTATAGAAAAGCCATGCACTGGTTAACTTTTGGTTTGTACTCAATAGAGAGAAATCCCTCTCCTGATATTTCAGAAATCAAGATTGAACAAAAATTAAATGGAGAAGAGTTTCAAACTTACTTCCCTCTTCTGGAATTCTTACCATCTAAAGCTCTGGATAACCTTGGCACTTTAAAAGCAGCTCATTTTAAAGAGTTTTTATTCAGCCACCTTAATGAAATAGTGCCTCAAGACTCTGACGAATCGGAAGAGTCCGAAGAATTATCGCTCAGTGATAATGAGCTTCATGGCACCAAAAATGATGAGAGTACTTTGTTAATAAAGGGCGGATTAAAAAGTTCTGATAAATCAACAAAAAATACTGATGAATTATCATCGGGGAGTATAGTAATTAAAGATGATAAATCTGAAGATCCTCTTCCTTCTGCTACTGTAATAATTAAGAAAAAGGAAGACAAGGCAGCTTCAGCAAAAAGCTCATTGCCTGATGGAACTGTGATTATAAAAAAGAAAGTAGAAGATAAAACAGGCTCCTCAAAAGACTCTTTACCTGAAACGACAATGTTTGTGAAGAAAAAAGAAACAAAGGCAGATATGTCTAAAGACTCTTTACCTGCAAATACAACCGTAATTAAAAAAGACGATAAAAGTAAAATGTCTTTTTCATTTCTTAAACTCAGCTTCTTCAAGAAAAGCAAGGACGATGAGCTTGCTTCTCCAGCTACAAGACATCGGCTTGCGCGATATCAGCGAGTAGATAGTGTAAGAACAGCTCTTCTCAGAGGAGATAGCAGTAATCGAACTGTAGAAGCAGAAGCTCGAGTAAGAGTAGAAGATATTAATTGGGAGCCAGTTTCCTCCAAGAAGCGATAATCCTGGTTATTCTCTATTCCGAATTACCGCGGTACTTGACCGCGGTATCCAGAGCCAGATCTGCTCCCTAAATGCCTGGTAACAGAGGCACATTAATTTTACCGGATTTATTGAGATGCCCCCTACTTCCCTAAAGATGCTCCCGAGGATTCAGCAAGTTCTCCCAATATTTTTGCATGCTGATACATCAGTGATGCCGCCTGTTCTGCGCCAAGAGTATCCTGGATGGATAAAAACGTGTCAGCAGCTTTGAAGCAATAAGTTTTCATTTCTCGAACAGAAGAGAGATTAAACGGCGTACTTAGAACCAGCCCCTTACCAAAATAAGCATTATTAATGGATTCTTTAGAGGACGGCTCAGACAGTTCAGCAAGATGCAAAAACTTCCAGCACAGTTTAAATGCAGCATTACACTGATCTTCTAAAGTCAGCTGCTGATATCGTAATGCTAATTGCATGTATCCATTGGCCATTAATAAAAAACCAGGGCATTGGTGCAATTTGGCAAAAGCCTCCAGGTTATATAGAAATTCAGCAACACGAGTTAAATCGTCCTCGGATGCCTTAGCCAGAGCAAGATAAATGTGATGAAGGTGGCGCCGGATAGAATGAATTGATAAATAATCAGTGGATTTCACGCCCTGAGCACCCTCTGCTTGAGCCACTTTTGTATGTTGAGTCTGTAATTGTAATAAAAACAATAAATAACCTATAACCTGATCTGCATCCTTAATACCAGGCTGAGCCATAAAACGAAAATCGACTCTACCTGGCAAGCGTAATGCATTTCGTCGACCATCCCAAAAATCATTCAATTCAACAACTCTTAGTTGTTCGTAGCATTGTGGGTACTTAACCAGAAATTCAGCCAATTGCTCATCATTCAACTGTTCCATGTCTTTTTTAACATCAACAAAAGATTCATTTTTTAAAAGTGAAACGATTCGTTCCTGAATCATTAATTTGTCTTTCATTTGTCCTCCAAGACAAAATTTTGTCCTAAATCATTCCCAATAGCTCAAAACAATGACTATATTATAGGTAAGTCTAGTTGATACTATAAGGATATAGCCAGTGGACGCTGAACAAAAAAAACGCATTATCAAACGCTATATTAAGGAAAAAAGCGTAAAACCCGCAGATGTTAATCTAGGCGATGATGCGCTTGCTCCTTATGCAGCACTGGATAGATTGCTTGATTACATTGATATCCATAATCACGGACTATTTGATTTTGCCACATTAGAAGCAGATAACGAGCAATGGAAAAAATATGTGAACATAATAGATTACGCTACGAAATTTACCCCAGGATCCCCTCCTGTTCTCACTCAAATCAGAGAAAGAAGTGCTGATTTTGGTTTGCAGTACTGGCGAAATGCACGAGATATTCTGGCATTGCCTAAAGATAATTATTATGCTCGCCCTACCAGTAAACCCGTGGATGTGGATGCGGACTTAACAGCCAGAATACAGGGAAGCAGAATAAAATTATACGCATTGTGCCAGGCCTTTCCTGGAGCAACTGCTTTTAATGCATCAGATATTACACAGGTCAATGCTCGTATCAGCGCCCTTAAAGAGCAAATAAAACCTCTTACAGATAATGATCCTCAAAAAGCAATGTTACAAAAAAGACTGAACATACTCGCTGATTTGAATAAAATAAATCAACTGGAACGAATCAACATTCCACAAAACAATGGTCCTGCTTTAACTTATTGTACGCTCACAGAATCAGCAGGAGGAGTAACAGAAAAAGTATCCTTGATTTCGCTTGCCCGAGTTAGAACTCAGTTAGGGAATATAAACGCCAAAAATGATTTAACCGTCGATAACTACGATACAGACAGAGCTCAATTCAAGCTGAGCACCGAAGCCATTATCAAGCTACCCAAGCACGGGAATATAAAAGAAGTTCAACGAGAAGCAATGGCTCTGAATATATCCAGGCTTATGGGGCTGGATACCTCATCCTCAACAACAATTACTCACAATGGTCATCCAGCCATGTTTGTACCTTTTGATGACATACGTTTATTAAGTGATTTTTCCTCTGGAAAAACGTTTACTGCTGGACTAGGTTTTGGTGGGCAAACATATACTCATTACTCGACTATAAAACCTGTCGGTGATGGAGTACAAGGAGATCGTTTTGTCACTGATTTTGGAAATTCATTAGCGCTCTTTTATCTATGCAGCGACACGGATGCGGTAGGTGGTTATTGTCAGAATAAAGCTTTAAGAGACAGCAGAAACCTGTTTATCTTTGACCAGGTCATTATGGATAGCGATAAGTTTATTCTTGACTCACGCTTAAGTCTTCAACCCGATCAATTTATCATGAAACATACGCGTCATGGTCAAGGTCGCAATAGAACTCTGATTGAAGACTCATCAATGATCACCAAATACGCCAGTCTCATGCAACTCAAAGACATAAGCAACAAAATCATCCAATACACCAATCATGTTGCCTGGACACATCACAATAAGGCAGCAGAAATCAAAGACCAGTTACGAGGTAATCTCACTGCAGAGACCCGAGGACGTTTAAATGACGAATTGATAGATATAGAAATTCTTGAAAGAGATGCCTCCACCATTAAAACTAAAATAGAGGCACGAATTAATAAAATAAATGAAGTATTACCCCAAACAACAGGAATAGTCAGTTCTGATGAAGTAAGACAAACCCTTATTCTTGAGAAACTGCTTCATAACCCCGTTTTATTCAGTGATGATGGCAGGCCTTATAAAAATCCATGGACGACACGGCAAGCAAATCCTGCGTTAACCATAAATGATTTAGCCAATGGCAGCGTACAAATTACTTTTGACTCAAAAGTTCCTCCTGAGATGGTTCATTTTATTAAGCGTCAAGGCGGAGGAGATTCACTAACAATTACATCTCCCAAAGTGATTACCATAAGTAAGGTTCATCTCAATGCGCTCAGTGAAGGGATGCTGCATCCTGAAAACAACCTCAATCTTGCACCTAACACAAATTATCTTGCAGCAAATGATTTATCAATGATTAAAGAGGCTTATAGTAAAGGGAATAGAACAGAAATTATAGCTGCAATTACTGTTTATAAAGCAGAAATGATTAATGGGGAGAATACCCCAGATGACAAAATAGCCCAGATGACCCAAACAGAAAATGATTTAAAAGAATTCATCAGAACCGCAAAAGACAAAGGTTTCGGCATGCATGTTTTAAAGAAATTTTATTTTGATGCACAACAAGAACTGCAAAAATTAATGAATCCGGCACAAATTCCTGCCAATTTAAATCAAGCGTTTTCAGCCGCATTGAAACTGGATAGAGTAGCTGAGTTTAATGCCGTTGTTCGAGAGGCTATTGCCCATAATAAACTGAATAATGCTCAATTTACTGGATTTTTAACCGCTAGCATTCAAAAAGAAGCCCTGGCAACAAACCATACCGAAGCAGTAAGACAAAGTCAGGCACTGCTCATAGATGCCCAAAGAGTAGTACAGCATTTAGAGTTACCACCAGTGCCCATTATTGTTCAATTACAAGCTCAAGCACCGGTAGTAAATGCATTAGCTCAGATAGATCCTTTAGCGGCACTTGAGGCCGATTTAATGGCAGAGCACGATATTTTGCTTGCTCAACCCATTGTCCAAGCATCAGGGTCACAACCGGTTACAGAACTTGACCATAGAGAGGAAATTACTGTTCGCATGACATGATAAGGTATATAACGTCGGTCACTAGTTTTGACGAGGAGTGAGTGAATCGAAGGAGCGTATATGAAATGAAAGAGCCGACAACGAAGTATAATGCTAAGTGAGCAGGTGCTATAACATAAAATGGACTTGATGGAGCGATTATGCCAGTACATGAAAGACGCCAACATTTTCGGATCGATGATCATATCTACTTTGATTATCGAGTAATCGCACCCGGTGAATTTTGTTCTGATTTGTCAGTTTCAAATGAATTACTGGGTGAAAACAGTCAAAAATATATGGAGGCATCCCAATATTTTCAAAATATTGATTACGAGCTTGCTGAGTTAACACAAGTATTGGCAGTAAAAGAGCCAGCAATGACCCATTATCTTAACCTCCTGAATGCAAAAATAGATTATTTATCCCGCCATATTTTAATGTCAGGAAAACTCCAGTTGCGTAAAGTAAATATTAGTTTGGGAGGAATGGCTTTTAAAACAGGGGAATTACTTAAAGAAAAAACGCACTTAAAAATTGTTATCTATACCAAGCCTCAGATGATTCCCATAATTATTGATGCAGTGGTGGTGTATAGCCAATATCAAAATGAAGCCAGCTACCGTACGGCAGTGTCATTTACTCAGCTGACCTCAGAGCAGGAGCAATTATTATCGCAGCACATTCTTCAAGCTCAAGTGCACGATCAGTCTGATTAAACTCATCGTTCAGTTTGACTGGATAGTACTTGGAGTAACAAAAAGATTCGCGCATAATGTGCTTCCTTGCAAAATTTATGAGGCACACAATGAGTAGATTAGTTTTTTGCTGCAAACTAAAACAGGAAGCGGAAGGGATGCCAAAACCACCCTTCCCTGGAGTTTTAGGTGAAAAAATATTCAATGAAGTATCGAAACAAGCCTGGTCGATGTGGTTATCGCATCAAACCATGCTAATCAATGAGTATCGCCTTAATCTGATGGAGGCAAAATCTCGCGAGTTTTTAAAAGAGGAAATGGAAAAGTACTTTTTTGGAGAAGGGTCAGAAAAACCTTCAGGCTATGTAGCTAAAGAATAAAGGACGAATATATGTTTCATGATTTATTAGAAATTAGTGAAGAAGTTTTAGAGGCAATAACCAGCCATAAACCTATAGTGGCTCTTGAATCAACGATTATTTCTCATGGCATGCCCCATCCGGAAAATTTAAACACCGCCTATGAGGTTGAGAATATTATTCGTAATCACGGGGCAATTCCTGCCACTATAGCGATGTATCAGGGAAAAATTCATATCGGTCTTACTAAAAAAATCATGGAACATCTGGCCGAATCCAAAGAAGTAATAAAAGCGTCTCGTAGAGATATTGCTTACGTTTTAAGTAAAAAAATGACAGCCAGTACTACAGTCGCTGCAACTATGTTTTGCGCTCATCTGGCAAGACTGCCTCTATTTGTTACGGGCGGAATCGGCGGCGTTCATCAGGAAGCAGGAATTAGTTTTGATATATCAGCCGATCTCATCGAGTTATCAAACACTCCTGTTACTGTAGTGTGCTCCGGAGCAAAATCCATTCTTGACTTACCTAAAACCCTTGAAGTGCTGGAAACACACGGAGTGGCCGTTATTGGCTATGGAACCAATGAGTTCCCGGCTTTTTACAGTCGTTCCAGCGGTATACCCGTTCTTCATCGCCTGGATAACGCTCAAGAGGTAGCAAAACTCATGACGTATCAACATCATCTCAATATGAGCAACGGGATAATTGTAGCCAATCCAATCCCTTTGGAAGCAGAAATATCCGATGATGAAATAGCCCCCTTCATTCAGCAAGCTCATGAAGAAGCGAAAAGCATCAATGGGCAGGCGCTCACTCCATTTCTCTTAAAACGCATAGCAGAACTCACTGCTGGCAAAAGTTTACAGGCCAATATTGAGCTAATAAAAAGCAATGCATTACTAGGAGCACAGATAGCTGTAGCCTATCAAGAAAGAATATTTTCAAAAAAAATGTAAACAATGCTTGACTTAAAACCCGTATCGGAGTTTAATAGCAACCCTTGGGGCCAGATAGCTCAGTCGGTAGAGCAGAGGATTGAAAATCCTCGTGTCGGCGGTTCGATTCCGTCTCTGGCCACCATGATTACTTCAGTAAAATCATAGTGTTAGCTCCAAATCAACCACCTCCTCATACTAACCCTTAAAATCCATTGTGGGGATTTTGTGGGGGACAAATCAAACTCATAAACAAAACACCCTACTATTTTTTGTTGTTTCTTTTTCTTTTCGATTATTAGGATTACGCAGTAAAGTAAGTACCACCCCGCTCTTCTGCTTCTCACACACCTTATTCGCAGCCTCATAAAGATTCTGCAACTCAGCTGATGAGTAATGTGTTGTAATACGACCTGAACGATGACCAAGAAGATCTTGTCGATCTTCAAAGCTAACTCCGACAGACCTCAATCTTCTGCCGAATGTATGCTTCAGATCATGAACACGTACATATTCCAAACCAGCTCTTTTCCGCGCACTCTGCCAAGCGGTATTATGCATTCGAGTAACAGGCTCATTTTTAAAGGTAAATACATATTGATCATGCTTTCCCCTTTGACTATCAACAGCCTCTTTCGCCGAATGATTACATACAACTAAGCGTTCTTCCCCATTTTTTACAAGTTCTGGAGGAATGATAAACACCATTAGGTGTGGCATTTCAGGAATTCTAATTTCCCAATTCCATTGAAGATTACACACCTCTTGTTCCCTGCATCCAGTATTGACAGCAAAAAGTGCCATTCGTTCAAGATGCTCAGGCAACTGCGCAAAAAGTAAATGTTGTTCATCCCAACTAAGCGGATATGGTTTACGTAAATCAGTTTCAGGTAATAACTTGATTTTAGGGGCACTGACTAACCATGTCATGCCAAACTCATCTATCCATTCTGTGGCAGCAAGATTCAGAATACGTCGAACAACTTGTAACCCATGATTTATTGTTCTGGTCTTAATCTTCTCTTTTCGCCGCGCTTCGATGAAAGGCTGCAAAATACCCATATGGAGAGAATCAATTGTTAGTTTACCAATATACTCCACCAATACCCTTAAACGCCCTGCATCTGAACGAATACTTCGTTTATGCTGATTCTCATCCAGAAACTTAATAGCTGCTTCCATGAATGTACGTTTAGGTCTTACTCCAAAAACACTTGCTTGCCTTACTTCTTCAATTCGTTTTGCAAAGTATTTTTCTGCTTCTTCGAGGTTGCCCGTACCAGTGCTTTCTCGAATTCTGCATCCAAAGACCGCTTTATCGATGTGCCAATAGTCACCTCTTTTGAAGAG
>NZ_CALMPD010000073.1 GCF_937871865.1 uncultured Legionella sp.
TTCTCAATTCTTAATGAACCTGCCCCGAAGGCGTGCTGCGTATTCTACTGATTTCGACATCAGTGTCAAACACTTTTTGCATTTATTTCGCATCTTTTTTAATTTGTTGTTTATAGCAATCCATTTCGATCTTCTATAGACCATGTTGAGTATAATTGAGCCTTGGTTATGCTTGTTTTCCTTTTTAATATGGAGATATCCGATGTTTCGAGTTTTACCTTTATTACTTATGATGTGTGTTGTTACAGAACTTTTTGCCAATCCTAACATACATCGTCATCGCATCTCTCCATTAACTGATGCCATAAGAACCGGTATCGATACTAATGGAGCTATTTTATATTTATGTCAGGCAAAACTATTTAATAGTGTGCAACCAGGGAAAACCTGGGCTGGTTATGATCGCTGCAATGTACCTTATGGCGGTAAAGAATATGTCGTAGATCAATTTACAATCCCTAACCAACATAGATTAGGGCGATTTAATTGGGTGCGTGATGCTCGAGGAGCAATACAAATTGGTAGAGATACTAATGGAAATCCGTTATTTGTGTGTCAGGCTGATTTTCATGGCGGCATCCAACCAGGAAAAACTTGGCCAGGCTATAATCATTGTAATATTTCATACGCTGGTCGCGAAATTATTACCGATAATTACAAAGTAATGAGTAGACATCAGGGGCTTATCGTTGGTTCAAAAATCCCGAACACAATGCACCATAATAAGATGCATTCGCACTATTAAGTTTATATTCCTTCCATCCGTTGATAAGTAATGAACGTCATATCATATTGGTTCTTCTCATCACGCTGTCGAAATTCACTATTTCGGCAGCTCCATTCTAGTTCACTAATCATAGGAAAAAATACATCGGCCTTAAATTCGTGATGGATTTTGGTAATATACATACGATCTGCATTATCCATTGCTTGAGAAAATAAATTCGCCCCCCCAATAATCATCACTTCATCTTCTTGTGTAGTCAGGGATAGTGCTTCATCTAATGAACCAACACATGTTACTCCTGGAATCGCAATAGATGAATGACTTAATACTATATTTAATCTTCCGGGCAGGGGTCTTCCAATGGATGCAAAAGTCTTGCGTCCCATAATAATGGGTTTGCCCATGGTTATATTTTTAAAATGTTGTAAATCAGCTGGTAAATGACACAGCAATTGATTATCAACTCCCAATCCACCGGCTTCATCTATTGCTGCAATTAAACTGATTATCGTCATTGCTGATTCCTTATCTTCGCCATATCCATTGCCATCTTAACAGCAGCAAGCAAACTACCTGGATCAGCACTGTTTTTTCCAGCCAGCTCCAATGCCGTCCCATGATCTACAGAAGTCCGTATAATAGGTAATCCAAGGGTAACATTGACTGATTCGCCAAATCCTGCAAATTTTAGTACAGGCAAGCCCTGATCATGGTACATGGCAACATAAGCATCGCAGTCGGACTTATCATTATTAGTAAACATGGTATCTGCTGGCAAAGGTCCCTGAACATCAATGCCCATATTTTTTAATTCATTTAAGGCGGGACTTATTACTTCAATTTCCTCTCGCCCCAAATAACCAGACTCTCCTGCATGAGGATTTAAACCAGCCACTTTAATTTTTGGATTCTTAATCCCGAAATCATTTACCAACGATCGATGTAATTGGTTGATCACACGAATAATAAGGGGTTGAGTAATGCTATCAGGAACTCTACTTAGTGGCAGATGCGTTGTGACCAAAGCTACTTTCATCTGCTGACAAGCGAGCATCATTACCACATGTTCAATATGAAAAAAATCTGCAAAAAACTCGGTGTGACCGGTGAATGGGATGCCGCCGGCATTGATGTTCGCTTTATGAACCGGAGCTGTCACTAATCCTGAAAAATCTCCATTCTGACAAAGGGTTGCTCCAAGAGTTAACAACTCAATGACGTATGCTGCATTTTCTGGATTTAATTGACCACTAATAACAGAACCGGTACAAGGAACAGAAAGAACAGTTAAACAGCCTGCCGTTGTCCTTAAGGGTGTTTCCGAATCGTATTCAAGGAAAGTAATGTTTTGATTTAATTCTTTTGCTCTGGATTCCAGAACCAATCGATCGCCCAAGACGACTACGGGCAAATCACAACCAGCAAGAGTCAGGCACAAATCAGGGCCTATTCCTGCTGGTTCACCGCTGCTGATAAGCAGTGGCTTCATGCCAAATCCTTGTCCACTATATTAACATAAGCTTCTGTTCGTAAATGTTGCTGCCAATTTTGAACTGCTTCTGCAAATTTACGTTGTTGCAAGAACTGTCGTACCTGTTGTTTTTTAAATGCCTCGGTATCATCTTTCTGCTTACGCGCGATGACCTCAATTAAATGCCAACCAAACTGACTTTTTACTGGTTGACTTACTTTATGCAAAGGCAAACTATTCATGGTTTTTTCAAATTCTGGCACAAGTTCACCAGGACCAACCCATCCTAAATCGCCACCTTTGACCGCACTGGCAGCATCCAGAGAATATTGTTTCGCCATTAATGCAAAATCTTTCCCCGCTTTTAGTTGTTGGTATATGTTTTTCACCTGCTTTAGCGAATCGGAAGGCAGCATGCTTGCATCAGGCTTAAGCAGAATATGGCGCACATGAGTCTGAGTTACTATATGTTGTTGATTCATACCACCGATTGCCACTAACTTAATTAATTGAAAACCATTCCCTGTACGCAAAGGACCAACAACCTGACCTACTTTCATTTTCACGACTTCTTTGGCAAAAATTTCTGGCAGCTCTGCCAAATGCCGCTCTCCTAAATCGCCGCCTTCTAAAGCCAGTTCACCGCTCGACTCCTCGATTGCCAAACGGCTAAAATCTTCACCTTTTCTAATTTTAGCTAATAAGTTATTTGCATTCGCTTTAGCACTTTTTAATTCTTCCGTAGTGGGTTCTTCGTTTAACGGGATGACAATATTTTGCAGGTGAAACGTTGCAGAAGAGTTATCAACTGTGCTTGCTGTTTTTAAATATTGCTCAACCTGCTCATTAGTCACTTGTACGTCTTTACCTACGGCCTTTTGTTGTACACGACTGAGGACCATTTCTTTGCGAATATTACGTCGGTATTGCTGCCAGGTCATTCCCTGCTTGGTGATTTCTTCTCTTAGCTGGGACAAGGTTAAATTATTCATCGCAGCGACTCGTTCAATCGCTTCATTAAGTTCTGCACTATCGACTGTAACTCCATTTTGTTTTGCAAGCTGCATTTGTAAATCAACATCAATTAAATGCTGCAATACCTGCTTGCGCAGTACTGAATCTTTAGGCATTTGTACTTTCTGAGCAATAATTTGCTTTTTAGATAACTCAACCTGTGCATCAAGCTCACTTGAAGTAATCACTCCATTATTTACAATTGCTACTACTTTATCTAACAGCTGTTTGCTCTCAGCAACATTTATTCCTGACAACAAAACGCACATCAATGCTATTTTTTTAAACATGCCAAATCCTCATTTACTCTTTGCTGCGCAATTTAGGTTATTCTTAATCAAAACACAAGCACATTTGGTTAATTTATACTCTAATTTAGCGGCGGAATGGATCATTATACCCCGGAATATAAGTACTCAGTATATTATAAGGATCACTATTTGCCACAGTTCCCAAACCTTTTAATAATAATTGTACATAAACATTGTTATTATATTGAGGCTGGAAATCATTGTTCAAGTTTTTGAATGTACGTCCGCCCAAAACTCTGACTGCCCAACAACAATTATCATATTGAACCCCAAGCAATGACATCATACTGTAGTTTTTGCTAATGTTTTGGCTGTATGCCCCCACACTGCTCCATCGCTCGGTTAATGGCCAGGAAAAAGCGGCTATAGCTTGATTCAGTGCATTATTTGCTGGCCTATTATCTCTTACTGCAGTGACATCGCCATTTACCAAATAACTATACCCGGCACTTATAATAGCATTAGGCCTTGGCTGATAATGAAAATTTAAATCCGCATTATCAGTAGCTTTGGTCGCAGGATCCCAAATGTAATCACCAGAAACAGACCAAGACGAATTAAAACGGTAAACAGCACGAGAAGCAACAGGTGAAGTTCCATATGTTGAAGACAGTTCACCAAATACATAAGGATTATCAACACAGTAGCCGGTGGCATTCTGACATAATTGAACTCGTCTATCGGCAAAATATTTAATTTGTCCTATAGTGAAATTAGCTTTTTCTCCACCAGTACTTTCAGACAACCATCGAGTCGTCACGGCGTAGCTCAATTGATTCGCATCTCCAATACGATCAAACCCAGAGAAACGGTTGGTTCGAAATAATTGATCTGCATTAAAGATCATAATTCCAGAGTCATAAACCGGAATAGGTGTTTGGTTTTGATAAGGAACACGCAAATAAAATAACCGTGGCTCCAAAGTCTGGGTATACGAATTACCCATCATTTGAAAATCACGATCAAAGAACAAACCGCTGTCCACACTATAACGAGGGATAGTCCGATTAAAATCTTTATTAGGTAATCCGAAATGATTGTGTAAGCCAGTACTATTATAATTCTGAACATCATAATAGTTCTCAACAACCTGTACCGAAGGAGTAATATAGCCCCACGGCTTTATAAAAGGTACGGTTAGAACTGGATTGAAATGAAATCGAGGCCCCTGGGGCATTGTGACAGGAACCAAACCCCAATGATCAGAAGGCCAATTAAACTGATCGTATTGAGCAAGAATATTTAAATTGGCGTTAAAGGGCAAATCATAATACCTCCCGTTTGCCATTAACTGCGGCAATCGTTCATAAACAGGTGATAAATAAATTTCATTTACTGGCTGCAGTGTTTGATAACTCTGCCCCATCCCTCTGAAAGTCCAATTATCTGTTGTATAAGTTAAATCTGCCTGACGCAACAATTGCCGTTGAGTGATTATAGCTAAATTAGAACTGAAATCTTGAAAATAATAATCATCAGAAACTTGCTGCACATTTACATTCAGCAGCAGGTTCGATGTAAAGTAAGTAGTATCCAAAAATCCGAACGACCAGCGATTCCTAGAATTACCTCGAAGCCGAGGGTATTCATATTCATTATTCTTTAAAAAATTACCGTAGGCCTTGTCGTCAGGGAGAAGAGTTCCTTCTAATTTACCAATACTGTTTCCGGTTAAATAACGAAACTCACCTCCTGCCATGACTCCTCGTTTTGAATAGACATGAGGTACTATGGTCATATCGTAGTTTGGCGCAATATTCCAATAATAAGGCACACCAAAATCATATCCTCCTACATTGGAATGTCCAACCAGAGGCATTAAAAAACCCGATTTACGTTCTCTGCTCGTAGGAAAACTTAGATAGGGGGAATAAAGCACAGGCCAATCGTGTATTCTTAACGTTGCATTTCGAGCAACTCCTTTCGCCTTTGCATTATCCAAAGTGATTGAATCTGCTCGGATATCCCAAGCTCTATCCTGAGGAGCACAAGTAGTATAAGTCGCTTTACGTAATAAATAATCCTGATTAGCAAATCGCTGAATAAAACTCGCCCGCCCCCATGCCGGCAGCTCTGCACTGCGTTTATTCGTATTAAAGCGATATAGAACATCTTCGGTGAAACCGGATTTATCCTGAGGATTGATTACCGCCTTGCGAGCAATCATTAATTTATCTGGTTCCAGATAACGAACATCCCCAAGAAATTCAATTTTGGTAACTTCATTGCTCTTAGGGTCTCTATAGAGATAGGCAGTTTGAGCATTAACCACTCTCAGATCTTGGCGTACCTCCACATTACCTGAAAGCGTTGAGCGCTTATCACGATAAAATGAGACACTATCCGCCAGAATACGTACTTCATCTAGGCTTGATAAAGGTGTTACCGTAATGGGTTGATAAGAACCGCGACAAATAGGGGTACTTCTATCGTCTTGCCACCCAAGACATTGAGCAAATTTGGCTCGAATAGCATCAGTCAAATCAACATCTCTGGCAATGACGCAAGCCTGTACAGGCTCAGAAATCAAAGAAGCGGAATGAGCCAGGGTATGATAAATTATAAGCATAACCAAGCCACCAGCCATTGCGGCACTCATCAGGAACCACTTGGCAGAATTAAAAATTCGCATCATTTTTCCAGATGATGAGACTTCAATCCAATCGCTTAGCTCTTGCAAAAAGCGAATGGATGGAAAAAATTTGGTAAGCTTCTTATAAAACTTGATGTTCACCGCTAACAAAATGCCTTATTATGCACCCAATGCTCCTCGTTCATTTACGAGAAGACCTAGAGCTGTTTACATTTTGGCTCAAACTAGCGAAATGTAGTCAGATCCTAGTTGCAAGCCAAAAATAAAGATGGGAAGTATAGCATGCATGAAAGAGAAAACGCACTGAAAGAGTGGCTGGATCACATTATTCCACAGAAAGACTACAGTATACTGCCTCTCGCAGGGGATGCCAGCTTTAGAAGGTATTTTCGTATTCAATACAATGGATTAACTAATGTCGTTATGGATGCGCCTCCTGACAAAGAAGCTCTGGAGCCATTTATCCACATCGCACAAACCCTTGCAAAAGAAGGTGTAAACACTCCAGAAGTACTTGCCATTAATTTAAAGCAAGGCTTTTTATTATTAAGCGATTTTGGTGATCAACTATTATTGGGCGCCCTGAAAGAAGATAGCGCTAACGCTTACTATCATGAGGCAATTAACACCTTATTAAAAATTCAAAACTGTCCTATTAACGATCAGCAATTACCTGCGTTTGATAAAACATTCATGCTAAAGGAAATGGAACTGTGCCCAGAGTGGTTTTTTAAAAGATACCTGAAACTCACTTTAACTGATGATGAACTGTCTCTGGTACAACAAACTATGGCTTGGATCGCCAAAGAAGTTTCCTTCCAACCTTTAACTTTTATTCATCGTGACTATCATTCTCGCAATTTAATGTTAATTAACAGTGCCAAAGAGTCAACTCTAGGCGTAATTGATTTTCAGGATGCAATGAGTGGCCCCATTACCTATGATCTGGTTTCTCTGCTGAAGGATTGCTATATTTGTTGGCCGCGAGACAATGTAATCGAATGGGTAAATTATTTCCACACACATCATGCCATTGCTAAAAACCATTATACCCAGCCCGAATTAATGCGCGCATTTGATCTGTGCGGCTTGCAAAGGCACTTAAAGGTTTTAGGTATTTTTTGCCGTTTGTATTTAAGAGATGGTAAATCAGGTTATCTGAATAATTTACCTCTGACCTTACGCTACGTCCTTGAATGCACTGAAACTTACGAAGAACTTCGTCCGTTCTTTCATTTCCTTCAAAAACGGGTGTATTTACCAT
This sequence comes from uncultured Legionella sp., assembly GCF_937871865.1. Taxonomy (GTDB): domain Bacteria; phylum Pseudomonadota; class Gammaproteobacteria; order Legionellales; family Legionellaceae; genus Legionella. Next base: position 7,381 of record NZ_CALMPD010000073.1, read on the forward strand.
GAAAGTAGCCATGATTCTGGCAGCCGGCCGCGGCGAACGCTTAAAACCCCTGACCGATCAGCTCCCCAAAGCATTATGTAGGGTAAAGGGTAAACCATTAATAGAACACCATGTAATCAATCTGGCAAAAGCAGGATTTGAGACTCTGATAATTAACCATGCCTATCTAGGAGGGCAGATCAGACAGTTTCTGGGCAATGGCCAACGCTATGGAGTACACATTCATTATTCACCAGAACCACCAGGAGGACTTGAAACAGGAGGAGGGATCGTTAAAGCCCTACCGTTGTTAGGGGATGAGCCATTCTTAACCGTCAATGCAGATATTTATACCGATTATGATTTTTCTCAGTTTGAATTGAAATTAATAGACTCAGTACACCTCGTCCTCATTAATAAAAATCCTGCACTGAATCATCACGGTGATTTTAGTTTAATTAACCAGAAGCAATTAAGTAATGCAAATCCGAAATACACCTTTGCAGGAATTGCCGGATATCATCCTCAAGTATTTGAACAGTGCAGACAAGGTCGATACTCAGTAGCTCCACTAATCAGAGATTTGACGAGCAAGAACAGAGCAACAGGAAGCCTATATCAGGGAACATGGTTTGATATAGGCTCAATAGAACGGTTGAACGCAGCGAATAGCTAACCGCCAGAAGACATCCCAGTATGAGGTGCTTCTGGTTCCATTTCGACTGCCTCTTCTTGTTTTGCCGAAGGAGCAGTTGCTCTGGCTTCCGCAGCCTTGGCGACTGCTTCTTGTCCTGCTTCCAACTGTTCGACAGGATATTCATGCACTCGAACAGTAACAGCAACCCCTTTGTCTTCCATAAACGTCTCACATCCAACGTCAGGGTCCTTGATAAGTACTCTTAGATGATCTGAATCAGCATTAGCGTCTTTTCCACTGGCATTGAGTTTCACATCACCATCCTTATCTGCCAGAAAGATTCTACTGCCTTTACTTACATGATCTTGTTTGGCAAACCAAGAGTTTAATAAGGTATCTAATGCTGCGGTTTCCTTCGCAGAAAGAGGACCATTGTCATCACTGTAGCCTCTTAGCATCGCACCAGAAGGACCGAAAGCAACATCAACGATCACATTTCCATTGACAACTCCTTCTAGTTTTTTCGCAGCCTCAGTAGCCAGATTCTCCTGCATGTTCTGGAAATCGGATAAATAGTTTTGTTCGCCTTTCCAGGGTTGAGTACTGGACGTTAATTTATGACGAACGAAATCAGCAAACTCCTTCACTTTATCTAAAATGTCCTGACATTCAGGAAGCATCTTGGCTTTTCTTAGCTGCTCCTCAAATCGACGGGCAAAATACTCTGCACCTTCTATCGAAGATCCTGCTACTTTCATACACAATAAAAGAACTTCTTTAGATGGTAGTGGTGTTTTATCCATAATTTAATCTCTCTAAAAACAGTTATATCTACTTTTGAATGAATATACTCTTGCTGTCTCGCCATCACTTAATTTTGCGCAAAATATTTAAATAAAGTTCTGTGATAATTCAACGTTTGAGATGCACTGGCATAAAATAACGTTCATGATTTAGCTTTATTATAGCAAACCAGCTCCATTTTAGAGGCAGCTGGTTTTTTAATTGATGTTAAAAGAGTGTAAAATTTACTTAAAAGGAGTTTTAATGGTATCTGTAACTGAATTAAATGTTTTCTTTTTCATAGAGTCAAAAGTGAACTCATCGACCAGGATAGCATCCCACCGAGCATCTTCAACAGCAAGAATATCATTCATATCCTGCTGAGTTAATTCAGCTTTATCCACTTTTTCCTGTAACTTTTCCTTCAATTTATTAAATTTGAATCGCTTTAAATCCCCTGTCTTTTTAACAAGCTCTTCTGTTTGAAGAATAAGCTGAAGAGCATGTTCCATTCTATCGACGGGCTGAGTGGGATCACCACTTAAGAAAATCTGTTTTTTCATGCGATCACGATAATAATTGTTCTCGGTCATTAAACGCGCTAATTTTTGATCCAATTTGTCCGTTGGGTAACGCATCGTTTGCCCAAAAGGAAATGCAAGCAAACGAGCGACCAAGCCTAAAAATTTAGATGGGAAATTATGGCATAAAGCAATCATTGATTTTTGTGCATGATAAAAACAATAAGTAACCGCCCATTGAGCATGTAATTGTTCGTCAGGGTGAGATTGGTTTAGTTGTACGTTACGTAAAACAGCCATAGCCATATAGAGGTAAGACATTCCATCGGCTAAACGAGCAGATACCCGCTCCCTTCTTTTTAAATCGCCACCAAGATAGATTAAAGACAAGTCAGCAAGCCAGGCAAAGGCATGACTTAAACGAGCCAAACGTTTATATTCTTTCTTCATCGAATTATCAGGTACTGCAATAAAAATGCCACCAGTCCATGCGGAGCATACTGTTTTGGCCAAATTCTGCATGAAATAATGAATGTGTTTCCAGATTATCTCCCCAAAAGCTTTTTTATTGTCTGCAGCAACAGCATAAAATTCGTCACGAATGTATGGGTGACACGCCATTGAACCCTGCCCAAAAATCAACAGATTTCTTGACATAATATTGGCCCCTTCAACCGTAATCGATACAGGCACCCCTTGATAAAAGCCAGTCAGATAATTACGAGGACCGACTACAACAGCCCTTCCTCCGTGCACATCCATTGCAGCATTCACCACAACACGCGCTAACTCGGTATTAAAATATTTGGTAATTGCGGAAGCTACAGAGGGCTTCTTATGTTCATTTACTGCAGCAACGGTTAATAAACGAGTTGAATTAATCAAATAGTTTAAGCCTGCGATTTCCGCCAGTTTTTCTGCAACCCCTTCAAACTGAGCAATTTCCACATTGAATTGCCGGCGAATCCGAGCAAAGGCACCCGATGTGACATAAGAAACAGACGAAGAACCAGCACCTAATGCAGGTAATGATATGGAACGTCCGATAGACAAGCATTCTACTAACATTTGCCAGCCAGAACCCGCTTTTTTCTGCCCGCCAATAATGGAAGTAATGGGTACAAAAATATTCTTACCTCGTATCGTACCATTCATAAACGGCTGATCAGCCGGTAAGTGTCGATTACCAATCTCAAGGTGTTCTGTATCTCTGGGGATCAATAAACAAGAGATTCCCTCTTCGCCCTCACCGTTTAAGAGGCCATCAGGATCTTTTAAATTCACCGCAAGGCCAATTAAGGTAGCTATAGGGGCCAAAGTAATCCAACGCTTATCCAGCGTGATATTCAGTCCCAATACAGATTTACCCTCAATTGTCTTTTGTACCACTATTGCATCAGACTGAATAGACGTTGCATCACTACCAGCACCTGGTTCAGTCAAGGCAAAACAGGGAATATCGATGCCCTTGGCAAGACGTGGTAAATAATAGGCTTTTTGCTCATCAGTACCATAATAGTTGATTAGCTCACCTGGGCCTAAAGAATTGGGTACCATAACCGAAACAGCAGCAACGCCTGAGCGAGATGCCAGTTTCATAACGACATCTGAGTGGGCTCGCGCTGAAAATCCTTTCCCACCAAATTCTTTGGGGATCACTAATCCCAAAAACCCATTGTCTTTGATGTAATTCCAGACTTTAACAGGTAAGTCACGTTCCTGGCTGATTTCCCAATCATCCAGCATGGCACATAAAATTTGAGTTTCATTATCGAGAAAAGATTGTTCTTCAGCGGAAAGTTCTGTAACCACATTAGCTAATCGCTCCCAATCGGGTGTTCCCGTAAAGATATCTTGCTCTAGCCAAGTATCTCCGGCATTGAGAGCTTCCTCTTCAGTTTTGGATAACTTAGGAACAGATTTACCCGCTGTTTTATATAAATAATCTGCAATAAAAGCACGTACAGGCTCTACTTGAACAACAATCATGGCAAGAATAATAACTGCCCATACCAAAATACCGATTACCCAAGGGAACCCTAGCCCAAAAGTAGCAGCGATTAAATAAACAACGCTGCCAATTTCCCAGATTAATGGATTAGCAGCCCTGTAGAGCACAATCAGGGTAAATGCGAGATAAATCAAAAAGAGTACAATTGCCATAAAGTATACCTTCCTTTGCCTTTGGTTATTGCAGGATTGATTACTAGTATATACTCTTTGCACTTCATTTTGCGAGTATCATATTATTAGTATAAAACAAATAAACAGGAATGTTTAAGTTGCAAAAACCCCCTTCTTCGACTAGCGTCAATGTATATACATAGGTGAGTACAGTATGAGCCAACGACTTGTTTGGAATTTTGAATTTTCGACTACGAATACAATCCAATTGGCCCGTCTTGTAACAGAAGAGCAAGATGAAATAAAATGGGAGCGGCGATTTTTTTGGTCAGAAGAGGACATTATCAGCTTATCTAACATCGATAACTCATTACTGGATTTGGCCAATTATCAGCAAAAACATAAAGAGGATATTTATTTTATCCTCCCCAATTACGATTACAACATCAAGCTCCGACGTAATGAGCTCCTCTATAAGCCAATAATAAACCAAACATCCGCGACTATTGGATTTGGCCATAAAATCAATCTGGAAAAGATACACAGTCAGAATCCTATAGCGAATGCAGAACGCCTCCGTTTAGAAGATATTGCCAGACAAGCACGCCATGAGGGAATTGAAGTTTTTGTTAAGAAGGAATCTTTTGTTTATAAATTTCCCACCACTCCCAATATCAAACTCGAGTTAGCACGATTGGAAGTAAAAAATAAAATCTATTTTAGTGCGTGTGTGGAAGGTAAATCGCTTTATCTCGTAGAATTTCTAAGCGATAACTTGCTGGGCAAGCAGGTTTCCTGCGAATATGTTACATTCCTGAAAAAAATTCTAAAAATATGATCAATACCCTATTGAATATTATTTACAGCTTTGGAAAAATTGGCCTGATCTCTTTAGGTGGAGGCAACTCCATGCTTAAATTGTTGGAGTATGAGGCAGTAAATTACCGCCATTGGGTAGAAAATGAAGAGTTTATCAGCATGGTAGGAACAAGCTTCTTATTTCCTGGTTTAACGGCAGTAAAATTATCCGCATTGATAGGTTACAAGGCGGGGGGTATTCCAGGACTATTCCTAGCAGTTATCTGCCTTAATTTGCCAGGTTTGATAATGGCAATACTGGGGTATCATTGGTTAACCTCTCATAATGGCCCAACGACTCGGAAAATAATGATCTCCGTTCAGTATGGCGCCTTGGCACTTTTGGCCGCAGCAACTTTTTCTGTTGCACAAGGTGTTGTGGAAATGCATTTTTCTGTCCCTATTGCCTTGTTATGTGTGTTATTTTTTATTGCATTAGCTGTCTGGAATTTATCACCTTTTTATGGTTTCCTTGGATTTATCGCTGTTTGTTTTTTCTTGGTACGTTAACACAG
>NZ_CALMPD010000074.1 GCF_937871865.1 uncultured Legionella sp.
CCATGTTTTACTACATCTTTGATAGGATTAAGCTTTAAGCGAGCCGATTGTTGGGCAAATTCTATAAGAGATAATAGACGTTCTTCTTCCATGCTTCTGGAAAAAGTTGATGATTGTATGGAAGCATGGAGATTGATATCGTCATTCTTATCTTGCATTGTATTTCCTCAATTTTGATCACAGCCCTTTGTTAATTTTGGGCAATAGCAACCCATGCAAAGATTCATTTGCTTACATAGACTCCTTTTTTTATTGTTATTATTGGTGGGGTTACGTAAGAACGCGATATTAAATGTTACGTTATTAGCCTGAATTTTTGATCAATTTCGCTGTGTTGTTATTAAACATTTGCGCGATTTTATATCAAAAAGGAGATTTATACCAATTTCCAAAGCAATAATTGTTATAACCTCTTGCTATCAAAATAGTATATCCGCTCGCTGATGATCTAAAGGAAATTCAACATATCAAATCACGAAATACAGAGGCTTTGACAATACTGTCAAAAACCACAGGGACAAGAGGGACATCTGGGGCGGGCGCGTCACTACTAGGTTTTATCCGTCCCCACCCTGTGCCATGAAGGTGGGGCATATGGGACTTATTGAAAACTATACCCACCAATAAAATCCATTCCATCATAATAATTCATTTAAATTGGGTATAGATTAAAAGTAAATGAAGACATAGTAGTTGCCTTTTTCTTTTTGTCCTGATTTATGACAATCTCTTTGGTTGCTGATCACTGACATCCCTTTGTGAATACCCCGACTATTGACCATTCAAGTATTTCAATACGTATAACCTAAACGTATTGTAAGTTGCTGTGAAGCTTCCCTCATCTCTAAGCGTTTCCCATATGATGGTAATAGACCACCCTTTTTCCAAGGCTTCGGAAATATCTTCGCGCATAGCCAAGAATGCCACTTTATTTTTTCTGGCGCTCGTTCTTTGTTGGCTCTGTTTGGAAGTCATTATGTTTTCTGTTAAAGATTGTTTCATGGTTTACTCTCCATAATACTGGTTATTCAATCCTTTGAGTTTTGTCGTTTATTTCTATTTATTTTCGACCTTTTCGATCACTAACAAAGTCCTTTTTGGTAACTTTCGGTAATTTATTATTTATTTCTGTTTATTCATGATTATTTTCGTTACTAATCGTTATATAACGAACAATTACGAATAATCACCAAAAGACGGTTCTAAAATAAATTTCAAAATACAGGGCAAGATAGGTGAAGTTAGCTAACCAGCGAGCTGGATATCAAACTCACGAGCCTTATTCGCACCTTCGGTGCTCAATGGAAAAACTACTGGCACAATCAATTTTTATTCATCTCCCCAAATTTTACCTGTAAAAATATACAATCTTGGGGTACCAACTCCTTTGATTCTTGGCTTGTGTGAGGCTTTACCGTCAGAGGCAGGTTTCAGCCAGCCAGCTTGTAATAAAACCCGTGTTACTGTGCGTTGATCAAATCCTTTGCACAGTTCATTTTTGTACGTCTCAGCTAACACCATATAGATTCGGAACCCTTCGCTATCTGTATGATAAAATCCTGCTCGATTGAGAATCTTGTCATTGTTGGGTGAGTTGGCATTATCAAATCGGCTGGCTCCATGGGATTCAAAGAAGGCGCGTACCTGCGCCATAATCGCGCGATCTTCGTGATGACCATCAATCCCAAAAGCATCCTGCCATGCAATAAAGCAGGTCTTTGCAGCAAAGAACGATTCGCCTTTTTGCCATCCTGTCAGGCCAAATTGACTGGCCAGTTCACCGGCAGCAGCAACTAATGCAAAGCGTCTGGCAACACGGATTATCTGACCTGTTGCATCAGGTTGAATGACTGCATCAACAAAGGTTTGAATGGTGTCGGTGATATATCGACCGATTGTTTGTCGGTTGGCAATTACTTGATTCAGCCACGCCATACCCATTGCGCCATGATATCGGCTGCTGTATTTCTTAAGCGATAAAGCCATACTGGCTGGGCTTAGTTGATCATGAATCGTTTCAAAGATCCCCATCCCACAACCTGCATCCGCTTCGATATCAGCAAGCCTGATTTCCTGACCTGCGTTAATGCGTTGCCCTGATTTTGCCATGAGTGCTGTCAAAGACTCTTCACCAGCAGATAGGAAGAATAAAGACCATCGGGAAGATTGCCTGACTGTGCCTGAACGAGAGGCACGTGTTTTTCCCTGACCATTGGCCAGCAAATAAGCGGCCTCCCCTGCTTCCCTGGGATCCATTTGACTGAGTTCATCAAGAATGAGTAATCCATCATTGTGTAATGATGCCAAGCCTTCAAGCCCATTAGTGATGCTGCGCCATAAACGGCAATAGGATTGTGGATTTCCCCAAACGGAGGCAGCTAGACTCAATGCAGTGCTTTTACCTGATGAGGATGCCCCTCTGAAATGAAAACCGCCTGAGTCTTCGCCAACAATCTTTGCCAGTACAGGTGCTAATGCTACAGATATGGCAAACACCAATCTTGAGTTGCCTGATGCCAACCGGCCTATTGAGTCGCGCCATTCCTCCACGCTACCCTTGATAGACACTGCTGGTTCAATGGCATTGGTATTCTGGAAAACAATCTTCTCAGTTGATTGCCCGATACACTGGGAGGCTGTTACAAAGACATCGCCATGCCAACCCAGTCTATCAACACATCGTGCACGTGCGTCTACTGGAAAGACTTGTAAATAGGAAGCCAACAAATCGCGAGCAGTCCTATTGGGAGAAATGCTCAATCCCAATCTTGCCAGTTCACGCCTAACATCGGAGGCATCCCCCTGCAACAAAGCCAGGGGCATCGCCCACTGATGAGTTATTCCATCATCATCCTGCCATTCTAGCAAACGACCCCATTCACCACTATGGGCATCTCGAGTTTTTGCAACAACATACAATGGCGCGCATATCCAACGAGGTGGCAATGGATTGCCATCTTTATCAATACCGATAAATGCTAACCCCTCAGCAGTTAATCGAAAGCGACCACCAGCATAGTCGCAGATAATTGGGCGCTGCTTTGTATTGGGTAATTCAATAACATGATTTTGTGACATACATTATTCTCCAAACAACAATCAAACCGCCGGAATGAAGGAAATTCATTCTGACGAATTTTTAAATTTATGCGTTCTCAACAAGCTGTAACTGACCCTCGTCACTGGTTGAATAATAAATTTTTTGTTGTTGGAGAAAATTCAACACATCACTTTTTCGGTACAACACCTTACGGCCGATTTTTAAATAGGGAACACCACCACCCGCCCAACGGTTACGTTCAAGTAACTGGGTGGAACAGCTTAATACTGCCGCGATGGTTTGTTGATTAAATAGCGCAGAACAAGGCGCAGATTCAAATTCGTTTAATAGATGTAAACGGGATAGTTTTTGAGCAGACATAGGGATCTCCGCAATTGGTTATTCATTCAGCATAATGCTGACCTGCACCATCCTTGGAGATGAATTCAAATGCCTATCCGACTAAACTTGGACAAATAATTGATATTCACTAGCCTTTTGGCTATGAAAGCTTCTACTTCAAGCTCGGAAAAAGTATTGCGCATTCTTTCAAAGTTTGTCAAGCATAAAAGATCGAATTCCAAGAGGTGTTATTGAATGATACTGATTGATACTGCAAATGGTTATAATAACGAATGGGTCCCCTTTGTCCCGTTTTGAATAAAGTGGGTCGGGACAGTTCAAATCCTTAATTATGAAGGTATCCCACTTGTCCCCAAAGTCCCTCGTGATTTTTGTATATCTGTAAAAAATTCTTTAGCATAATTTTTCTAGTTGCCATACAACCAGTTAAACAAATCAGGCAGTTTATCCCAATAAAACTCCGGTGTTTCAAGCTCATAGATTTGATGTGCTAACATCCCATTCCAATCAGCAATAAGATCTGCTTTACCAGGCATCGCATATACTGACTCAAGAGTTGGAACGCCAACATTTTTAAAATCGCATTTTTTTTCTAATGCCGATATTAGTCTTTTTCTGTTAGGAGACCATCTAGGATCTTCAAATAGATGAATAATATCAAATAGATCTCTTGGTCTCATTCGCTCAACAAATGCCCGGAGCTTTTCTGCAAATATTTCTTCAATGCAATAGGTTTGAATTTGGTAATCAAAATCATCATCGTTGTAAGGATGGAAAATAGGTTTCTTAACTGGTGGTTCAACTAGAATTTCATCCCAGGATAAATCCAATTTAAGCGTTGGATTGTTTCCCCTTCTTTGCATAGGGCCTATATAAGCTAATTTTCCTTGAATAGAAAGTTCTCCTCTTGGATTTTTATATAGTTCAAAGCTTATGCCATCTTCTGGAAAGCTTAATCCGATTTGTTCATAGACCCAATCAGCGATATCTACAAAAACTGTCTTGAGGTAATTCGGGTTACGGTCATCAAGATTAGATATTGTGAAATCAAGATCCTCTGAAAATCGATACAATTCGAAATAACATTTTTTTAAACAGGTACCTCCTTTGAATACCCAGCCATTTTGTAATGGTTTCGCTTCACTAATACCAGCTAGAAGCCAATTTAATACGTAGTCCTTTTCAATAGTATTCGCAGGCAGCTTATGTTTATTAGCTTCATCAATAATGTCTTGTTTGTTAATCATACTGCTTTTTCCTTCCAGGATTGGGGCACCCATACTCGCCATTTAGTGACTAATTTATCACAAGCTTGAGCGGGATTAAGTTTGGCATAGCCGGTTGTTAAGTTTTGTTGGCAATAGTCCATCAACTCTTGCTCTTCGGGGAAATTACGCTCAAGTAGAAAACCAAGACGTTTTAAAGCCGCTCTATTTGGTACCACCTCCAAATACTGAATAAATTGCTCAATATTTTTCATTTCAGATTTAAGATAGTTTCCCAGAACGTCCACAATAAAATTAAGCCCCCCGCAAAAGTCAGGGAACATAAGCATATCTATCAAGGTGCGTGTTGGATCTGAAATTTTGACTTTCACACCACCTAACCAGACTGATTTCAAACCATAAAAATATTGAGGTTTTAATGTGTGTAGAACATATTCAGTTCCTGCAAGGATAGGGTTCCTATTTTGAACATTTTTTTCTGTCATGACGGTAATGGTTCTGAATAATTGCTCTGTTAAATCCCAGTAATTAGCAGCATTAACACCACCTATGTAACAAGGGGGAAACATCTCAGTCGCTATGGCAAAAGGTTCTTCGGGTACTACATCACTGGTTAAAGATTCTATGGGTACCAGTATATAGACACCTTGACTTATTCGTTCAAGCCAGCCTTTTTTATTGAGCCGAGCTAGACGCTTTGCTGCTTGACTTGGCGTTAATTGCCATATTTTTGCAGCTTGTTTAGGGGTGACTGTTGATTTAGACGAACGCCATAGTCGAGCTAAAGATTGTCTTTCCGACGTTCCTAACCCTTCAAAACCACTTGTTTCAATATACTCTGTATTCATATTTTCATTAATTGAGTGAAAAATTATATATATAATATAGCACATAACTGGAGAAACTATATTACGAGTTTAATAATTCATTTTTTAAATGAAAAAATCATAACAAAATAAAGTTCCAACTGGTGATGACTTACATACTTTCATGCAGGACATATTAGTTTCCAAGGAGGGTATGTAAATATTTTCTGGTGGCAACTTTGCCATATTTGACAGATAGTTTCATCAATTGGACTTTATCAAACTGATCGATGTTTTTAGCAACTTTTGAATGCAATTGGCTTACATCTTCCGTTAAATATTTTGCATTGTTTAATAAGTCCACCAATAAAAATTCTTTAGTCAGTTTAGTTGGGAAACCATTACTTGGACGTTTAAAAGAGAAAACACGATTTCCAAGGGCGCCGTCAATTTAACTTTTTATGACGTAAGCAAAGAGAGCTTGGCGAATT
>NZ_CALMPD010000075.1 GCF_937871865.1 uncultured Legionella sp.
AATGACGTTAACTTAAGGAGTTTTGTGCCACATACTCCCCCTCTCTCTAACTCTCTCCCCGAAGGGGCGAGAGGATAGATGGGAAGAAAAGCAGATATGCCTCTTAAAATGCCATCGCGTGTACATGAATATGACCGAAAGCAAAGTATAAAGCCTTAGTTGACGATGCTTTAGTACTAATACAAACAACCTCATTAAGGATTGTTAATGACTGATTATAATTTGCCATTGAGATTAACTCGCCTAAGAAGTAATGCCATGACACGCGCACTACTTAAAGAAACCCGCCTGCACCCGCAACAATTTATTGCCCCTATCTTTATTAGCGAAGAATTGAATGCCCCTAAAGAAATAAATGCAATGCCAGGACAATTCCAACTGAATCTGGACAGTTTACCTCAAGAAATTGAAACCTTAAGTGCTTTAGGAATCCCTGCCGTGCTGCTTTTCGGCATACCGAAATTAAAGGATTCATGTGGTAGCGAATCCTTTAATAAAGAAGGAATTATTCAAAAGGCAATAAAAAAAATTCGTTCTGTAAATTCCGACATGGTCATTATTACTGATCTTTGTTTTTGTGAATATACAGACCATGGTCATTGTGGCGTGCTAGATAATCAGCGTATAGACAATGATAAAACGCTGCATTTACTTGCAAAACAAGCCGTGAGCCATGCTGAAGCAGGTGCGGACTGGGTTGCACCCAGTGGGATGACTGATGGCATGGTTGGTGCAATTCGACAGGCATTAGATGATTCAGGTTATCATCATGTACCTATTCTGAGTTACAGTGCCAAATACTGCTCTTGTCTCTACGGCCCTTTTCGTGAAGCAGCACAAGGCGCCCCTCAATTTGGAGATAGGAAAGCTTATCAAATGGATCCCGCCAATAGCGAAGAAGCAGTAAGAGAAACAGCATTGGATCTGGAAGAAGGTGCGGATATGATTATGGTAAAACCAGCAGGTTTTTATCTTGATATTATCTATAAGCTGAAACAACATTTTGCTGAAGTACCGCTTTGTGCTTATCAGGTCAGTGGTGAATACTCGATGATTAAATTTGCAGCTCAAAATAATCTGATTAATGAAGAGCTAGCTATCATTGAAAGTTTAACTGCAATAAAAAGGGCTGGTGCCAATTTTATTATATCGTATTTTGCTAAAGACATTGCTCGATTAATTAAATAATCTGTATTTAAAATACTCAATAAGTATCAAGACCAGCACGATGAAACAGGTTTATATTGGTTATTTCTTGCCTCTATGTATACAATCCCATATAGTTATGCGGATTGTTTTTTACCAGTCGCTTATAATTTTAACGGAGAAATGAATGAATTTAATGCTTAAAAGTATATCGGCAATAGCGTTGAGTCTAAGTGCCGCAACCGCTTTAGCAGTTCCAACCTATTTAACCACACACAATAATACAAATATGGAATCAAATGCTTTTATTGCAGGCACAATCCCGTCTCCCTACCCTACTCCAGCAAACGCTACAAATCAAATTTTATGGAATATGGTGAGAATGGCATGTTATGGTCATACTACGAATGATCGCTGTACAGCACTTATAAAAATGGATACCAACTCAGCCAATCCAATTGAAATTGGTTATGTTTCAATGGAAATGAGTACCGGCGATATAACTCCTAAAGTATTTTCTGCTAAAGGATTTACAGTCACCGTGAATGGTCCTGGTGAAGCCACCATTACTAAGGACTGATGTAATAAATAGTTATATTTTTTTCAAAGAGTTCGGCTGCTTATAGCAGCCGAACTTTAAATTTCCTGTATAGATTTCTTGCTAGAATCAATAGAACATCTCATACCAGTTCACTCAAGACCTGTACTTCATCCAGACTCCTCAATTCATTTAACGACTAAAGCTAAAATTTAGTGGGCAAGACGACATGATAGCAATACTTAGTACGGGATGCTGCTGTAAGCCTCAGAGGAGATGTATCAATCAGGGAAACGGCCGATACTGAGCACAGAAGATTTTATAAGAGTGACGCCATATCACTTTTATTTACAAATAAAAAAGCCACGCTAAGCGTGGCTTTGAAATTTTTGTTACCGTTTTTATTTAGTTGGCATTGGCATAGGTGCATCCATGGTCCAAACCAGTTGAGCACCAACCAGATCAGCACTTGCACTACCGCCTGCATTAACATTAAACGAAGAAGTTGAAATAGGATCTGTACGGTTAATGCTAGGATCTTGAGCAGAGAATAGGTGAGTATATCCAATGTCCAGGCCGATAGTAGGTCTTGCTTGGTAATGAGCACCAAGAGAAAGAGCCCAACGATTAGTATCAGGTAAACGTACGTCTCTCTCAGCATCAATTGTAGGGGTTGCATCATAACCACCACCCACACGCAACATCAGCTGCTCATTAACATGATAGTTTGCACCAACAGCTACACGCCATGCATCTGAATAGTGTTGTGGAGAAATACTGTTCGCTTTAACCTGAGAAACAGGATTAGTCGATGTATTTGGAGCAGCTACGTTATTTAGTTCGATAGTGCGAAGAACATTCCAATGGGTATAAACAACAGAAGCTAACAGAGCCACACTTTCGTTAACATCATGGTATCCACTAAGCGTAGTAATATCAGGTAAGTCAATAATGTTACTGTTCAGATCATTTGATCTAAAAGTAGCACCAACGTCAGCAGCCAATGGGTTATTCAGACGAAGGGCTGGATCAGCCATTCTTCCGCCTAAAATACTATAACCATGGAAGTGATGTCTCATTCTGGATTGGTAGTTTAGACCAAGACGAGTATGGTTGTCATTAAACATACCCATTACACCCGCATGGAACCCTACGCCTGTTGATTGACCTTTATTATATATTTGCGAGTCATTGATACCAGGAGGGATTGGTGTACCTTGATAAATAGTCGGCGTACCGATCATTCGATTAAACTTTACTCGCGCATATTGCAGATCTAAACCACCACCGATTGAAAAATTCTCTGTTAATCGTCCACCAATTTCAGGTGACAAGTTGGTAGTAATCAGCTCAGTAAACGTTGCTTGATAACGAACTGCAGATAATGGATCCCAGCTAGTCGCCAGACCAAATGGAGCAGTCATACTTAAACCAACAGTTGCATTCTCACCTATAGGACGTGCGTAATGGAATGAGGGAACAAAACCAATTTCACCACCATCAAGACCACTAAATGACTGCTGGTAAGGTTGTAATGCTGGAGTTCTAAATGTACTTTGACCATTCAGTTTTGCAGTAGGAAATACTCCAACGCCACCAAATACCATCTGTTGATTTTTAATAAGTACTAAACCTGCAGGGTTATACCAACCAATAGAAGCATCAGCTGCTTCAGCAGCGATACCTGCAGCATAGTTACCTATTGCAGCAGCGCTACCTTCAGTATATAGAGAAAACGCACCTGCATGGACAGTGCTTGTCGCCAGAACTCCAATTACTGAAGCGCTTACTAGCGTTCTTAAGGGTTTGTGCATGTTTTTCACTCCACACTTGTTAATTTAAAATACTTCTAATTTATCAAAATCAAATTCGATGATAAATGAATTTAATACGAATTCAAATGTTTCCACTAAAATATTTGCTATTATATTCAATTAGTAACAAATATAAATCCATTGTGAATCCACCGGGGTCACACTGGTCAAATAATACCATTATAATGAACGATAAAATTTGTTTTAATACTTGTACTAATCCTTTAGTCCATGCTAATGTGATTTATTTTTGAGCGGAATAATTTATGCGACACATTGTTACTAAATTTGGGGGAACCAGTGTTTCATCTCGAGCCACGTGGAATAACATCGCGGCAATTACGCTAAAACATTTAAAAACAGGTGTTCAGCCAGTTATCGTGTGTTCCGCCTTAACACAAATCTCTAATAAGCTTGAAAAAGCGATAGAGGCCGCTCTATTAGATGAACATCACAGTATATTGAATGATATACAAATGAGTCATTTCGCTCTTGCAGAAGAACTTGAAGTAAGTCCAGAATTAATTGCAGGTGAATTGCATCAGCTGAATCAATGGTTAACCGGCATTGCCTTACTAAAACAAGCCCCCGCAAAAACTCACGCTCAAATTTTAAGCCAGGGCGAATTGATGATGACGCGTCTTGGTAATGCCTTTCTTCAAAAACAAGGCATAAACAATAAATGGTATGATGCCCGTGAACTTCTGGTCAGTACCCCATTCCATGGCACTGAATCAATGAATTACCTATCCGCTCGTTGCGATAGCGAGTACGATCCAGATTTAATTGAAAAATTCCTCAGCAGTGGTGCTCAAGCAATTATTACCCAAGGTTTTTTTGCGGCTAACACGCATGGTGAAACTGTATTGCTAGGCCGAGGTGGCTCAGATACTTCAGCCGCTTTACTTGCTGGGAAACTGCATGCAGCATCCTGCGAAATATGGACTGATGTGCCTGGAATTTATACGGCAAATCCTCATCAATTACCTCATGCCCGGCTATTAAAACAGCTCAATTATGATGAAGCGCAGGAAATCGCATCTATGGGTGCCAAAGTATTGCATCCGAATTGTATTCCTCCTGTACGCAAAGCCAATATTCCAATGGTAGTAAAATTCACTCAGCTTCCGGAACATTCAGGTACTCTCATAACTAAAGATATTGATGAAACAGCTCCTTTAATTAAATCGATTCAGGTAAAACACAGTACCCTGCTGATCTCAATTGACACCCTAAACATGTGGCAACAAGTAGGCTTCCTGGCTGATGTCTTTGCCGCATTTAAAAAACATGGTTTTTCTGTTGATTTATTGTCGTCCTCTGAGTTTAACGTGACCTTATCCCTGGACACCAATGCCAAACTCTACGATAGACCGGCAATTAATGCTTTGCTTACTGACTTGAATGAATTTGGACGTGCCAAATTAATAGAACCATGTAGCGCTGTCAGCTTGGTTGGACATCACATAAGAACGGTACTGCCTCATCTTGGCCCAGCACTTGAAGTGTTTGATTCAAAACAAGTGTACCTAATGTCATTAGCATCTAACGATTTAAATCTGACCTTTGTTGTTGATGAATCTCAGGCAGATAAACTATGTCAGAAACTGCACCATTTATTAATTGAAAGCAATCCACAAATTTTCTATTATTCCAAAAGCTGGCATGAAGAGTTTGGTAAACCGAATGTACGCCCTACTCCATGGTGGGAATCAGAACGAGATCGTTTATTAACAGTCAGTACAGAGCACTCTCCTTGCTATGTTTATCATAGCCCCACGCAAGCAAATCGTGCGAAACAACTGCTGGCATTAGATTCTATTGATTCCTTATTTTACGCAATAAAAGCAAATCCATTCCCATCTGTATTAAAAACGCTGGAAAAAGAAGGTGTAGGTTTTGAATGTGTTTCTATTCAGGAACTTGATTTAGTGCTGCAACTCTTTCCAGATATCAACAGAGAACGAATTTTATTTACCCCTAACTTCGCCCCCAAAATTGAATATGAATATGCTCTTTCTATTGGATGCTATGTGACCATCGACAGTTTATATCCTTTAGAATACTGGCCTGAATTATTTAAGAATAGAGACGTCATTGTTCGTATTGACCCCGGTACAGGTGCTGGTCATCACAAACATGTATCTACGGGCGGAAATGAATCAAAATTTGGTATCACTCAAAATGATGTCGGCCAAATTATTTCCTTAACCCAAAAACATAACATTAACGTCATAGGGCTTCATGCTCATTCGGGAAGTGGAATACTTACTCCGGAACTATGGCAACAAACTGCATTAATGCTGGCATCACTGACCGATCAATTTACTAATGTGCGTTCAATCAATCTGGGTGGTGGATTAGGTATAGTTGAAAAACCAGGTCAGCATCCCATTGATTTCGCAGCACTCGATGCTTCATTGCTGGCAGTCAAATCACGTTATCCTCAATTAAAAGTATGGCTTGAGCCAGGACGATTCTTTGTTGCGGAAAGCGGGGTAATCCTTGCAAAAGTCACTCAATGCAAAGAAAAAGGCAAAGTAAAATTTATCGGAATTGAGACAGGAATGAACTCTCTGATTAGGCCGTCATTATATGGCGCTTATCATGAAATTGTTAATTTGACCCGACTCCATGAAGAAAAGGCTGGCTTTTCTCATATTGTAGGCCCCATTTGTGAATCTGGAGATACCTTAGGTTATGACCGGTTATTACCTGTAACCAAAGAAGGAGATGTATTATTGATTGCTAATACAGGGGCCTATGGCCATTGTATGAGCTCTCATTACAATTTAAGACCACCGGCTCAAGAAATAGCATTGGATTGATAGTATGGCGCTTATAGACAGCGAACAAAGGAGTCTGGCAACTGATCCGCAGTCGTCATTCATTGTACAGGCTCCTGCCGGATCTGGTAAAACAGAAATACTGACTCAACGCTATCTGAGATTGCTGAGCACAGTCAACTCACCCGAACAAATAGTTGCTTTAACGTTTACTCGCAAAGCAGCAACAGAAATGCGTGAGCGTATTGTGCTTTCACTGCAACAAGCGACTTTAAATAAACCAGCTAAAAATCCACATCAACAAATAACCTTAAATTACGCGCAACACGCACTAAAGCGTAGTGAGCATTTCGATTGGGATTTATTGCAACAACCCAACCGATTAAAAATCATTACAATAGACTCACTGTGTCAAAGTATTAATCAGGCAATACCTTTATTAGAACAACAAATTGCTTACGCTCAAATTACAGATGTTCCAGAAAGCTATTATATAAAAGCCGCTAGAAACTGCATTCAGTTTGCTTTGGAAACCCAAGAGTTCCAACAAGCCATTAAGCTGTTGCTCATCCATGTAGATAACAGGCAAGATCGTTTGATTGAACTGTTTAAATCATTATTAAGACAAAGAGATCAATGGTTATCGCCATTATTTCAGGCTCGCTCACAAAATAAAGCCGTATTTGAAAAAGCATTGCAACTTATAGAGCAACATGAGTTAACCCGATTTAGAAATAGCCTGCCGGCACCTCTAGCAGAAGATGTAACAGAACTGGCCCGAACTCTGGCAAATATAGAGAATAATCCCAACTCTCCAAGATATAGCCTTAAAGATTGGTATGACTTTCAGCAGTTCAATCAAGAAATTGCCAAAGGGTTATGTAAACTGGTTCTTGATAGTTCAAACGCGATTCGCAACAACATTGATCACAATGTCGGATTCTATAAACAAAACTGTTCGCCAGAAGACTACAAAAGACTCAAGGCTCAGGGAGCTGAACTTCTTAATCAAATAAGAGATTATCCAGAATTCCTTGATGCTCTTTTAATGGTGAATGATTTACCTCATCCAGAATACGATCCCGAGCAATGGGATGTTCTGCAAGCTCTGTTTCTCTTATTGCCCTTATTGGCCGGGCATTTACACCTTATCTTTAGTGAACACAATGAAGTCGATTTTACTGCAATTTCACAGCAGGCTTTAGCTGCATTAGGCGACTCAGATAACCCCACCGATTTAGCTCTATATTTAGATAATGCCATTCATCATTTGCTGGTTGATGAATTTCAAGACACATCCATCACGCAATTTGAATTGCTTACCCGATTGGTGCAAGGTTGGGAGCCACATGATGGTAAAACATTATTCGTAGTTGGCGATCCCATGCAATCGATTTATCGCTTTCGTCAGGCCGAAGTAGGCTTATTCTTTCGAGCAAAAGAACAAGGCATTGGAGCGGTACAACTAATCCCTTTAGAACTGCGTTGTAATTTTCGTTCGACTGAAACCATAGTCAATTGGGTCAATACTCATTTCTCAAAAATATTTCCTCATCAAGTTGATATAGAATCAGGCGCAGTCTCCTTTCATCCCTCCGTCAATGTCATTAAAGGAGATGAGCTTAGTGCGGTTCACGCATTAAAATGTGCTAGCAAAGAACAAGAAGCGAATAGACTGATTGAAGTAATACAAAAGGAATTGAATGTAAACCCTGATCAAAGCATCGCTATTTTAGTTCGTTCCAGATCACAGTTAACGGACATCATCAGAGTACTTCGTCAGAACCAGATTCCCTATCAAGGAACCGATATCGACTTATTAGCAAATCTGGAACATTTACGCGATGTCTGGACGCTAACCCAGGCCCTGTTAAATCCAGGCAACAGATTGACATGGCTTGCGTTGCTTCGCAGCCCCTATTGCGGCTTATCACTACAAGACATTCACCAAATCGCTCAGCATAATCCGAGAAAATCCATCTACAGTTCATTATTACAGCTGGATAAAATACCTGGATTAAGTGAAGAAGGCCGAAACCGATCTCAATATATGATACGAGCAATGCATCATTCGTTATCACAACGCTATCAAAGCAAACTCTCTGATTGGGTAGCACAAACCCTGAGTAAGCTGCACGTGGAACAGATCCTTAATCAAAGTCAGCTCAATGATTTGGAACAATTCTGGATATTGATCGATCGTTATGAACATTTGGGTCGTTTACCCGATATGAACGCATTCTTTTTAGAATTTAATAAACTTTATTCACAACAATCAACTCCATCAAAACTACAGGTAATGACCATCCACAAATCAAAAGGTTTAGAGTTTGATACAGTTATTCTTCCAGGCCTAGGCAGTAAACTAAAACAGACCGATCAACCGATGTTACGCTGGCTTAAATTACCAACAAAGAATCAGGAACATCTGTTACTCGTATCCCCTATCAAAGCGGCACATCACGAGCATTGTCCATTATATGATTATTTAAATCAGCTGGACGAAGAAAAAAATAACTATGAAGCTCAGAGAGTACTTTATGTCGCAGTTACCCGAGCCAAATCCCGCTTGTATTTATTTGATAGCTCACCAAGAACATCGAAATCCTCATTCCGAAGCTTGTTAAAACATCAGGAATTTCAAGAAAGCCTGCAAGAAGAGGTTGCAGAATCAGTAGACTATCCCTTACCTCAACTCTATAAGCTCCCTTTAAATTTCTATCAGGAACCAGAACCCGAAGTAATTAATTATCTGAATCCTGTCAGTACAGGTTTAGTAACAGGCATCCCAAGGCTTACCGGAATTATTATTCATCAGCTGATGCAATGGATTTGTGATAATCATCCTCGTGCAATAAGCGAAATCCCCTGGAGTATTGCAGAGCATGAATTGACAAGGCTCGGATTTAACCAGGAAACACAACAAACAGTCCTGTCTGTTATTCAAAATCAAATAACACAATTATTTAAAGACAAGATTGGGTTATGGATAATGAAACAACACGAAAACGAACACAATGAATATGAGTTATTAGTCGAACATCAAAACAAATTAGTCACTCGCATCATAGACAGGGTTTTCGTAGATAATTCAAAATTATGGATTATCGATTTTAAGACCGGTAGAGACGAAGAAACAACTCAAAAACATCAAAAACAATTGAATGAATATGGCTATTATTTATCTAATAAATTTTCCCTTCCCATTCATTGTGGCTTGTATTATTTAGCCAATAATCATTGGATCACCTGGCAATATGAAGCGCTTGAAGTCCAGGTTTTGACATGAAATATCAACAGATCCTAGTTAAACGCAACTTCCTGCGTTATTATCCAGTTTTTATTTTATAATGATCAAGGTTAACGCAATGACTGTTGAGAATACCGTAATAAACCTGTTGAACTCTATTAAAGATCCTTTACTCGGTATTAATGGTAAAGAGATGAATTTACAGTACACTGTAGAATCGATGGAACATTCTCTACTGATAACGATTAAAACTGGCTTTCCTTGTAAATTGCTTGAACATGCATTCAAAGATCTTGCATTGTCTGAATTAAAAGCCCAATTCACTCATCAGCACATAACCCTCAACTTTGATCAATTTATCAGAGCTCATAAAACCCAAATGGCAGGTAAAGGATTAAGAGGAGTCAAAAACACGATAGCTGTTGCTTCTGGAAAAGGCGGCGTGGGAAAATCTACGGTAACGGTCAATCTCGCTACTGCTTTAGCACGATCAGGTGCTCGAGTTGGAATACTGGATGCAGATATTTATGGCCCGAGCATACCATTAATGCTCGGTGCAACTGAACCCGTTCAAGTGAGTGGCGATCACTATTTACCAGTCCAGGCACATGGCGTTCAGGCCATGTCTATTGGCTATATCACCGACATGGATCAAGCACTTATCTGGCGAGGACCAATGCTGGCCAAGTCCTTAATTCAGATGCTGGATATTACCTTGTGGGACGATTTAGATTATTTATTTATTGATTTGCCCCCAGGCACCGGTGACATACAATTAACCTTGGTGCAAAAAATTCCTCTTACTGCAGCGATTGTGGTAACAACACCACAGAATGTAGCAACTCTTGATGCCCAAAAAGCCATAACCATGTTTGCCAAAACAGGAATTGATGTATTGGGTGTTATCGAAAATATGGCTACTCATATTTGCAGTCAATGTGGGCATGAAGAAACTATTTTTGGTGAAGGTGGGGCTAAAAATATTTGTGCAAACAATAACACAAGCTTACTGGGCCAATTGCCATTAAACGGCCAGATAAGAGCACAATGTGATGAAGGAAAACCTACAGCAACCCAACCAAGAGACGAATTAACAGATGCCTTTCTGAAAACCGCTCTGATAAGTTCTATCGAACTGACCAAAAGACCGATAAATTATGCAGACAAGTTCCCTAATATTGTGGTTGAATAAGCAACCACGATATATCGATACAGGAGTTTTACGGAGCTTATTAGGCTGTTACAGTTTTATCATATGCGGCTATGTATTATTCTTATCAGATAGGTATAATACTTGAAAAAAAATGATGACAACCTCATGTACAGATTACTTATAGTTACACTCAGTATCTTATATTCCAGTTTCACCCTGGCTAAATCAAGTTATCAAATAGACGTCATTTTTTTTGCCCATCCTCAAGCAGCCTCAGCAACAAATGAACTTGATTTAAACTCTCCTTTGATCCCGGTGAATAGTAAAGGAATTACCTTAAAAAGCAGTACCGGAAAATCAAGCAACTCCTATGAATTGCTACCAGCATCTCAATCAGGATTAAGCAATGAATATTATCTGCTCAGCCGTAAATCACACTATCAGGTATTGGGGCATTACTCCTGGAGACAACCAGCCAATAACCAAAGTCAGGTGACATTACCGACCTTAAATAATAAAGGCTGGATAGTTCAGGGAAGCCTCAGGGTAAGAAAAAGCAACTATTATCTATTAGATACTGATCTGCAAGCATCACCAGCATCAAACCCTCAGTCCTCTTTTGCGATTGTGCAAAAGCAACGCTTAAAAGGTAGTGAAGTGTATTATCTGGATCACCCTCAAGCGGGAATGATCATCAAAATTCATTCAGTAGCTTAAATCCAAGGCTTGCTTCATCCTTAAACCTGGGCTCCGAACCATCGCAGGCAAAGATTTTAGAGTGGGATACCAGCAGTCTTAAACTAATAGTTTTTGGGTTATTTGTAAGATATGTTCACCAACAGAATTCAGGCATTTAATTTTAGGAGTCCCTGAGCGCCAAAATAAAGCAAGCGTACGAGAAGGCACTGGCGAATCAAAGGGAATACATTTTAATAGACTGGACGAATGCATACGTGCGGCTAATGCGGGTAATAAAGTAACCCCCATCCCCGACTGCACCATAAGTCGTAAGGTTTCCAGGCTGGTAGCAGTAAAATCAGCAACATCGTTTACTTTAGCCATCTGACAAACCGCCATAGCTTGTTCACGCAAACAGTGGCCTTCTTTTAAAAGCATGACAGGTTGAGTAGCTAAAACATCTATTGTGACCTTTTCGAAACCCGCCAGAGGACTAGAAGCAGCACAAGCAAAATAAAAATCTTCTTCAAATAAATTTAAACGGGAAAAAGAACCCTCAACAGGCTGTGCCATTATTGCGGCATCGATTTCTCCATTATCCAGTTTATTGATTAAGCGATGTGTCTGGTCTTCAATTAACCAAATTTTCAAATCGGGATATTTGCTTTTCAACTCAGGCATAATCAATGGCAGCAAATAAGGTGCAACAGTCGGAATAACTCCTAATCGTAAATCGCCTGAAAAAGGATCCGTTGAGTTTCGAGCCAGATCTTTCATTTCGTCAACCAACATCATAATTTTTTTAGCTCTAGCCAATAAAGCCGTGCCCTGATCAGTCAAAAAAACGTTTTTATTAGTTCGTTCAAATAAGTGCACCCCGAGTGTTTCCTCCAGCTTTTTTATCTGCATGCTGAGCGTAGGTTGACTGACATAGCATTTCTTGGCCGCCTCGCCAAAATGTTTCAAATCAGCTAAAACAATAAAATAATGCAAGTCTCTTAAATTCATGAACTGCTCAACGATAAATATTATCTATAATTATAGAATAAAAATATAAAAAATATCTATCATACTTTAACACGTTCTAAACCATATATATCTGCCAATATCCAACTTGGCTTCTCTTTAGCTTCGTAAACAAATTATTAATGAGTGACAAATAAGTTGTCTTTACGAACAAAGTGAACAACGCTCGCAACGACAGGCTGTTATGTGATAAACAAAATTGGCTCACAACCCCAAGGCAAAACTAAAAAAAATTTACACGATCCCGATGATGCTATATATTCGCTTCTTTTATAAACATAATAGATTACCATTGATAAATACTATAAAACGTCAAACACCTAAAACTGTTATTTGGCTGGTGGGTGTATTCTTTCTGCTGTTTCAATTTTTCTTGCAATTATCCTCAGGAATAGTTGTAGGTCAGATAATGCACGAACAAAATCTCTCTGCACTAATGGCCGGTTTATTAAGCAGTTCCTTTTATTATGTGTATACCACATATCAAATTCCCGTTGGATTGCTCTTTGACCGCTACAATACCCGGACTCTTCTGGCGGTAAATGCAGCATTATGCTCCGTAGGATGTTTTATTTTTGCCTCAGCCCATACCCTACCCTTCCTTTTTCTAGGGCGATTAATCATTGGAGCAGGTTCTGCATTTGCTTTTGTGGGATTATCCCATTTGTTACGTCAGCATTATCCATTGAAACAATATGCTTTTATGATTGGATTATCAGAAACGCTAGGGTTTACAGTAACCGTCTTTGGTATGATAGGAATGGGAACCTTCATCAACTCATGTGGATGGCGATATTTTATTTCTATAGCAGGAATAACTGGTTTATTAATAACCGCGTTATGTTGGAGATTAATTCCCAACCATAAGCCCCAAATCAATATTAATTATCATTATAAAGATCAATTAGTCCTTATTTTAAAAAATAAACTAGCCTGGGTTAATGGAATATTTGTATGCCTTGAGTTTTCTGTAATCACCGTTTTTGCTGCAATGTGGGCAGTTCCTTTTCTGCAATTAAAACTCGATTGCGGTGTCAAGACCGCGAGCATACTTGCTTCAATGATACTTTTAGGAGCTGGATTAAGTTGCCCGCTCTTTGGCCAGCTATCAATACTCACTAAACGTAAACCACTCATTCACACCTCATGCTTGTCTACAGCGTTATTATTTCTGATTACACTGTATTTACCAACTCATAATATTATATTGATAGGTGTTTTGCTTTTTGCTATTGGATTGTGTTGTGGAGCCTACATGCTGGCTTATTCTATTGCCAATGAATTAGCACCTCCAGAATCATTGTCGACTTGTACGGGCTTCACCAATACTCTGGCAATGCTCTCAGCTCCTTTATTGCAGCCTTTTGTAGGTTATTTGTTAGATGCCAGCAGCGCAAAACCAGGCATCTTTACTCTGAGCGACTATCAATCAGCGTTGTTAATCATTCCCATTGCCTTAATACTTGCCAGTGTGCTGGCACAGCAACTGCCGGAAAAGCCTATGCCGTAGCTTCTATGACAGCTATTGCAGCTTCTTTAACTTGAGCAAAGGATTGCTCCGTGATAAAACAAAATCCTTTGGGATTATTCTGAGAAAAACCAGCAACCGACAGTTGCGTATTGTTCCCATTCTCTAAGGTATTTAAAACTTTTAAATTAATTTTTGGCAGACCTAAAGAAAGTTGACATTGATTTGAATCAATTGGCTTAATTGAAAGAAATTGTGACATTTTTACTTTATTGCCTGAGGCATCACGCCAGCCAGCAACAGCCGCACCTGTTGCATCAGCTTCTTTTAGATTTGCAGAGTAAAAGCCATTATCGTTACTTAATCGGCAAAAGGCAGTACTGATATCATGTGATGTGGCTTGATCCTGACTAAACCATACTTTACCGAACCAGGCGTTATTTCCAGTAACGAATTGTTCCTTCCCGCCAGCGCCTGTTTGTATGTGTCCGTTTAAACGACTGGTTTGCAGGGCCTGTAACTCAACTCCAGGTCTTAATACCAGTGTTTCTTTCGCTTCACTATCCTGTTTTAACATATCAACTTTGAAATTAAATCCTTTTTCGTTTTCTGTCTTTACTCCAAAAATCCAACTGTCATTAATGGGATTATAACGAATAAAAGAACGTCCCACTTGCCAATTCAATTGAGTCGATTTTTCAATTTTCTCATTACCTTCATAAAACAAAACCAGTTTATTGGTTTGACCATCAATTAATGCCGTTTTTGCATGAAAATCAGACCCTTGTCTTTGCACCTGAAAAAAATAACCGTAACGATCACCACTTTCATTAGAAACCATGCCGGAAAAAGACCAGCTGCCTACCAAGGGTTCTACAGGTTTGAGCACTTCT
This sequence comes from uncultured Legionella sp., assembly GCF_937871865.1. Classification (GTDB taxonomy): domain Bacteria; phylum Pseudomonadota; class Gammaproteobacteria; order Legionellales; family Legionellaceae; genus Legionella. Next base: position 14,753 of record NZ_CALMPD010000075.1, read on the forward strand.
TCAACCCCATCTGTAGTAGCTTCCTCAGCTGCAAATGCATTCGTGCTTAAAAAGCAAATTAGCGAAAGTAAAACAAGCCAAACTCGTATTGAAATCATATTAACAATAACCTTGTAAATGTTTGTGCGTCCATAATGCGTCCCAAAAGGCATCACTTAATGCTGCTTCAACGGGTAAACAATACATCTTATCCGAGATAAAGGAACGGCATTTTACAGCATCCTTTTCCGTCATAATGATGAGCGTTTCTGAATGGTTAAAATCATGAGACTCAAACTGATAATGATCGGGATAAGAATAAGGGGTAAATTCTATCCCTAATTGAGCCAAAGTGGAATAAAAACGTTGGGGATTTCCAATTGCAGCAACAGCGGCAATCTCACCGTTGAGCTCTTCAGGAGAATACTCTTCCAATGTAGCCATTTTAGTAATATTGCCAGGCATTAAATTCATGGAATAAGCATGTTTCCAAACACCTTGATTTACAACAATGAAATCCACCTCGCTCAAACGAGATTCTGATTCTCTTAGTGGACCTGCTGGTAATAATAAGCCATTTCCTAGCCCACGAACTCCATCAATGACCGCAATCTCTATAGCTCGCCCCATTCGATAATGTTGCAATCCATCATCACTGATAATAATGTTCACTTTATGTTGTTCCAGAAGATATTGCACGGCCTCCATCCGTTTCGGGGCAATGACTACTGGAGAATTGGTTTTTTGCGCTATCAATAAAGGTTCATCACCCACCAATTTAGCAGAATCAGTTAATTGTATTTCATAGGGAAATGTATTTATTTTAGCGCCATAACCACGGCTGACTATACCGACCTTCAAACCTTTTTGGCGCATTTTATTTGCTAAGGCAATAACCAACGGAGTTTTTCCTACCCCTCCAACCGTAATATTTCCGACAACTAAAATTGGAACGGGACAGGTGATCTGACAACAGGCCTCAAGATATTTTCGTCTGAGACGGCTAATCAAGCCGTAGCACCATGAAAAAGGAACGAGCCCCCATCGTAATCGATGGGTTCCGTACCACAATTGATTAATAATAAATGACATCAGGCGATTGCTTCTTCTTGAATCAGACCTAATTGTTGCACTTTGTATAATTGAGTGTAATGTCCATTTAAATCCAGTAATTCCTGATGGGAACCTTGCTCAACTACTCGGCCTTGTTGCATCACAATGATCTTGTTAACATTTTTGATGGTTGATAATCTATGTGCGATCACCAATGTAGTTCGATTTTTCATTACTTGTTCAAGGGCCGCCTGTATGTACCGCTCAGATTCGCTATCCAACGCAGAAGTCGCTTCATCGAGAATCAATATTGGTGCATCTTTTAATATCGCTCGAGCAATAGCAATTCGTTGTCTTTGCCCACCAGACAACAATACGCCATTCTCTCCTACACGAGTATCATATCCATTAGGCAGCTTAGAGATAAATTCGTCAGCATAGGCCAGTTTAGCAGCATGGATAATTTGTTGACGGCTTACATCGCTTCGTCCATAGGCTATGTTATTAGCCAGGCTGTCATTAAATAAAGTAATATGCTGAGATACCAGCGCAATTTGCTCACGTAAACTGCTTAAACTCAGTTGATTAATTGGAATGCTGTCTAAGGTAATCATGCCTTCTGTAATTTCATAAAAGCGCGGCAATAAACTGGTAATTGTTGTTTTGCCACTTCCGGAATGCCCAACAAGAGCGACAGAAGTTCCAGCGGCTATAGTGAAATTAACATCATGCAAGACTTTTTGTCCTTTTCTGTAGGCAAAAGATACTTGTTTAAACTGAAGCTCGCCGTAGGCTTTTTGGGCTAGTTTTATACCTTGTTCTGGCTCTACAGGCATATCAAGTAGATTAAATACGCTTTCAGCCCCAGCCAAGCCTCTTTGTATCGTTGCATTCAGAGTAGTTAACGTTTTCATTGGCTTAACCAATTGCAACATAGCAGCTATAATTGCCAAAAATGATCCGGCACTGACAGTAATTACAGAGGATAATTGAATTGCCGCCATGATGATCATAGCAATACCTAAAGCGATTACAAACTGAACGCCAGACACGTTAACTGCTTTGCTTATCGCAACCTTCATATCATTTATGCGAGAGTTTTCAGTAGCTCTATTGAATTTATCAGACTCATAGGCATCTCCTCCAAAAATACGGACAACACGATAGCCTTCTATAGCCTCACCGGCTATTTCAGTAACTTCCCCCATAGTCTGTTGTACTCTATGACTGATCTTTCTCACACGCTTATTAGTATAATTAACGATCAAGCCGACAAAAGGAATGGTGAGTAAAAACATCAACGATAATTGCCAGCATATAACCATCATGACGGTTAGCAGCCCTATAACCAAACACACATTTTGAACAAAATCAGTCAAAGCATCAGCACTAACCTGAGCGACTTGTTCTACATCGTAGATAATTTTTGATAACATTTGGCCTGATGTCGCCTCATCATAAAAGTCAGCAGGCAAATGCATAATGTGCCCAAATACTTTCTGTCTTAGTACCTTAACAACAGAGCGAGCAACCCAGGTCATACAATAGCTGCCTAATGAACTCACCAGTCCCCTCAAAGTTACCGCGATTAGGATAATTAAGGGGATTTTTTTAACAAAATCCATATCAATACTGATGAATCCTTTATCCAGAAATGGTTTAGTCATATAGGTAAGCGTGGCATCGATACCGGAATATAATATATTGGCACCAATCCCCAAAACCAGAATAGGCCAAAAAGGCTTAACATAAGTTAACAGGCGTTTGTATAATACGCTGGTTTTAACAGGAACATTATTTTTCATTAATTAGGCAGTCTAAGGTTGGCAAATGGGCTAAATTGTAACTCTTATTCCGTTTAAGTGCCAATAATCTTAATATTTGATTTATTTATATCTGATTTTTAGTTAATTTAATACGCGTGTATGCAGAGCGAAAACCGGCTTTCTGAATATTAAGATCGGAAATTGTACCTGGTTCCGTGGTCACTGTAGCTACTAATAAATTGTGCTCTCTGGCATAATTTAATCTGGTTATCAACAGCTCTTTTTGTAAGCCTTTCCCACGATAAGCAGGCAAAGTGCTTGTGACACCTAAATCACAAACATCCCCATGCATGGCAACCGTTGCCCCAGCAATAATATTGCCTTCATCAAAGGCGGCAAAAGCAGTCACGCCTTTGGCTCGAGCATAATGAGAAAATTGTTCCTGCGCTTCGGGATATCCAAAACCCATAGCAACTCGCTTGGCCCATTCTTCTAACTCTGAATCATGAACCTCTCGTATTAAATAAGAATGCAGTGGCTGTTTTTTAATAGGTTGCTCTTTTAAATCAAATACAGAAACTGTATTTAATTCAGTGACCATATACCCGCGCGCACTTAAACGAGCAGCTAATTTGTTGCCAACAAAAGGACACAGCTCAATATCGATCCGCGAATGATTCAGTGCTTTATAAAAATATTCTATGGTTTCAATTTCAGTTTTAAATAATTTCGGATGAGTATTAAATCCCCATCCAATAACCTGAGATAGAAAAGAATCTCCTCCTGAAAAACAGGCAGCCCCCCCTCCAATATCTAAAATCTTGCCCTGTGAATATTGACTGGTGACTTCTATATGGGTTTGCTTTATACAGGCCTCCATGCGAGCGGTTAGATCCTTGGTAATAAACATCATACCCCTCTCACTAATTGCCTGATAAGCCCAGGTCCTTTATAAATCAGGCCGGTATAAACCTGTATCAATGAAGCTCCGGCTGCAATTTTCTTTTGTGCAACAGCAGGACTGTCAATTCCACCAACACCTATTAACGTAATTGCATCACCAGCATACTGTCTTAATAGTCTTAAACAATCAGTAGATAATTGCTCAACAGGCTGGCCACTCAATCCCCCCTGCTCTTCACCATGTACCAGGTTCTTCACTAAATCGCGAGAACAGGTAGTATTCGTCGCAATAATACCTTCAATTCCATTACTCAAAATAATTTCAGTCATGTGTTTCAGCGTTTCATGGTCTTCATCAGGAGAAATTTTTACTACCAACGGTACATGCTTTTGATAATGATCAGACAGTTTCATCTGCTCATCTCGTAATTGTGATAATAAATGCTGCAAGTAATCACCCTGCTGTAATTGCCTTAAATCAGGGGTATTGGGAGATGATATATTAATGGTCACATAAGATGCATGTTCATAAACTTTTTGTAAACAAACACGGTAATCGTCTACAGCATCCACTAATGCAGTATCCTTATTTTTGCCTATATTTATTCCTAAAACTCCTTTGAATCGAGCTTTTTTAACATGAGTAACTAAAGCATCAACGCCCTGATTATTAAAGCCCATTCGGTTGATTATAGCTTGAGCGTGGGGCAATCGGAACAAACGCGGAGCAGGATTTCCAGCTTGTGGTCGCGGCGTTACCGTTCCTAATTCAATAAAAGAGAATCCTAATTTGGCCAACGCATCGAGATGCTCACCGTTTTTGTCCAATCCAGCAGCTAATCCTACTCGATGAGGAAAGCTGAGCCCCATTGCCTTAATCGATGCTCCATCAGGTGTATTGAAGCACCAGCCGGGAACATAATCTAACGCAGATAAAACAAGATTATGGGCTTTTTCAGCGTCTAATTTAAATAATAATGGACGTATTATTGAATACATAAAATTACTCCATAAAATGGCATGCTACTTAAAAAGTGTATGCAGTAGATTATTGAACTGGAAAATACCAGATTGCAATTTTATATCAAGAATAGTCCTGCTATTTCAGGAATTTTTCAAGCGCTTTAGCTGATATAGGTTTACTGAATAAAAATCCTTGTACTTCATCACAATGAGAGTTTTTTAAATAATTCATTTGTGTTGAGGTTTCTACTCCTTCTGCCAGCACTTTAAAATTAAAACTTCGAGCCATTGCAATAATAGCTTCGATAATGACTTCGTCGCTTCTGGACGATGTAATATTCTTGATGTAGGACTGATCAATTTTCAGCCCATCGATATTCAGATGTTTAAGATAATTCAAACTGGAATTGCCAGTTCCAAAATCATCAAGAACAATTTTGACCCCAATTTCTTTTAATTGATGAATCATGCGAAATACGTCTGCATTAGTTATTATCACATTCTCTGTAATTTCCAATTCCAGAAGTTGAGGTTCAATCTGATGTTTATTCAAGATGTCCCTTACCACTTTGTCAAAGTTGACCTGCTTTAACTGCTGCGTTGCGATGTTAACTGCAATTCGTATCCAAGGGAAACCTTTATCGTGCCATTTTTTAATTTGCAAACAAACCTGCTCAATTAACCACTCTCCTATTGGCACGATTAATCCGCACGCCTCAGCTGTAGGAATAAAATCAAGAGGAAGTAACAATCCTTTTTTAGGGTGCTTCCAGCGAATTAAAGCTTCTGCAGACAATAAACATCGATTGTCCATATCAAATTGAGGCTGGTAATGAATTACAAATTCATTTTTAATCAAAGCCTGGCGAAGTTCCGTTTCCAGCTTCAGTGTTTTATCCGCATGAGCATTCAACCGTTTGTTATAGAATTGAAATTGATTGCCACCTCGGTCTTTAGCAAGATACATCGCTAAATCAGCATTTTTTAATAAAGAATTAACTGTTGTTCCATCTTTAGGATAAATACTTATACCTATTGATGTTGTAATTGTTACATCCTGTTTTGCAAGCCTGAATGCTGCATTCAATGATTGGATTATCTTGTCAACGACAGTAATAATACTTTCTTCGGTTGCAACATCAGGTACTATCATAACAAATTCATCACCACCAATTCGCGCAATAGTATCTACTTTACGAAGTAAATTCGACCATCGTATGGCAACCAATTGCAATAACATATCTCCGGCCTCATGCGTCAAGCTGTCATTGATTAATTTAAATCGATCCAAATCAAAAAATAAAACGCCAAATTGTCTGGAATTTCGCTTGGAAGATTCAATAAGATGTTGAATTCTGTCAATGAGCAATGCCCTGTTAGGCAATCCGGTTAAAAGGTCGTGTGATGCCTGATATTCCAGCTTTCTCTCCAGATTGGCCCGCGCGGTAATATCGCGGAAGCTCCACACACGGCCAATAATTGTGTTATTTAGGCGATGAGGTTGTGAATAACACTCAAGAATAGTCCCGCTTTGTAAATTAATAATTGTCTGGCTAATATCTCCAATTGCTCGTTCAAGATATTTTATTTGAGCACGATATCTGCTGGATTTATTTAACTGGCTCAACATATAGTTTCTAATTAAAGTACTATTACTCCTCTCTAACATATCGGGAGGAATATTCCATAATTCCTGAAATTTGGAATTAAAATCGATAATGCGCTGATTTAAATCCACAATCAGAATGCCATCTGCTGAAGATTCAATTGCTGAGCGCAATAAAGATAAGGATTGTTGTAATGATTCGGTTCGTTGCACTATGGTATCTTGCAGCATTTCGGTAGTTTTTTTGGCCGCTTTTCCCAATGCCCATTTTCTGGTTAATGCACAAGCAAGCTGCCTGACGGAAATAAGATCAAAAGGTTTTTTCAAGATAAGGTAATTATCACCTAAGCCTAATTTTTTAACAGTTTCTTCCCAAGTATAATCAGAATAAGCAGTACATATAACGACTTGAATATCAGAATCTACTTCCCACATACGTTTGATTGTTTCGATACCATCCCATCCCGGGGGCATTTGAATATCAACAAATGCAAGCGAGTAATGAATGCCATAGTCAAGAGATTGTCTGATTTTTTCCACCCCATCCCTACCTTGGCAAGCAGTATCAAAAATAAATTTAGGCAGTTGAGTATTAATATCGGCCTGATGACTAGCACTTAAATCCAGATCGTCATCAAACAACTGTTTATCCAAATCGCTTATTTTATCATTGGTTGTCGTGGTAGTTAGCACCTTAATAAAATCCTGATGTATTGCTGGATTATCATCAATAATCATTATATGAAGTTCTGCATCAGGCATTAGAACCTCCTCTATGCTCAGAATGCCTCATAATTGGCAACGTTAATATAAATGTTGCTCCAAGCCCTTCTCCAGAACTTTCAGCATTCAATGCCCCACCCATTTCACGAGCAGAAAGCGACGCACTATGCAAACCAAACCCGTGACCATTTACTTTAGTAGTAAATCCAAAAGAAAAGATACGATCTAAATGATCAGGATTAATGCCTTCACCATTATCTTTAATGAGTAACTGTATCGTATTGCTGTCTATTTCATTGATACTTAATCGGATTTCTTTAACACTGCTCGGTGCATTATACAGTACTGCATCTCTCGCATTTTGAATAATATTAACTAATATTTGTAATAACCTGGATTTATCCCCTTCAATAAGAGGACAGTTATCAAACTCTTTGATGATACAGATCTCTTCATTATTTGTGTTACTCACTGACATACTCAATGCAATATCCAGAATATCAGGTAAATACACGCGCTCCTTCAAGTTGGATAAGCCACTAACTGATTTTTGCATGTCGACAATCTGGGAAATATGTTTTAAATCATTGGTTAAATTATCGATTTCATTCCGGTTTTGGGCATCGTCCTCCAGAATAATTTTAGACAGTGATAAAACATATGGAGGGATTAACTTGCCTTTAGGATCCTTAATGAGGAACTCGGATAGACCATTTTGATGTTGCAATAACATATCAAAAACTCTTAGTAGTTTTTGTTTGTACTGTTGATTAAAACTATTTTTTAACAGAGTAATTGAAACATTGGAGCTGTTTAATATATTTCCTATATTATGCAATATAGTCACTGCGACTTCGGCCATTCCTGCCCGTCTTGCTGTAGTTGAAATCTGTTGATTTAATTCCCTGATTTTTTCTTCGACGACCTTTTCATTATGGATACGAGCTATTTCACGAGATGAGACTTCCATAGAGCGTTCATGCAGATAACGCTCCTGATCAGCCTCTATATATGTGTTGTTAACCTGTTTAATAAAAGCCAACCATTGCTCGTCAGTCTCTGGTTTGCTATCAACGGAACAATTTGCCCTTTCCAACTGTTTTATTAGTAATTTATGAATATCCATATACGCTCATTTATAATCATTCCGTACTCTATTTCCGGGTCCTATGAAAATTGATATTGATGCACGAAGTGGGTATATTAATTTTATTATAGTTTACTTTTCAAAGTTAAATAATTTCGTCCTGAACATTTTTAGGCACAATTAATTTGCGGTATAAATTGCCATTTTAAAATAAAATTCAATCGGTTAAGTGCATGAAACGTTATCTCTCAAAAAAACCAGAAGAATTTTTCAGGAGACTTTCAGGTTCGTTTTCGTTCCATATAGCGTTTCCAATGCATTTGAAAGGTTACATAACAAAAGGAGTTGTTAGTGTCCGATTTTACTATTGATCCCACTCAGTTATTGCACGGTTCTCCCTCAGATCCCGTATTGATAAAATTGCTTGGTGATTTATTAGGACAGTCCGAGTCCTTTATTCTGCATGGTGAGTACACATTAATAATGAATGAAAAACCGGTTACGGTTGATCTGACTCATCCACTTTTAAAGCGAACCAAAGAAAAAAAATCCGAAACCAGCCGAATTGAAGTATTAGAGCAAAAAAAATGCAGTAGTGGTGGCTTTAGCAAACTATTTAAAAGTTTAGGGGTACTCATTCCCGAGCAAAATTATTTATTTAAAAGTAAACCTCCAGAACACTCCAGAGTTTGTAAAGTTATTTCGCTAACGGAAAAATTTACACAAGCAATGGTCATTCGCGAAAGCTCCTATACCAAGATGAACACGCTTTTACATTGCAAAACGCCTGTGTTCGATAAAACACATGGCTACCTCGTTATGAGAAACGCAGGAACCTCCGATCTTTATGAACTGCTTAATAATTCAGCTTTAAGCACGTTACAAAAAATGCAACTCACTTTCGCTATATTGGAAGCCATTAAGAATCAGGTTCATGAATTAGGACTGATACACTCTGATATAAAGCCAGAAAATATCATGGTAGATCCGGATAATATGGGTGTTAGAATTATTGATTATGCTTTTGCGTATGAAGCAGAACTCCCCAGAATCTCATCAATTTCTGGCTCACTAGAATTTTTGGCCCCGGAAACCCTTTATGACAATATAAAAACCCAAAAATCCGATTCTTTTGCTGCGGGACTCAGCATTGCTGAACTATGGGGAGATCAGTCAACGTTCCCCATAACACGTGACCAATCATTTCAGGATGTTTATGAATTTCACCTGACACGAACCTGGAAGAATTTATTTGTTAACGATTCATTGAACGACAACATGAAAAAGAAAATCATCAAAATTCTTGATGATTTAACTAGAATAGATCCAGATACACGAAGCTCAATTGACGATGCGCTAAACGAATGGGAAATTATATTAAAAGACTACATTGAAGAGGATGCTCAACAAGATACTTCACCAACGCCGCACCAACAACGAAGTCCAATCCATTCAACAAATAAGAATTTATTTTTTCATGTCCCTCACGCCCCCGAAAACTCAATTGACTCAGATAGTGAAGAACATCTGCAACTATGTGTTTCAGAATGTAGCTATAGAACATGGAGAAGCAAAACAGTCTAGTTCTGCAACAACTAGACTATGCATTGTTGTGCCCATACTCTCAGCATGGCATTACCTGACTTTTGCAAGTGAAAATCGACTTCCCTAACCTCAGCTCCATAATTTTCCTGTTGAAGCCCCAATAAAACAGGCCCCAAAAATGGAGAGGTATTCTCTTCTTTATCAATTAGAGGAAATATCCTGACTTCCTTCGCTACTCGAGCTAATTCACGTATCACCGTCAGATGAAAATCTACAGATTGCTCATCAAGATCGGCAAATAAATAATGCGAACACAAAGCAAAATCAAAAGTGAAATCAGGAAATGGCAGATGATAATCCGTGACTCCGATATATCGCCCCTCGGCCTTTCCTTGAGTGTAATCAGAAAAAAAGGCCTCGAAGCCCTGCTTTCGATTGGCCACCAAGTTATCAAAACCGCCACTTTGGCTAAAATCAAAATGCTCTTGTTCTGCCAATATTTCTTCAGCCATCTGGGTAAAGATCATGACTGACTTTGAATACAAAGTATCTCGGTCCAATACAAAAAGAGGATCGCAACTGACTACAGGGGTATTGCCCTTGGACAGCTGAACATTTACGGCACTGGGTCCACAACCGTATTCTAATATTTTTGAATGAATATCCTCTTCAGATAAATCAAACATTTCACGATACTCACCAATACCATGCCCCCATAAAACCAGTTTACGCATGAGCAGATCTCCTATATAAACCTGAATTCCATGCACAGTAATAGTTCAGATTAGCCGGCCTGGACTTCAGGAAAAACGTATAGCAATCAATAAGGTTTAGCTTCAAGTTAAGATTAGGTTATTTTTTAATCTAGGTAAAGAGTCTTTTAAAAATACACTGTGTCTGATACTGTCAGTGAATAGACAAGACTTAATCGATTGGGTATAGTCTTGGGTATTTGTTACAGCAACAGGATATCATCCATGCACTCAGGACTAAAGTATCAACTTGGCGAAACATATGACCTGTTACGAGACAGTGTCTATCACTTTGCCCGCACAGAAATTGCTCCTTTGGCTGCCCAGATAGATGAAACCAATACCTTCCCTAATCATTTATGGAGAAAATTGGGAGAAATGGGCTTACTTGGCATCACCGTCAGTGAAGAATATGGTGGCGTTAATATGGGCTACCTGGCTCATGCCATAGCTATGGAAGAAATTTCCAGAGCGTCTGCATCAGTAGGTTTAAGTTATGGTGCTCATTCAAATTTGTGCGTTAACCAAATCTATTTAAACGGAGACAGTACGCAAAAACAAAAATATCTGCCTAAACTAATTAGCGGTGAATTTATTGGCGCACTTGCCATGAGCGAATCCAACTCGGGTTCCGATGTAGTCAGCATGCAACTACAAGCTCGCGCATCAGGTGACAAATTTATACTTGATGGCACAAAAATGTGGATAACCAATGGGCCTGATGCAGATGTATTGGTTGTTTATGCCAAAACCGACAAACAGGCAGCAAGCAAAGGAATTACCGCGTTTCTGATTGAAAAAGGTATGGCCGGTTTTAAAACAGCACAAAAACTGGATAAGCTGGGAATGAGGGGATCGAATACCTGTGAACTCGTTTTTGAGCAATGCGAAGTACCTATGGAAAATGTCCTTGGAGAAATCAATCAAGGAGCTAAAGTTTTAATGAGTGGCCTGGATTATGAGCGAACCGTTCTTGCTGCAGGTCCTGTAGGCATTATGCAAGCCTGTATGGATGTTGTGTTGCCTTATGTTCATGAGCGCAAACAATTTAACCAACCTATTGGTGAATTTCAATTTATTCAGGGTAAGTTAGCAGATATGTACACCGATCTCAGTGCCTCTCGCGCTTATTTATATGCAGTAGCCAGCGCTTGTGATAATGGGATGGTAAGCCGTAAAGATGCAGCAGGAGTTATTTTATACACCGCAGAAAAAGCAACTCAAATGGCCCTGCAAGCAATACAAACGCTGGGCGGTAATGGATATATTAACGAGTACCCCACAGGGCGTTTGTTACGTGATGCGAAACTGTATGAAATAGGAGCAGGCACTTCTGAAATCAGAAGAATGCTAATAGGACGTGAACTTTTTAAAGAAACAGCATAAGGAATAGTGACATGGAACAAAATGATGTAGTTATTGTTGCAGCAAAAAGGACTCCCATGGGTGGAATGCTCGGTTCTTTCTCTGCCCTGACAGCCCCGGAGCTTGGTGCTATAGCCCATATGGCGGCTCTTACTCAATCAGGCCTTACATCTGCCGAAATAGATGAAGTAATTAGCGGTTGTGTACTTCAAGCGGGAATCGGACAAGCGCCAGCACGACAAGCAGCAATAAAAGCAGGTATACCTAATTCAGCTGGAGCAACCACTATCAATAAAATGTGTGGTTCAGGTATGAAAGCAGCCATGCTCGCTCATGATTTGATTCAGGCTGGCTCAGCTAATGTCATTTTGGCAAGTGGAATGGAAAGCATGAGTAATGCTCCATACTTATTAGCAAAAGCACGCTCTGGCTATAGACTCGGCCATGGCGAATTAAAAGATCATATGTTCCTGGATGGCCTTGAAGATGCGTATGATAAAGGTCAATTGATGGGATGTTTTGCTGAAGCGACAGCAAATCACTTCAAATTCAGCAGAGAACAACAAGATGAATTTGCTATCCGCTCAATGAATAACGCTCTTAAGGCAATTGAAAGCGGAGCGTTTGCAGATGAAATTGCGTCAGTGACCTTATCGACTCGCAAAGGCGATATTACAGTAAGTGTAGATGAAGGTCCTGATGCAGCTAAACTGTCAAAAATTCCACAACTAAAACCTGCCTTCCAGGCAGATGGTACAGTTACTGCAGCAAACTCCAGTTCCATATCTGATGGAGCTGCAAGTTTGATACTAATGAGTGCAGCTAATGCAGAAAAACGTGGTGTAAAACCGCTTGCTCGTATTGTCGCTCATGCAAGCCATGCCCAAGCACCGCAATGGTTCACTACCGCTCCAGTAGACGCGATTCGTAAAGTAATGAACAAAGCTGGCTGGGGTCAGAAAGATGTTGATCTTTATGAAATAAATGAAGCATTTGCAGTAGTTGCTATGGCAGCCATTACACAGCTTGAATTAAATCCAGAACAGGTTAATATTCACGGCGGTGCATGTGCTCTGGGCCACCCAATCGGGGCATCTGGTGCTCGAATTCTGGTTACATTGATGCATGCGCTCAAGCAACAAGGTAAAAAACGTGGTGTCGCAGCATTATGTATAGGTGGCGGCGAAGCAACTGCAATGGCTATTGAACTGTTATAAAAAACAGGTTAGTCATAGGCCTGATGGCACGACCAGGTTCTTCGGGAAAAATCTGAGAGCACTGGCATTAAGTTAAGAAACTTTACGTTATTGTGCAGCGGGAAACTATGGCCCCCGTATTACGCTACGCTAATACAGGCTACAGCATCTTAACTTAAATGACAGTGCCCTCTGATTCAGAACATGTAGGTCGGGCCATGGCCCGACCTACATGTTCCTGTCTTTTGATAAAGTGATGGCGTACTTTTCTTAATGATAGTCCCCTAGGGACAGGTAGAAGGATGTAGAGATTAAGAGAAAGAAGTAGTACAGGTCTTGCTGTCCAGACCAGTTATAAAATAATAATAAAAATAAAGGATGTACATGTTACGACAAAGTCTTATATATCTGCTGCTAAGTGTTCTTATAGTAGTTTTTGCTAAATACGCTCATCTCCTGATTGTTTATATTGACCTTTTCTTTATTTATGTAAATCTCAAACTCGCTCCTGTATTTAGCCAAACAGGATGGGGCCTGATAATCAGAAAAGTATTGGTTTTAATGTTATTGCCAATCATTATCACCGGCATACCAGCTCTTATTTACAGAGTAATTAAAGGCCGTGAAATGCCTCATTTTATCGCAATTGTCTGGGTAGTATGGACAATTATCGTTTTGAGCGTCATTTTAATTCGGTGAGGGTAAGGGAATGACAAAAATTATTAGTAAAATAAATACTGCTGCGCAGGAATATAAAGAAAATCAATCTGTAATGAACGCTCTGGTTGAGGAGTTGCGTTTCAGAGTCAATGAAATTGCACTTGGCGGAGATGAAAAGGCACGTACCAGACATTTACAGCACGGTAAATTGCTGCCAAGAGAAAGACTCCAGCAATTATTAGATCCAGGCAGCCCTTTTCTGGAACTCTCCCAACTTGCAGCGTACGAGGTATATAATGACCAGGTCCCTGCAGCGGGAATTATAGCGGGTATTGGTCGAATATCCAGAACTGAATGTGTCATTGTAGTCAACGATGCCACAGTAAAGGGTGGAACTTACTACCCATTAACCGTTAAAAAGCATTTAAGAGCTCAGGAAATAGCCCTGCAAAATCATTTGCCCTGCATTTATCTTGTCGATTCAGGAGGTGCTTTTTTACCCCTTCAGGATGAAGTATTTCCAGACAAAGAGCATTTCGGACGAATTTTTTATAATCAAGCACAAATGTCGGCCCAGAATATCCCTCAAATTGCAGTAGTTATGGGGTCTTGTACCGCAGGAGGAGCTTATGTTCCAGCAATGGCTGATGAATCCATTATGGTAAAAAATCAGGCAACGATTTTCCTGGGCGGCCCCCCTCTTGTTAAGGCAGCGACGGGAGAAGTGATCAGTGCTGAAGAATTAGGTGGGGCTGAAGTGCATTGCAAACATTCAGGAGTATCTGATCATTATGCAGAGAATGATGCTCATGCCCTACACCTGGCAAGAATCGCAATAAGTAATCTGAATCGCCAAAAAATAGAAACAATAAAACGTATTGATACTGCTGAACCACTTTATGATGCCCTAGAGCTAAATGGCATCGTTCCGGCTGATCCCAGAAAACCATTTGACATAAGAGAAATTATTGCTCGCTTGGTTGACGGCTCAGTATTCGATGAGTTTAAAGCTTTGTTTGGAACCACTCTCGTTTGCGGTTTTGCACATATATACGGCTATCCTGTAGGTATTATTGCCAACAATGGCATTTTATTTAGTGAAAGTGCTTTAAAAGGAAGCCACTTTATAGAGTTGTGCTGTCAACGTAAAATTCCATTGATTTTTTTACAGAATATTACAGGATTTATGGTTGGCTCAAAATACGAGGCATCAGGCATTGCCAAGCATGGTGCTAAAATGGTTACTGCCGTTGCAAATGCAAATGTTCCCAAATTCACCGTTATTGTGGGTGGAAGTTTTGGCGCGGGTAATTATGCTATGTGCGGTCGGGCATACAATGCGCGCTTTATCTGGACCTGGCCGAATTCGCGTATATCAGTGATGGGTGGAGAACAAGCAGCCAATGTGCTGGCTCAGGTAAGCAGAGAGAAATACGCAAAGCAAGGTACAATCTGGCCGGCCGAAGAAGAAGAGTTGTTTAAATCACAAATGCGGGCCCAATATGAAACTCAGGGCAATCCATATTATGCCAGTGCCAGACTTTGGGATGATGGCGTAATTGCCCCACAAGATACACGAATGATTCTTGGGCTTGGTTTATCGGCAGCGTTAAACGCCCCTATTGAATCCACACGCTTTGGCGTATTTCGCATGTAAAAGGGATTAAATTAATGAGTGATTTATTACACGAAATTCAAGACAAAATTTGTTTGCTCACTATAAATCGAGTAAACAAACACAATGCATTCGACAATCATCTGTTGTTAGAAATGCACAAACAACTTGATGCAGCAATAAATAATGATCAGGTTAAAGTTATAGTGCTTAAAGCGAATGGCAAACATTTTTGTGCTGGCGCAGACCTGGCATGGATGCAGAGCATGATCAACTACAGTGAAGAAGACAATCTGAAAGATACTATGGTGCTAGGTAATCTGATGCATGCCATCCACCAAAGCCCCAAACCAACAATAGCAATGATTCACGGCTCCGCCTTCGGTGGAGGAGCTGGGCTTGCAGTTGCCTGTGATATTGCCATTGCGGCTAATTCAGCCCGATTTTGTTTTTCTGAAGTTAAATTAGGATTGATACCTGCAGTGATTAGCCCTTATGTGGTACAAGCTATTGGCTTACGTGCTGCACAAATGCTCTTCATGAGTGCAGAAACGATAGATGCACAACGAGCCTTGTCTTTAAATCTCATCCAACATCTTATTCCTGAAGAGGAATTATTGGATTTTACACTCAATTATGCAAATCAAATAAGTAAGAATGCGCCGGAAGCTGTTGCACAATCAAAAAAGCTCGCACGCTATGTTGCATCCAAGGAAATAAATGAGGAACTGGTTTATTACACGGCATCGCTCATCGCTCATAAACGAATTTCAGCTGAAGGCCAAAAAGGACTTCATGCTTTTTTAAATAAAGAAACACCGAACTGGAGCTAGGAACCTGCATGTTTAACAAAATTCTAATCGCGAACCGAGGTGAAATAGCCTGCAGAATCATTAAAACTGCACGCTCCATGGGTATACATACCATAGCAATTTATTCATCTGTAGATAAAAACAATCTTCATGTTCAGTTGGCTGATACAGCATGTTATGTTGGTGAAGCAGCGGCAAAAGACAGCTACTTAAATATTGAGAATATCATACAAGCAGCAAAAGATACCGGCGCTGAAGCCATACATCCAGGCTATGGTTTCTTATCTGAAAATCCAAAATTTGCTAAGGCGTGTGACGATGCAGGAATTGTATTCATAGGCCCGTCTATTGAAGCAATGGATGCTATGGCATCCAAACAATTGGCAAAACAGTTGCTCGAACCGACCAATGTTCCATTAACCCCAGGTTATCATGGCAGCGAGCAATCTGAAGCAAGGCTACTGTCTGAGGCAGAAAAGATAGGATTCCCTGTGCTGATTAAAGCTGCAAATGGTGGTGGCGGTAAAGGAATGCGCGCAGTCCATAATGAATCTGAGTTCAGCGATTCTTTAGCAGGAGCAAAACGAGAATCATTAGCAAGTTTTGCTGATGACACCATGATTATAGAAAAATTGGTTCTTAATCCGCGCCATGTTGAATTGCAAATTATGGCTGACAATCATGGTAATGTAGTCCATTTATTTGAAAGAGATTGTTCCATTCAAAGAAGGCATCAAAAGATCATTGAAGAAGCACCCGCACCTGATTTATCTCCTTCTATGCGCCACAATCTGGCTCAGGCCGCATGCGAAGTTGCTCGCTCTATAAACTACAGAGGTGCTGGTACTGTTGAATTTTTAGTGGATGGAACAGATCATTTTTATTTTATGGAAATGAATACTCGCTTGCAGGTTGAGCATCCAGTAACAGAAATGATTACGGGACTTGATTTGGTTTCCTGGCAACTCAAAATTGCAGCCAACGAGCCCCTGCCGCTGACACAAGATGAAATCAAAACGAACGGTCATGCTATTGAATGCCGTATCTATGCAGAAGATCCCTATAATGGCTTTATCCCCTCTATTGGACAATTAAGTTTTCTACAAGAACCATCGGGCGATGGTTTACGTATCGATACAGGTGTCACTCTAAATTCAGAAATCACCATGTATTATGATCCAATGATATCCAAACTGATTGTCTGGGGAGAAAGCAGAGAAGAAGCTCTGCTACGCGTGGAACGAGCTCTCTCTCATTACTTAATTGGCGGCGTCAAAACAAACATCCCCTTTTTGAAAGCTATTTGCCAGCATTCCAAATTCAGACAAGCAGCTCTCAGCACTGATTTCTTAGGGAAAGAAATAATAAATTTACCCAATCCAGACAAAAATCTGGGCTTGCTACTCGCAATAAGTTTTGATTATTTAAGTACAGTAAATCAAATTACAGACCCATTACTCAAAGATACTTTTGCCTGGCAGATGCATGTGCCAGGACACTGGTTATGGCGATATCAGGAAGAAGATACTGTAATTGAAGCGCAAATCAAACCTATCGATAAAAAAAGCTTTAACCTGAGCTTAAATAATAAAGAACACCACATAACGGCTCACCTCAACGGACACCATCTGAGAATCGAAACAGAGCATAAAAATTATAAAGCTGTTGTTGATTCCAATGAACATCATCTGACCGTGTATACGGAACAAGAGGTCATATCTATTGAGCGATTTAGATGGAATAAATCAGACTCATCCGCGCAGCATAAAGGGCAGTTAACCGCGCCAATGCCGGCGACCGTCGTGGCTGTATTAAAAAGCATAGGGGATCAGGTTAAAGCTGGTGAGCGCTTGATTGTTCTTGAAGCAATGAAAATGGAACATACAATTCACGCACCTATAGATGGCGTGCTCCAGGAAATATTCTACACCGTGGGAGCACAGGTAGGTGAAGGAGCAGAATTACTTTCATTAAGTGAATCTGATTCATAAACTACTGAGACGATTATGGACTATCCACAACAAGTGACAATAATAGAAGTAGGCCCTAGAGATGGTCTGCAAAATGAGTCATCTTTTGTTTCCAGCGAACATAAAATAGAACTGATTAATCTACTAAGTGCATCAGGCTTAAAACACATAGAAACAACCAGCTTTGTTTCAGCAAAAGCTATTCCTCAGCTAGCAGACAACGAGCAGGTATTTAGCTCGATAAATAAAAATCCATCCATAGCCTATTCTGCATTGGTTCCTAATGAACGGGGAATGATTAAAGCGCTTGAAGTAGGTGTCCGCGAAATTGCAGTATTTACAGCTGCAAGTGAATTGTTTAATCAACGTAATATTAACTGCTCCATTCAAGAAAGTATTGAACGTTTTAAACCGGTAATGGAGTTGGCAAAATCAAATCACATTAAAGTTCGAGGTTATATTTCCTGCGTGCTTGGTTGTCCATATCAAGGTGATGTTCCACCTGAAGATGTGGCAGAGGTCACCCAACGGCTCATCGATCTTGGGGTCGACGAAGTATCCCTGGGCGATACAATAGGTGTTGGCACCCCCAAACAAACCCAACTGGTTTTAGATAAAGTACTCCCGCTGATTCCCCTGGAGCGTCTAGCCATGCACTTCCATGATACTTACGGCCAGGCTATAGCCAATATCTATGCCTCTTTGCATTATGGAGTCCACCGTTTTGACAGCTCAGTTGCCGGCCTTGGTGGTTGTCCTTATGCAAGAGGTGCTAGCGGAAATATAGCAACAGAAGATGTGCTTTATTTAATGCATGGCTTAGGTATTCATACGGGTGTCGATATTTTTAAAATCGTAGCCGCCGGGGATATGATATGCAAAGCATTAGGACGAAAAAACCAATCCAAAGTAGCTAATGCATTATTGGCAAACCCATGTAATTAGCCATAAAATGACCTGTTGATATTTCTCTGGCGTGCAAAAAATGACAGAAAATTAAGCAGTCTGGATGAAATTAAAGGCCTTCTGTTTGCCCATTATCAGGACAATCGAAAGGGAAGCGACATAGCAAGAGAGAAGATTTAATGAACGAAATAGTATGGACACCTAAACACCCTCAAAATACAAAAATGGGGCAATTCATGCTCTATGCAGCAGAAAAGAATTGTCAGGTTTTTGAGGGTTACCAAGATTTACATACCTGGTCTATCAAACACCCTGATTCGTTTTGGCAAACTCTTTGTGATTTTTTTAATCTGACCTTCGATACCCCACCACACCATGTACTTAATTATTATGAAAGCATGCTGGATGCGCGATGGTTTACTGGAGCTCGTTTTAACTTTGCCCAAAAACTCTTATCGCGTCGAGACAGTCATACTGCATTAGTAAGCATTAATGAAGAGAATAAAAAACAGAGCATTAGCTATGAAGAATTATATGTCCAGGTAGCTCAATGCGCTGCAGGCCTTAAAGCAATTGGAGTTACAACAGGTGATCGGGTTGCAGCACTCATGCCCAATGTACCACAAACAATAATAGCCATGTTGGCCACAACATCCTTAGGTGCAGTCTGGTCATCCTGTTCCCCAGATTTTGGGGCGCAGGCAGCAATCGACAGGCTAGGACAAATCGAACCCAAAGTATTATTTATATGTGATGGGCACCAATATCAAGGAAAAATCCATAGTGGCGCAGAGAAGATAGTGCAATTACAAGATGCAATGTCTTCATTAATCCAAATCGTTATATGTCCTAATATTCATGAAGAAATTAAGCTCTCAAAAACATCAAAAGCACTCTACTGGGATGACTTTATAAAACCTGCAACTCATTGTGATTTCGTTTCACTCCCCTTCGAGCATCCCTTATATATTTTATTTTCCTCAGGTACCACAGGAAAACCTAAATGTATTATTCATGGAGCTGGAGGCACCCTGCTACAACACCTTAAAGAGCTTGGACTGCATACTGATTTAGGTGATACAGATAATCTATGTTTTTATACAACCTGTGGCTGGATGATGTGGAATTGGACTGTATCAGCACTTGCTCTGGGAGCTACCCTGACTTTATACGAAGGCTCGCCGACCTATCCACAAAACAATCGATTGTTTCAAATAATAGAAGAAGAACAGATTACCGTTTTTGGTACCAGCGCAAAATTTATTTCTTCAATTGAAAAAGCTGGGGTAAAACCAAAAGAAGAATGTAATTTATCTCATCTTCGTTGCATCCTGTCGACAGGCTCACCATTACTTCATAAAAGCTATGATTTTGTCTATGAACAAATTAAAAAAGACATTCAACTCAGCTCCATTTCAGGAGGTACTGACATTATCTCCTGTTTTGCATTAGGCAATCCTATGCTACCTGTCTACAGAGGCGAGCTGCAATGTATCGGTTTAGGTATGGCAGTTGAGGTATTTGATGAAGAGGAACATTCACTTAGCCAAGCACGAGGTGAATTAGTATGCACTATGCCCTTTCCGTCAATGCCTGTAGGCTTCTGGAATGATAAAGACCGATCGGCATACACTAATGCTTATTTTAACCGATTCCCGGGAATTTGGGCTCATGGGGATTTCGCAGAAGTGACCGCGCATAATGGCTTAATTATTTATGGACGATCAGATGCAGTATTGAATCCAGGCGGAGTTCGCATAGGAACAGCTGAGATTTATCGACAGGTTGAGAAAATAGAATCAGTAATCGATAGCATTGTCATTGGACAAGATTGGCTTGATGATGTTCGTATTGTCTTATTTGTTAAATTACGGGACGGTGTATTATTAAGTGAGGAATTAATTAAAACCATAAAATGTACTATTCGTGAAAATGCATCTCCGAGACATGTTCCGGCTAAAATACTGCAAGTACAGGATATTCCGCGCACCATCAGCGGGAAAATTGTAGAAGTTGCTGTCAGGCAGGTAGTTCATGGCCTACCAGTAAATAACTTGCAATCATTAGCCAACCCTCAAGCGCTCGATTATTTTAAGAATCGCGAAGAGTTGACTAATTAACTCTGCCATTCACGTTATTAGTAGCCCGGATGCAGTGCGAAGCGAGTACCAATTAAATGTATCATGCTGCGGATGTCCTTCCGGGATTTCACCAGGCTGCACCCGGGCTACTTGTGAAATATCGCTATGATTTTTTTTGGGGGTCATCAAGCAGAATTTTGATGATAGTATGAATCAACAAATCCTGATATTGATTCTTATGTAAAAAGAAATGATCCCCCGGGAAATTCACATAATGAAAATGTGAACTAGTCAGAGATTTCCAAGCTTGCATGTCTTCAGCGTTGACCCGGTCATCAGCGTCTCCATGAAAAGCTGTAATCGGGACACTTAAGGGAGGCTCAGCATCTTTGTGTTGATAGCTTTCAACCAATTGCAAATCAGCCATTAATTTGGAGAGCATCAGCTTGATAAATTCCAAATCTTTTTCTGATTTTGCGTATTGTTCAAGATTAATTTCAAGTTCCATTAGCTCCATAAACACGGCCAGCTGATCTGCTCTGCACTGTTGCAACTCAGTCAAATCAGGTACGCCCTGAAATCCAGCATGCTGTAATTTTAATATAAACTGTTGATACCAAGGATTGGGGTGCATTAATGGTGAACTATAGGCTGCTACAAAAAGTTGTCTGCAGTTTTTTGCATATACGGGATTTTCAGTCAGGCGTTTCATCAATCGATAAGCAATAAGCCCCCCTGCACTATGACCATAAAAGGCAAAAGGTTTATTGCATTCAGGGCCAATAATCTCACTCAGCGTATCAATAAGCGGGTAAATACTGGTGAACGGCTCTTCCTGGAAGCGATTTTCCCTGCCAGGTAACTGCACAGGAACCACGATGATGTTTTCTGGCATTTTTTCCTGCCAACCCTTATATAAGGAAGCGCCTCCACCACCATAAGGAAAACAGAATAACTGTGTTTTTTGCGAGCCTCGCCCGGGTTTAGTAAACCATAAACTGGATTTATCTTTTGTCACCGTTGGTGTTTGGTGCTTCTCGGCAATCAGGGAAACCAATGATTGAGCCAGTGTTTCTATTGTACTGGATTCCATTAACAAATTTAATGGAATGTTAATACCCGTTTTTGTAAGAAAATCATTTTTTAACGTCAGATTGATGATGGAATCAATGCCCATGTCACTTAGGATACTTTTTGCACCAAGTTCATCTTTAGGTATTGCCAATACACTAGAGCATGAATCGATAAGATAATCGCACAAGGATTGGATCTGTTGTTCAAGGGCAAGTTCGCCAAGCTGTTTTAACACGATTGATTCTTCCTGCTCCTGATCTTCATCATTTCTCATGAATTCAGCCATCCATTGCTGATTAACAGCATGCATTTCAAAATCAGTACATTGAATAAATACTTCCCTTTGCTCATTAAACAGCACAAAACTACCGTATAAGATTTCGGGATTTGTCCTATCCTTTAATTTAAGATGACACCAGAGTGGTTCAGATTGTTCAGGCAAAGAGGCAATCAGCACCTCATCCCATCGATGCACCATAAACATAGCCTCTTCATCGGCTAAAGCCGCATGAAACAGCTGCGCACAGGCATCCCATATCCCAGAGTTGTATTTTCGTTGTTTAAAACGAGCAAGAGCTTCTCCCTTATTAACCCAGAGAGTATCTATCCATTTAACACTATCCCCAAGGGCTACACCACGCTTACTCAAGCCTTCGTAAAACGCATCACTACCGTAAGTGTGCATGCACTGACTCTGGATAGTTCCTATCGATCCCTGTGATTCAGGCTTGTTCGCGAGCTCAGGTTTTATTTGAGCATTTACATGCAAATTCCATTTTGAACTGCCAGCATCCAGGGAAAAAAACTGGAGATCCAGAGCATCGCCAGAAGAGCTCACAATCAGGCAGATTGATTTTTCCTTGCCTTTTACAAAAGTAATAGCAGAAATGAATTCTATAAAGACGATGATAAAATCGGATAGGTTCAGATTCAATTTGATCATTTCGATGAAATAGCCCACATGCATCAGATTATTGGTATCGTTCAATTCAGGTACATTTTCTGGACTGATATTAAAGATAAATTGCTTTTGCTCCAAAGGTGAGGAGAACGTAGTAGCCAAAAGCGGATTACCTGATTTGACAGGAGCGATGGATTGCTTCCCCTTCTCTGAAGGCACAAACCAGAATGGTTTACGCTGGAAAGGATAGGTTGGTAGTATGACTTTATTAAATTGTTCTTTGGGGTATAGTTCATCCCAATTCAAATCAGCACCTGAACAATAAAATTTCGCCTGCTCTCTCAAGGTATATCCTTGTGTATTCTCAGGAACAGTCATCTCTTCTGGTGGTGCCAATGTCACGTTCTCATCAGCACTATCATTCAGGTAATGTTCCATGCTTATTTTAAGTGCAGCTATATCTCCAGCAACAAAAGCAATCCTTTTTATAAAATGCTGACGGCCTGTATTCGCACTAAAGCAAATATCACCCAAATCATGTTGTTCACTTCATTGTGCAAAAAATGATAGAAGTTTTTTACCATCTGGTTTAGTGTGCCTTGATTCAACGCAGAAAGTACCAATACATGTTCGCTTTTGACCGCGGAAACAGGCAGCTCATTAGTTCCTTCAGAAATAATCATATGGGCATTGGTTCCACTGAACAATGGCTTCTCTGGGTGAAATTCCAAAAAAAATTCGCATCGAACATGCGAATATCTTCCGTTAGAAAGCCGCCTTCTTTGACATAACTTTTCCCCGGAACACTGGCATCTGCATCATAAAAATCAGCTATATTAAAACGATTCTCAGGCATTGCACTGACGCCATCGCCGCCTCTTTGCAAAAACTCCCAGAATGCTTCAGGCGTGTTGCATCCTCCAGGAAAGCGACACGCCATTCCTATGATTGCAATGGATTCATTCTGATGTTCTGCTGCTTCTTGTTTTAAACAGGACTTACGCAAAACCCATCAAAACGGAAGGGCTTTTCAGCTCTTGAATTAAATAATTATGCAAGAGCCTTCTTTTTATCTGATAAACGGTTTCTTTTGTTGTATAGGCTATTTGTTTCATTCTAACCCAAACAAGTAACGCGCACGCAATATGATTTCTCTGTATACGCTGTTTTCGGCACTCGCATTTTTCCACGCCATTTAGCTGTTTAATTTCACGATGAAACTGCTCAATATACCAGCGCATAGCACACACATTTTGAGTATCATGACTGCAATGTTGAGATGGGTCGTTAGTCGCTACATAATCGGTCCTGTTGGTAGAAACAGGTACACGAAACAGTTTCATATAAAAATCTCCAGGCATTCCTTTAAGGCGAATTATTTTACCAAGTGTTAAATCTTCTTCGGTCCAGTTCAATTCAGTAACGGGTTTATAGTACTCCTCTGTACCCGCTGGTCTTACTAAGCGATTTCGCTTAATAGGACAATAAAAATATTTACCTAAATTGTGGACAAATAACATAAACTTATTACTGGCATACCAGGTATCAACCAACACGGTTGTAAAGCTTAGCTGCTTGGAATATAAAGCGTTTTTAAGCATGTCCTGCACATGGTCTACTTTGCTTTTACCATCTCGCTCAGGATCAAAAATTCGATAATCAATCAACCAAAATTCTTTCGTTTCGGGATTAATATAAATACAATTTACCAGGCCAATCCCACGAACAATCCCATGTGCATTGCCACTATATTGCCAGCGAACAGATTCAATATGTCGAGAATGATTCTTGTCTAAAATGCTATCGTCAAAAACAATAAACCCACTTTTACTTTGTTTAATATCAACCTTTGTATGCTCCCAGACTAACCTGGGGGTTAACCTCTCATCCCTTAAATAGCGATTCACCATATCATGAGACAGGGAATCTACATGCTCAGCAAAATTTGTTAATGTGTAGTTAATTTGGCTGCTGAATAATACTGGCAATAATCCAAACGTGTCACTTTATTGTTTTTGGGCGAGACATTATTATAACGAAGCGTAGAAATTTACGGTAGATTACTACACCTCAAAACAATAATCTGTGATCCATCAGCTCTTTGATACTTGATCTATTTCTCAATTTACAGGGTTTTGCGTAAGTCCTGATGGAGTTATAAAGGGTTCAGGCGTACATCATGGTGGCAAAAGCAAATCGATTACCGCTCCCAGTCTGGAAGCACAACAAAAATTAATTACTGAGGTTCTACGACAAAGCGGGGCTTCTTCTGAAAGCGTTAGCTATGTTGAAGCACACGGAACAGGAACCTCTTTGGGTGACCCGATAGAAGTAACCGCTTTGACCAGAGCGTTTCATACGGATAAAAAAGAATATTGTGCCATAGGTTCAGTCAAAACCAATATTGGTCATCTTGAGGGA